>CAKZXZ010000127.1 GCA_937883775.1 uncultured Paracoccaceae bacterium
TCGGCGATGTCGGCGTGGCGGTAGATCGCGTTGCCGTCGAAGCTGACTTTGGCGTCGAGCACTTTGAGGTCGCCGCCATCGGTGACGATGAGCGGGTTGATCTCAAGCATCTCCATATCCTTCTCAAGGAAGGCTTTGTAGAGCAGACCCATCAGGCCGACGCATTGCTTGACCTGCTTGCCTTCCAGACCCAGCGCGAATGCGATGCGGCGGCCGTGGAAGGCTTGGTAGCCGGAGGCGGGGTCTACGGAGAAGGAGAGGATTTTTTCGGGGGTCGCGGCGGCGACTTCTTCGATATCCATGCCGCCTTCAGTCGAGCAGACGAAGGACACGCGGGAGGTCTGGCGGTCGACGAGCAGTGCCAGATACATCTCGGTCTCGATGCCGGAGCCGTCTTCGATATAGATCCGGTTCACCTGCTTACCCACGGGGCCGGTCTGGTGCGTGACGAGCGTGCGGCCGAGCATTTTCTTGGCCTCAGTCGCGGCCTCTTCCACGGATTTGGCGAGGCGGACACCGCCAGCTTCGCCCGCGTCAGCCTCTTTAAAGGAGCCTTTGCCGCGTCCACCGGCGTGGATTTGTGCTTTGACGACCCAGAGGGGGCCGTCCATCTCACCGGCGGCGGTTTTGGCGTCTTCGGCCTTCAGTACCACGCGTCCATCGGACACGGGCGCGCCGTAGCTGCGAAGAAGGGCCTTGGCCTGATACTCGTGGATATTCATGCAAACTGTCCCGTTTTGCTGCGTTTAAAGGGGATATAGACATAGGGGTCAGGTGGTCTGAAACGTCTTTTCGTCGCATCCCCCGAAAAAGCGACATTTGTGATCACACTTTAAAATGGTGTGATCACAAATACGGTGTGCAATGGGATACCGCGCAGAGAATCAGCCCGTTTCCATGGGGTATGCGGAGGGCGATGGGACTGCTAAATAGGCTCAGGCGCAGTGAATTTCGGACGGATCACGGGGTATGACCGTAACACAAGGATCAAAATGGGCGATCTGCATGACCGTCCGGGAACCGGCGGTTTTGGTGCTGGCCAATGTGGTGTGGCACCTTGAAACCGGCGCGTCGGAGGTCTGGGTCTTTCTGGATGAGCCGGACGACCCCGTTGGCGATCTGATCGCCGGGATGGAGCGGGTGATCGTTGTGCGCTGTGACGCCGACTGGTGGGCGCAGCATGGCGAACGGCCTGCGATGCAGACCGGCAGACAGCGGATCAACGCGACAGAGGCGTATCGCCGGACCAAGGCGGATTGGATGATCCATCTGGATGCGGATGAGCTGCTGTGGCAGCACCGGCCCCTGGCCGATGAGCTGAAACACCTGGATGCGATCGACGGGTATCTGACGTTCCGGGTGTATGAGCGGGCCTATGCATTGGGCCAGCCTGCGCCGGGGATCTTCGACGGTGTGTTGCGCCGGGCGATGGGGCGCGGGCCCGCGGTGTCGAATATCGTCTGGGGCGATCTGAATGGGGTCAGCCATGAAGGACTTTTGGCGCATAATATGGGCAAGCCCTGCATGCCTGTGGGGCGCGATGTTCAGCTTGCAGTGCACCGTGCTGAGCCGTTGGAGGGCAAGGCGAAGCTGCCTCATGCGCATGTCGCGGGCACGTGGCTGGTGCATTACGACGGGCTGACGCCGCTGCACTGGATGCTGAAACTGTTGCGCTATGCGGGGTTGCCGCAACAGCAACGCAAGAAGATCTTCGGGGATAAGCGCCGTGCGCAGTTGGAGGCGGTTTTGACCACGTACAAGACTGCGACCGGGCTGCGCAGTTATCACGATCAGCTGCGGGGCTTTACGCCGGAGCGGCTGCGTGCGCTGACCGAGATGGGTTACGTCGAAGAGCGCGCGTTTGACCCGCAAGCGGTGATTGATCGGGCGATGCCGGGGCTGGATCTGAGCGTTGCGGCGTTTGATGCGGATCTGCGGGCGCGCAATGCGGATCTGTTTGAAAAATTCAAACGCAAGCTTGGATAGCAAAACGGCGCCCGAGAAACCCGCGCGCCGTTTCGATTTTCTGGGGACGTTTTAGGCGAGCGACTCGTCGATGCCTTTGCAGGCCTCAACCAGACCTTTGACCGCGTTGACCGAGCTGTCGAACATCGCCTGTTCGTCCTTGGTCATCTTGATGTCCACGATCCGCTCGACACCGCCGGCGCCGATCACGGT
>CAKZXZ010000128.1 GCA_937883775.1 uncultured Paracoccaceae bacterium
GTGGAGCGGATCATCATCACCGCGTCCGGCGGCGCGTTCCGCGATTGGCCTCTTGAGGCGCTGGCAGAGGCGACGCTGGAAGAAGCCTCTTCCCACCCCAACTGGGATATGGGGCAGCGGATCACGATTGATTCCGCCTCGATGTTTAACAAGTCGCTGGAACTTATCGAGACGAAGGAGTTCTTCGGCGTGCGTGCCGATCAGATCGAAACGGTCGTGCATCCTGAAAGCCTGATCCACGCGCTTGTGGGCTTCAACGATGGCGCGCTGATGGCCCATGTGGGGCCGCCTGATATGCGGCACGCGATTGGCTATGCGCTGCATTGGCCGGACCGGCGTGATCTGCCCGTGGCGCGGCTTGATCTGGTGGAGATCGGCCAGCTGAATTTCCGCAAGGCCTGCGAGACGCGTTATCCGGCGCTGAAACTTGCCCGCAACGTGATGGAGACGGGGGGCCTTGCCGGGGCCGCATTCAACGCCGCCAAGGAACGCGCGCTGGACGGGTTCATTGCCGGACACATCAAGTTTACCGACATGGCGGGCGTTGTAGAGCACGCACTTGACGCGATCTCTGCCCAGTCGGGCCTTATCAATGCCACGATCAGCCTTGATAACGTGCTGCATGTGGACCATTTGGCACGACAAGAGGCCGACGCCGCCATCGCGGCGCGCAACAGGTAAGAGGGCAGTTTGGAACTCACCAACTTGATTCCGCAATTCGGCGGGCTGATCTACACCATCGGCGCGTTCATTCTGGCGCTCAGCATTATCGTCGCGATCCATGAATACGGCCACTACATCGTTGGTCGTTGGTGCGGGATCTATGCCGAGGTGTTTTCGCTTGGGTTTGGACCGGTCTTGTTCAGCCGCGTGGATAAACGCGGCACGAAATGGCAATTCGCACTGTTGCCTTTGGGCGGCTATGTGAAGTTCCTGGGCGACGCGGATGCCGCCAGCGCCAAGGACAGCGCTGTGATGGAGGCGATTCCAGAAGACCGCAAACGCATGACCATGCATGGCGCGCCCTTGTGGGCGCGGGCCTGCACGGTGGCCGCGGGGCCTGTCTTCAACTTCATTCTTTCCTTTCTCATTTTCGGCGCGATCCTCTTTTTCCGGGGCCAGCCGACCGACCCGCTGACGATCGATACACTTGTGGATCTGCCCCCAGCCTACGAAGTCGCACTTCAGCCGGGTGATGAAATTCTTGCGATCAACGGCACGCCGGCGCCCGAACTGGAAGACTTCGATGCGTTTGTGCGCGATCTGCCGACTGAACAGGTGCTTGACTACCGCGTCTTGCGCGATGGGGTCGAGGTAACGGTCGAAGGACCTTATCCGTATCCACCGCATATCTTGGGCCTCTCGCCGCGCTCGGCTGCGATGGATGTCAATTTGCGTGTGGGCGACGTTATCACGGCTGTCGACAATGCGCCTATCCACACATTTGACGCGTTACGCACGGCTGTTGCCGATGCCGATGGCAAGCCGCTGCAACTGGACGTCTGGCGCGACGGGACCGAGATGGAGTTTGTTCTGGCCCCAAAACGCGTAGACCTGCCGCAGCCCGATGGCAGCTTTGAAACCCGCTGGCTTATAGGGATCTCGGGCGGGCTGTTCTTTGACGCCGCTACCGAACGCGGCGGGGTGGGGCAATCGCTGGTTTACGGGGTTGAACAGACGTATTTCATCGTAAGGTCCAGTCTTTCGGGGCTTTATAATATGATTACCGGGGCTATCAGCTCGTGCAACCTGTCCGGCCCGATTGGCATTGCGCAGACATCAAGTGCGATGGCGAGCCAAGGAGCGCAGTCGTTCATCTATTTTATTGCAGTGCTCAGCACAGCTGTGGGGCTGCTGAACCTCTTTCCGATCCCGGTTCTGGATGGTGGGCATCTGGTCTTTCACGCCTATGAGGCCGTGACTGGCAAGCCGCCCAGCGACCGCGCATTGCGCGTTTTGATGGGCGTCGGGCTGACCCTGTTGCTTTCGCTGATGGTCTTTGCGTTGGGGAACGATCTTTTCTGCCCTTAAGACGCCTGGGACAAGGTCTCTAAGCGCAGATCTCGGGAAACGCCCCAAAACCTGCCCGATTGTGCCCCATTCCCGCCACATTTGACCGCGATTTTAGGTCAAAGCTTTTGAGCAGGAGTGTTCTTTTATGCAAGCCGTCCAATCTGGATTTCGCAGTCTGAGCCTGTTGGTGGATATCAACTGGGATCGGCTCCTTATGCCATCTGCTATTGTCGGCGGTCTTATCATCGGCGCTGAGATTGGTGGCTTCATTCTGAATGTTGCGCAATAGGCTTGCCGCTACGGCACCCTGATGCGCGCACCCCCGTATAGAGACGCCCCGCCACTATATGTGGTTGGGGCGTTTGTCGTTTTGACAAGGCGGATCAATGCCGATACTCAGTTCATGAACGCTGGGATGTTAAACGGAGTCGTCGGATGACCGCCAAAGAGGTGAGCAGCGCGACCGTAGCTGCAATGATAATGCACACGGGACGCAATTGGGTCAGGGCATATGTCAAAACAGGGCTCATAGCCCTTGTTTCATTGGCCATAACCGCTGGAATTGCAGCCGCGCAAGACTTCCGGTTCTCGCAGGTGCAGATCGAAGGCAATCAGCGCGTCGAAGCGGCGACAATCCTGTCATACGCTAACATCGCGCGCGGCGAAGCCGTCAGCGCCGGTGATTTGAACGACGCTTTTCAAAATATCCAAGAATCAGGCCTCTTCGAAGAGGTCGAACTGATCCCTTCTGGCAACACTCTGGTGATCCGGGTTCAGGAATTTCCGACGATCAATCGCATCAGCATCGAAGGCAATCGCCGCATTGATGACGAAGACCTGTTGCCGCTTTTGCGCTCGCAGCCGCGCCGGGTGTATAGCCCCACGCAGGCCGAACAGGACGCCGCCACCCTGACCGAGGCATACACGACCCAAGGTCGCTTGGCTGCGTCGGTGTCTCCTTCGATCATTCGTCGATCCGATAACCGTGTCGATCTGGTGTTCGAAGTCGTCGAAGGCCGCACGGTAGAGGTCGAGCGCCTAAGCTTTACAGGAAACCGTCAATATTCAGACCGCCGACTGCGCCGCGTCCTTGAAACGAAGCAAGCCGGCATTTTCCGCGCGCTTATCCGATCCGACACATTCCTTGCTGACCGGATCGAGTTCGACAAACAGGTTCTTGAGGATTTCTACCGCTCCCGCGGCTATGTCGATTTCGAAACGCTCAGCGTTAACTCTGAACTGACGCGCGAACGTGATGGCTACCTTGTGACGTTCAACGTCCAGGAAGGTCAGCAATTCCGGTTCGGAGAGATCACGACATCCAGTGACCTCGAGGACGTCAATGCGGATGATTACCTTGGCGCAATCAAGGTCCGCCCGGGCGTGATCTATAACCCGGCGCTGGTGGAAAACACGATCGCCCGGATGGAGCGTCTTGCATTGCAGCAAGGCCTCAACTTTATCCGGGTCGAGCCACGCATCGCCCGCAATGACCGTGATCTGACGTTGGATGTTGAGTTTGCAATCACCCGCGGGCCGCGTGTCTTCGTCGAACGGATCGATATCGAAGGCAACACAACCACGCTTGACCGGGTTGTCCGCCGCCAGTTCCGCATCGTGGAAGGCGATCCTTTCAATCCACGCGAAATTCGCGCATCGGCCGAACGGATCCGCGCACTTGGCTTCTTCTCGAATGCCGAAGTGAACGCGCGCGAAGGCTCTGGCCCGGACCGCGTTGTGATCGATGTGGACGTTGAAGAGCAGCCCACAGGCTCGTTGAACTTTGGGGGTAGCTTTTCAAACTCGAACGGGTTTGGCGCTGCAATCAGCTTTACCGAGCGGAATTTCCTTGGACGTGGGCAAACGCTTGGCTTTGGCGTGAACACCACAGCCTCGACACGGTCCTATAACTTCAACTTCATTGAACCGGCCTTCCTGGGGCGCGATCTGCGAGCCGGCATCCTGCTGAGCTATCGTACGACCGAACGCAGCAATGCCGATTTCAACTCGCGCGTCGCGATTTTCCAACCATCCCTGCGCTTCCCGGTCGGGGAGAACAGCTTCCTGACAGTGCGTGGTGGCTACAAATCCGGTGAGATTTTCGATGTCGACGAGGACAGCTCGATCTTGCTGCAACGCGAAGAAGACGAAGGAGAGCGTGCTGCTGGCTTCATCGGGTACTCCTACAGCTATGACAGCCGCCGCACGGGCTTGAACCCTAACGCGGGGATCATCTTCCGCTTCAGCCAGGACTTTGTCGGGCTGGGTGGCGATAACAGCTATATCGAAACCACCGCCCTTGTGGGCGCAGAGACCCGCGTTTTGAACGAAGAGGTGACGTTGCGCGCCACGTTTGAAGGTGGCGCGCTGAACATGCTGTCGGGCGACTCGCTGGTTGTGGATCGCTTCCGCGTTGGCCCAAGCCGTCTGCGTGGCTTTGAATCCAACGGGATTGGCCCCCGTGACCTCGATGCTGAAAACGAGGATGCGCTTGGCGGAAACTTCTTCGCGGTGGCCCGCCTTGAGGCTGAATTCCCGCTGGGCCTGCCCGAGGAATATGGCGTCAGCGGCGGTGTGTTTTACGACACAGGTTCGCTTTGGGGCCTCGATGACACCGATGATGGCCGGATCGATGATGATTTCCGCCTGCGATCGGCTGTTGGTGTCTCGCTCTTCTGGGATACCGGCATTGGCCCGCTGCGCTTCAACTTTGCCGAAGCGCTCCAGCAAGAGGATTATGACGAAGATCAGTTCTTCGATCTGACGATCTCAACCAACTTCTGATGCGTCTGCTTCTGACGGCGCTGTCTTTTGGGCTGGCGATGTTGTCGACATCGCCAGCCTTTGCACAAGCGGGGTTGTCTCCGCCACAATCTCCGATCCTCGTGATTGAAAGCGAACGGCTCTTCATCGAGACAGAGTTCGGCCAAGCCAGCTTGCGGGCAATTGACGATCAGGCCCGTCGTCTGGCGGCAGAAAGCCGCGAGATTGACGCACAGCTGATCGCCGAAGAACGGGCGCTGACCGAAGCCCGCCCCACTTTGTCTCCCGAAGAATTTCGCACGCGTGCCGATGCTTTTGACGACCGGGTCCTGCGCCTGCGCCGGGAACGCGATGAGGCTGGCGCGCAGCTGAGCGCGGCCCGCGAAGAGGCAGAAGCCATCCTGCGCAATGCCGCTTTGCCTATTTTGGCGCAGATCGTTCTAGATCGCGGCGCGGTTGCCGTCTTTGAACGACGCGATGTTTTCATCATGGACGATTCCATCGATATCACCGACGAAGCCGTTGCGCGGATCAATGAACAGCTTGGCGCCGATGATGTGCAGACCGGCCCGATCGAGACGCCAGCGCCAACCGATGCCACACCGGAACAAACCGACACAGAAAGTGATCCGTAGCCGCGTTGTGCGAGGCAGGGTCACTTGCTAGTCAAATACCATAAAAAGAAGGACAGGCCATGAGCGACCCTTTGATGAGCGCCGACATTCAACGTATCCAGCGACTGATCCCGCACCGTTATCCGTTTTTGCTGGTCGACCGGGTCGAGGATATCGACGGCACCAAATCCGCGCGCGGCATCAAGAATGTCACCTTCAACGAGCCGCATTTCCAAGGCCATTTCCCCGGAACCCCGATCATGCCCGGTGTCACGATCATCGAGGCGATGGCGCAGACCGCTGCTGTGATGGTGGGTGCTGCGATGGGGATGGAAGACAAGGAGCTGCTTGTTTACTTCATGGCCATCGATAAGTGTAAATTCCGCCGCAAGGTCGGCCCCGGCGACGTGCTTGAGCTTTATATCGAGACGAAGCGCGGTGGCTCGAAGATCTGGAAGTTCTCCGGTGTGGCCAAGGTCGGCGATGAAATGGCCGCCGAGGCGGAGTTCACCGCCATGATGGACTTGCCCGAGTAAGCCGCCGCGATGATTGATCCTTCCGCCCAAATCCACCCCTCTGCCGTGATCGAGGACGGTGCCGTGATCGGCCCGGACTGCGTGATCGGCGCGTTCAGCTATATCGGGCCCGAGGTGCGCCTTGGCACGCGGGTCGAGCTGCGCACGCATGTGGTTGTGACCGGGCAAACCAGCATTGGCGACGACACAGTCATTTTCTCGTTCGCGGTGATCGGAGAGATCCCGCAAGACAAGAAGTTCGACGGCGAGAAAACCCGGCTAGAGATTGGCGCGCGCAACCGTATTCGCGAGCATGTAACGATGAACACTGGGACCAAGGGGGGCGGTGGCCTGACCAAGGTCGGCGATGATGGCCTGTTCATGGCGGGCTGTCACATCGCCCATGACGTCATGATCGGCAACAACGTGAT
>CAKZXZ010000129.1 GCA_937883775.1 uncultured Paracoccaceae bacterium
GCTTTTGTGCCTGCCCTTAATGGCCTGCGCCGCGATGGAGCCCGCAGCACCCGCCGGCCCATCTTTACCTGACCCGACCAGCGACAGCTGCAACGCGGGCCAACAGGCCGCGCTTATCGGTGCGGATCGCGATATGTTGGAGCGTACGTTGATCCTCCAGCCAGTGCGGATCATCACGCCCGGCATGGCCGTCACGATGGATCATTTGCCCGAACGGCTGAACATCACTCTTGATGAAAGCGATAGGGTCGTCCGGCTAGGCTGTGGTTAAGGTTCTGGCGACGCGGGCTGGGTGGGGGCTGTTGACCGCGCCGCCAGAAAAGAAGCTTTCGCTTCCGATGCTGTGTGTATCGCGGACAAAGAGGGCGCTTGTTGGGTCCACCCGGCACGCTTTGCAGGCTCTTTCGCGGCAAATTCAGGGCAGCGCTTGATTTGCAACCGGTTTGCGGCAAGTCTTGTCGCATGAATATGCAACCCCCCACGCCCCTTCGCGCCAAACGACCCGAACAGGTTTCCTTTCACAGAACCGAACTTTCGGTGATCCTGTCGCTGTATGGACGCATGGTCGCCGCGGGCGAATGGCGCGATTACGGGATTTCCAGCCTTAGCGATGTGGCGATCTTTTCGGTGTTTCGCCGCACAGCCGAACACCCACTTTACCGCATCGAAAAACGCCCAAAGCTGCGGATGCGGCAGGGGATGTACGCGGTCATTGCAATGGATGGTCAGGTGCTGAAACGCGGACATGATCTGAAAACGGTGCTTCGCGTTCTTGAACGCAAGCTCATCCGGGCGGTCGATTAACGCAGACGTTTGCGCGCTGTCACAGGTCCATCGCCCTGCGCCTGAATGCGCGCAATCGCGGTTTTGATTGGCTCATACGCCACCGCCATATGATGCGCGTTTGCGTGGATCATCGTCTCGGCGTCAACCATCATGCCAACGTGACCTTGCCAGAAAATCAGGTCACCACGCTGCAGCGGTGCATCATCGGGCAAAGCATCGCCCACCGCCTCCTGCTGCATGTCGCTGTCTCCGGGGCACGCGATATCGCAGGCGTGCAAAGCCGCTTGTACCAAGCCCGAACAATCCAACCCCCAGACGGTGTTGCCGCCCCATAAGTAAGGGGATCCGAAATGAAGCTGCGCAAGCGTGACAGGATCTTTGAACGGCTGCTCTAGCGGGCGCAGATGCGGTTTGGGAACAAATCCCCCCTCAACCGCAAAGAACGTCTTTTCTTCGTAAAGAACGCGCAGCTTCGCACCAAAACCCAGCGCCATCAGATCATCGCTTTTAAAATTCGGCATTGCGTAAACATGCGTGCTGCGCACCGCGACCCGGTAGTTGGGTGCACTGGGATCGGTGAGACTATCGCTGGCAAGATAGCCAACATACCCGTCCTTGACCGACTGGACAAAGGCACTGCCCTCGCGGTCCTCGAACACGGTGACCGCATCGCCACGTTGCAATTGGCGGTCCCGTCGCCCTTTAGGCGCGCGATTGAGATCAGCAAAGGGCGCCGCCAGCTGGCGCGCCGCACCCTCTACGTAAGACAGCGCCTCAACCTGGCCTTGAAGATGAGCCGCTGCCACGCGCTCATTCGCCGGTGTAAGCCTGCGATCAGTCATAGGCCAAGCATCTCGGGCAGGGCATCCAGCACCGCACGCGCGCCCTGACCCACACCGCCTTTCGGGCGCGCGGGCGCCGCACTGGGCTGCCAACCATAAATGTCGAAATGCGCATAAGACGGGCTGTGCTCAACAAACCGGCGCAAGAAAAGCGCAGCAGTGATCGCCCCGGCAAACCCGCCTTTGGGCGCGTTGTCCAGATCAGCGATGCCCGGCTCGATCATCGCCTCGTAGGGCGTGTGAAAGGGCATGCGCCAAACAGGGTCGTGCACACGCGCCGCCCCGGCTTCAAGGGCGGCCGCAAAGGTGCCATCATCGCTAAAGTAAGGCGCCAGATCCGGCCCCACGGCCACCCGCGCAGCACCCGTCAGCGTCGCCATCGAAATCAGGCAATCAGGCGTTTCTTCATCTGCCAGCGCCAGCGCATCTGCCAGCACCAGACGCCCTTCGGCATCGGTATTGTTGATCTCGACCGTGAGCCCCTTGCGTGACGTCAAAATATCCTGAGGCCGGAAAGCGGACCCATCAATGCTATTCTCGACAGCCGGGATCAGAACCCGCAAGCGCAAGGGCAGCGCAAGGGTCATAATCATCGATGCCAGCCCCAGAACAGTTGCAGCGCCGCCCATGTCTTTCTTCATCAACCCCATGGATGCACCCGGTTTGATGTTCAGCCCACCCGTATCAAAACACACACCCTTGCCGACCAGCGTCAGCGTCGGACCAGCGCTGCCCCAACGCAGATCGATCAATCGCGGTGCGGTTGTCGATGCGCGCCCGACAGTGTGGATCATGGGCAGGTTTTGCTCCAGCAGGTCATCGCCCGTTGTGACATCGATCAAAGCCCCATGCGCATCGGCAAGCTGACGTGCCGCCGCTTCAAGCGCATCAGGTCCCATATCCGATGCAGGCGTGTTGATAAGATCGCGGGTCAGCGCCTCACCCGTTGCAATGGCCTGCACGCGCGCGGCATCGATACCATCGGGCGCCTTTAAGCGCGCACCCATGGCAGATTGGGTGGCATATCGGTCAAACCGATACTGCGCCAACAGCCAGCCCAGCGCTTCGACCTCGGCATCCAGCGCATCAAGCCCACTTTCGATATGATACGTACCCGCAGGCAAACGCGCTGCCGCAGCAGCCAGCGGAAACCGTTTGCGCGCGCGATCCTCGGATTGGCCGATCCCGACCAGAACCGCCTCTGGCTGTCCGCTTTCATCGGGCAGCAGCAGCGCTTTGCCAAACCCGCCTGTGAACCCTTGCGCATCAATCCAGTTGCGCGCACGGGCTGACGCCGCTTCGGCCCAACCGCCAACGCTTTGCGGCGTCAGGATATGGATCGGCAGGGACCCGACATCAGGTGCGGCAAATTCAAGAGACATACGACAAGGCCTTTCCCGGAACGGTTGCCCATAACCTACCGCGCGTCCATCAGGCTGCAAGCCTCTTCAAACGCTTAGATCGCGAATGTCCCACACAGCTGTCATTGACCGTTCCCCAAGCCGTTGCAACCGGCTCAGCACTGCCACAAGAGCCACCCGGTCACGCCCCGCTGCGCAATCGGCGACGCTGGCGGCCACTTGGGCAAGCGCAACCAACCCAACCTGATCCGAAATCGCAACAAGAGATCGGGTAAGCTTGCGCAACGTCTCGATATTCCCCGCCTCATAAGCCGCATTTACCTTTGCCAGCCGCAACGAAATCTCTTCCATCGCACGGCAAACAACATCTTCCGCGCCTTGTTGGCCCAATTGCACAAACAATTCCGCCAATCGGTCCGGATCCAACCGCACCTCTTCACAAGGCTCCAATCGCAATAAAGAATTCACCACATCACCCACTTCCTCATGCCCCCACATGGCGCGGGTCTATCCCAACAGGGTTTCCAATTCGTTCAGGTGCGACCGAATAATCGCTCGAATTTATTGTAAAGAATGCCTAAGAGAGTGCAGCCTCAAAGACGGATCAGCCATATCCATGCAAAACGCCAAACCGCTCCCCGCCTATCTGATCCAACGCTATCAAGGATGGCGCGCGACAACCTATTCCGAGAATCAGACCTGGTATCGCCGCCTCGCCGAAGAAGGCCAACGCCCCCGCGCCATGATTATCTCGTGCTGCGACAGCCGGGTGCATGTGACGTCGATCTTCGGTGCCGATCAGGGCGAGTTTTTCATCCACCGCAACATCGCAAACCTTGTGCCGCCCTATTCACCCAATGGCGATCACCACGGCACGTCGGCGGCGGTCGAATACGCGGTCACGGCCCTCAAGGTCGCCCATATCATCGTGCTCGGCCACTCCAACTGCGGCGGTGTCCGCGGCTGTCACGATATGTGCAGCGGCCAGGCGCCCGAGCTCGAAAAGGACACCAGCTTCGTGGGTCGCTGGATGGATATCCTGCGCCCGGGTTACGAGAAGGTGAAAGACATCTCAGACGAACAGGACCGCATCGACGCCTTGGAAAAAGAAGCCGTCCTCGTCTCTGTCAACAACCTCGCCAGCTTCCCTTTCGTCAAAGAGGCCCGCGACAAAGGCGAGCTGACCCTGCACGGCGTCTGGACCGACATCGCCATGGGAACGCTGCAATTCTACAACCCGGCGACACAGCATTTCGAAGCCTGTTAAGTAACAGCCTCGTTTCATCTTTGTCCAAATATCCTGGGGGTGCGGGGGCAAAGCCCCCGCGTAGCGACGCGCGATAGCGCGGCGCAACTAGCCTTTCTTGAGAACCTCACGGCCCAACAGCTCTGCGATCTGAACTGCGTTCAACGCAGCCCCTTTCCGCAAATTGTCCGACACACACCACAGGTTGATCCCGTTCTCGACCGTGCTGTCCTGACGAATGCGGCTAATAAAGGTCGCGAAATCACCGACACACTCAACAGGCGACACATACCCCCCGTCCTCGCGCTTATCGATCACCATGATCCCCGGTGCCTGACGCAGGATATCGCGGACCTCATCTTCATCGACAAAATCCTCGAACTCGATATTGATCGCTTCCGAGTGGCCCACGAAAACCGGCACACGCACACAGGTCGCCGTCACCTTGATCTTCGGATCAACGATCTTCTTGGTCTCCGCGACCATCTTCCACTCTTCCTTGGTGGAGCCGTCATCCAGAAACACGTCGATATGCGGGATCACGTTGAACGCAATCGGCTTGGTAAACTTGTTCGGCGGCACGTCCGAGGTCGGATTGTAGACCGACTTTGTCTGCTCCCACAGCTCGTCCATGCCGTCCTTACCGGCACCCGACACCGACTGATAGGTCGACACAACCACCCGCTTGATCGTCGCGCGCTCGTGCAGGGGCTTCAGGGCCACAACCATCTGCGCAGTTGAACAATTCGGGTTCGCGATGATGTTTTTCTTGGAATAGCCGTGCACAGCCTCGGGGTTCACCTCGGGCACGATCAGCGGGATGTCCGGATCATAGCGATAAAGCGAGCTGTTATCGATCACGACACATCCCGCCTTCGCAGCCTTCGGCGCATGTTCTCTCGTGGCTTCCGATCCCACGGCAAAGAGCGCCATGTCCCAGCCCGCAAAATCGAACGTGGCCAGATCCTGCGTCTTCAATGTCTTGTCGCCAAAGCTGACTTCCGTGCCAATCGACCGGCGCGAGGCCAGCACGGCAATCTTTTCAATGGGGAACTGGCGTTCCTCAAGGATGTTCAGCATTTCACGGCCCACGTTCCCGGTGGCGCCGACGATCACGACATTGTAGCCCATAGCAGGGTCCTTCCACACTCTCAGCGTCTGTCCCTTAGTTGGGACGCCGCCTCTTAGCGCCTAATTTGCACTTGCGAAAGGGTGCAGACGCCGCAGCGCCGCGAATTGCGTTGACTTATCTGGCGCCGGCCCCATATCACGTTTACGAGGATGCCGCGTGAGCATCCAGCGACTGTTCATCAGTCCGAAACTATCTTCCAACAAGTTCCCAGATCACGCGGGGTGCTGACGGCCAGCGAGCATGTCGGGCATGAGGCCCAACTGCGTGACGTGATGGCCGCGAACCGCAACCGGACGACCCTTTCACAAGGGGACGCACCGCTGTGACTGCGTTTTGGGATTGCCCAAATCGCCAACCGAAAGGGTCATCTTTTGACCGAATTTACGCTGTTTGGGCTCGATGCCCAGCTTATGAAAAACATCGCCAAAGCAGGCTACGACTCCGCAACCCCGATCCAGGCCAAAGCGATCCCGCTTGTACTGGACGGCCACGACGTCATGGGCCTTGCCCAGACCGGCACCGGCAAAACCGCCGCCTTCGGCCTGCCGATGGTGCACCGCCTGCTGGAACACCGTGAAAAGCCGCACCCCAAATCCGTGCGCGCCCTGATCCTTGCGCCGACGCGCGAGCTGGTGAACCAGATCTGCGACAACCTGAAGGTCTTCGTCGCAGGCACTCCGCTGCGCGTGAACTTTGTAGTGGGTGGTCAATCCATCAACCGACAAACCCAGCAATTGGCCCGCGGCACCGACATTCTTGTCGCCACGCCCGGTCGCCTGATTGACCTGCTGGAGCGCAAGGCGGTCTACCTCAACAGCGCCACGTCCCTGGTGCTGGACGAAGCCGACCAAATGCTCGATCTGGGCTTCATCCACGCCCTGCGCCAAATCGCACCGCTGCTTGGAACTCCGCGCCAGACGATGCTCTTCTCGGCCACCATGCCGAAGCAGATGGAAGAACTCTCTGCCGCCTACCTGACCAATCCCCGCCGCGTGCAGGTCTCGCCACCCGGCAAAGCCGCCGACAAGATCACGCAAGAACTGCACTACGTGCAGCAGGCCGGAAAACCCGAAAAACTCAAAGAGTGCCTGCGCGCTGCGCCAAACGGTCAGGCCATCGTCTTTTCGCGCACCAAACACGGCGCTGAGAAATTGATGAAATCGCTGGTCGCGGACGGGTTCAAAGCCGTCTCGGTCCACGGCAACAAAAGCCAGGGCCAACGCGACCGCGCGATCCGCGCCTTCAAAGGGATGGAGGCGAATGTCCTCGTCGCCACCGACGTCGCCGCCCGCGGCATCGACATTCCCAGCGTGACCCATGTCTATAACTACGACCTGCCCGACGTGGCCGAAAACTATGTCCACCGCATCGGTCGCACCGCCCGCGCAGGCAAAGACGGCAAAGCCATCGCCTTTGTCGGCGGGCCCGAAATCGGCCTGCTGCGCGACATCCAGAAGGTCATGAAAATGACCATCCCCGTCGCCTCGGGCATTGAGCCAGAAGAAGAAGATCGCCCCGGCCGCAAGCAACAGCAGCAAAAAAGCCGTCGCCGCTTCGGTGGCAACAAAAACGGAGGCGGAGGACGCCCCCAAGGCGAGCGCAAACAAGGCGGGCGCCCCAATGGCGGCAAGAGCTTCGGCAAACCCAAAGGGAAGCCCCGCTCCGGCAGCCGTCGCCGCAAACCCGCAGCGTAGGATCGCCTCCGGCGGAGGTATTTGAAGACAAAAGAAGCCATTAACCCCGCATTAAGGTTAACGGCCTTCTTTTGTTCAAAAATACCTCGGGGGAGCAGCATGTTTGAGACGCCAGTCGTGCAAGCCCGATGGTCGTGCTGCGGGGGCAGAGCCCCTACCGGAAGAGCAGCAAAGGCACGCGGCACGACCGGATCATCTCGGTCGTCGTCGATCCGATAATCAGGTTGCGGATACGCGAATGACCGTAAGCCCCCATCACCAGCATCTCGGCCTCGCCGGCGAGCAGACGATCTGCGATCACCTCGTCCGGTGTGCCGCTGGTGATCTCATGGCTGACGTCATAGCCCGCCCCTTTCAGCAGCGCAGCCGCCCCTTCAATGGCACGGCGGCTGTCTTCAGTCTGGGCCCCCACAAACAGCAAATGGCATTTCAGCCCGCCAAACACCTTTGACCGCGCCAGATGATCCACCGCTTTCAGCGCGGACGTGCCGCCATCGAAAGCGACCATGATCGTCTCGACCGGTTTGAAGACCTGGGAGGCCACAAGGATCGGTTTGGTCACAGACCGCACCACCCGCTCAAGGTTCGAGCCTAGATGCATCTTGGCGTAATCTGCCGCCTCACCGCGCTTGCCGACGATCACCAGATCCGCATCCTGCTCCAATCGGTGCAATTCTTCGACCAGATCGCCGTTGCGCAGTTGCGTTTCCACTGGCACGCCCGCCTCCTCAAGGATCGCCTCGGCGTCCTCAAGAATCGCCCGCCCGCGCTTTTGCGCGAGCTTCGCGCGTTCGGCATCCAGCGTCGCCAACTCGTCCATCAACTTGGTGCGCGCGCCCAGCCCGATATTGCCCGAAAGGTCTGACGTGCCTTTCTGGCGCGGTCCCAGAATATGCGCGATCTCCACCGACGCGCCTTTGCGTTTCGCGATCCAGGCCGCCGCTTCGCACACGGTTGCCGAATAGGGGGAGCCATCCACCAAAGCGACGATTTTTGACATAGTGGTTCTCCCTCAGTGACCCAGAAGGTCGTCCATAGCGCCCGGTTTATCCGCGACACCCAGCTTATCCACGATGGTCTCGGACGCTGCGTTCAGGCCCACGACCTCAACCTCGGCCCCATCCCTGCGGAACTTGAGCACGACCATGTCCAGCGCCGCAACCGACGAGATATCCCAGATATGCGCGCGGCTGACGTCGATCGTGACTTTCTCAAGCGCTTCGTGGAAATCGAACGCAGCTGTGAATGCATCAGATGAGGCAAAGAACACCTGCCCCTCAACCGTGTAGGTCCGGTGCCGACGATCCTCGGACAGCTGGGACGACACGCGGAAAATCTGCGCGATCTTGCCCGCAAAGAAGATGCCCGACAGCAACACGCCCGTCAGCACGCCGATGGCCAGGTTATGGGTGTAAACCGTGACCGCCACTGTCGCCAGCATCACGACGGAAGACGAACGCGGGTGCTCCCGCAAGTCCTTGATCGACGACCACGAGAACGTCCCGATCGACACCATAACCATGATCGCGACCAATGCCGCCATTGGGATCAGCGAAACGATATCGCCCAGCACCACGATCAGGAACAGCAGGAACACCCCTGCCGAGAAGCACGACAGACGCCCGCGTCCGCCGGATTTCACGTTAATCATCGACTGCCCGATCATCGCGCAGCCCGCCATGCCGCCGATAAATCCGGTCGCCGTGTTGGCCACACCCTGACCAATGCATTCGCGGTTCTTGTCCGAGGATGTATCGGTCAAGTCGTCCACCAGCGTCGCGGTCATCAGGCTTTCCAACAATCCGACCACCGCAATCGCAGCCGAATAGGGCAGAATGATCTGCAAGGTCTCAAGGTTCAGCGGAATGTCCGGGATCAGGAAGATCGGGAAGGTCGAGGGCAGCTCGCCCATGTCGCCCACGGTCCGCAGATCCATCCCCATGAACAACGCCAGCGACGTCAGCACGATGATGCAAACCAAAGGCGACGGGATCGCCGTTGTTACATAGGGAAACAGGTAAATGATCGCCAAACCGCCCGCGACCATCACATATGTCAGCCAAGGCACCCCGATCAGCTCGGGCAGTTGCGCCATGAAAATCAGGATCGCAAGCGCGTTCACGAACCCCGTCATCACCGATTTCGACACGAACCGCATGACCGCGCCCAGCTTCAGCACCCCCGCGCCAATCTGCAACAGCCCCGCCAGAACCGACGCGGCCAGCAAATATTGCAGCCCGTGGTCCTTGACCAACGTCACCATCAGAACCGCCGTCGCCGCCGTCGCCGCCGAGATCATGCCGGGCCGTCCGCCGACAATCGCCGTTATGACCGCAATCGAGAACGACGCATAAAGCCCGACCTTTGGGTCAACGCCTGCGATGATCGAAAACGCGATGGCCTCGGGGATCAAGGCAAGGGCCACGACAAGGCCTGCCAGCAGATCGGGGCGGATATTGCCCAGCCAGTCCTGGCGCAGATTGGCGGTATAGGATGCGAACATGAGGGATGTCCTTATGGGGGGTTGCGCGCCTCGTAACGGGGGAAAGGCGCGATGGCTAGCCCTTTGGTGCAGAAACGGGGCATTCCTTGGCAAAGAGGTAAACCGCGAGCCCTGCCAAGACCAGGAGGCCGAACAGACCAAAGATCGCCTGATACGGCTCAGCAGCGCCCCCTTGGGTCGCGCTATGCACGCGGCCGGTGACCACCTGCATGATGCCGACGCCTCCGATGCCAAACAGGTTCAAAAGTGTCACGCCGCGCCCGGTCAGATGCGCTGGGAAGAACTCTTTCGCATGGGCAATCACGACCGGGAAAGACGCGCCGAAAAAGCCAATCGCCGCAAGCAGCACCGCCGCATAGGTCAGCGTCCCTGCGGGCACCCAGTAAAGCGCGAAGCACGCCAGCGCGCCCAGCGCATTACCCGTAAACACAATCCACTTGCGCGACGGCAACAGCCGGTCCAACGGTCCGTAGATAAAATTTCCAAGGATCATCGCGAGCCCCATCACCAGCGTGATCTGCCCGATGCCGCCCGCATCCAGCGCGTAAACATCGCTCAGATACGGCCCGATCCATAAGCCCCGTATGCCTGCCGAAGGTGCGTAGTTCACGAACATCAGCGGAAAGACAAACCACAGCGCGGGGATGCGCAGCAGGTCTAGGACAGATCCTTTCGACGCGTCTTCTTCTTTCGGCGGGTCCGTGACGAAAACCATCAACGCCACTGCGACGGCCAGCGTGATACATCCCAGCCCCGCCAAAGTCTCGCGCCAGCCAAAGGCCTCCACCGCCCAGGCCATCGGCACCGATCCCGCCAGATTGCCCAACGACCCGATCCCGATCACGGCCCCCGCCAGCGTCGCAAACACCGCAGGCGAATAGACCTTCGCGAAGATGTAGTATGACGACATCAGTACCGGAGAGCACCCGATCCCGATCAGCACCATCGCGACCGAGATATGCGCAGGACTACTTGCGCCTGCGAACACAAATGCGCCACCCGCCGCGCCCAGCGCCAGCAACACCCCCGCTGTGCGCCGTGGCCCAACCGTGTCCAGCGCCCAGCCCACCGGGATTTGCATGCAGGCAAAGACCAGAAACCACAGCCCTGACGCGGTCGCCAAGTCATCCGCTGTCGCGCCAATATCGGCCTCCAGAACGGGCGTCAGCACCGCCAGAAACGCGCGGTAAAACTGGCTCAGCACATAGGCCACCACCAGAAAGATCAGTCCAAGTCGCATAAGGGGTCCGCTTCAAAGTCCCGCCCCCGTCGCACGGATTGCAAAGCCTGACAAGATGCGACACCGCGACTGTCAACCTGACTAGACACTCGGGCTATCGCAAGCGTAAACTTCCCCCATGAAGGACATCGTCCCACCTCAACTTTACGCGCCCAAGCCGCGCGCCGCAGCACCCCGGTCGCTTTGCACTGATTGCGGGTTGTCGCGAACCAAAATGGCCGGAGAATGCGGGCAAGCCTGCCAGTTCATCCGCCCTGATTATCCCGCGATGGAACGACAGGTCCAAGGCCGCACCCGCATACCCGATAACGATGAACGCTTCTTCGGCCCCTACCGCAAAATGTATCGCGCCGCGCTTAAAGAGCCGCTTGAGGGCGCACAGTGGACAGGCCTTACGACCCGCATCGCTCAGAAACTCCTCGAAGACGGCGCTGTCGATGCCGTCCTCACCATGGCGCCCGACCCGGATGACAAATGGAAACCCATGCCTGTCATCGTCACCGACCCCGCGCAAATGGCGCAGGTCCGCGGCATGCGCATGGGCTACGCGCCGCTTCTGTCGCTTCTGGAACCAGCAGCCGAGGCGGGCCACAAACGCCTCGCCATCATCGGCATCCCCTGTCAGGTCTACGCACTCCGCCGGATCGAAAAACAGCTCAACCTCGACCGCCTCTACGTCATCGGCACGCCGTGTTCCGACAACACCACAAGCGAGAATTTCCACGACTTCCTCGGTCGTCTCTCCGATGACCCCGATAGCATCACCTACCTCGAATTCCGAGCTGACTATCACGTCGAACTCCGCTTCACAGACGGCACAAAAAGGGAAATCCCCTTCCTCAAACTGCCGCTCTCTGACCTCGCCCCCGACTTCTTCCCGCTCACCTGCCGCACTTGCGTCGACTACACCAACAGCCTCGCCGACATCACCGTCGGCTACATGGGCGGCGAAGGCGAGCAATGGCTGATCGTGCGCAACGCGCGCGGCGAAGACCTCCTCAACCGCCTCGCCGACGAAGTCCGCCTCTCTGAGCCCGGCGACAAAGGCA
The DNA here is from genome assembly GCA_937883775.1 of uncultured Paracoccaceae bacterium. Lineage (GTDB taxonomy): Bacteria > Pseudomonadota > Alphaproteobacteria > Rhodobacterales > Rhodobacteraceae > JAHTBL01. Next base: position 11,854 of record CAKZXZ010000129.1, read on the forward strand.
ACCGCGCCGGTGCCGTCAAAGGCTTCAAAGAAAACACCGCCCGCGCCGCCGGTGGGCTCCCCTTGCGCAAAATGCCCGACTGGGTCCGCCCCATCGTGGCATGGCTGATGCCCAAAATCGGCCCCCGCGGCCTTGAATTCGCCCGCGCCCGCGTGGAAATGAAGGCCGTCGAATCCGTCCTGCATCTGCGCCGCGAAAAGCCCAAAAAGATGAAATGGATGATCCCTGCCCATGTCTGGGCACTTGCAAAACCCTACGACCTCACCCCCAAAAAGGACGAGACGCACTAGGTTTCATCTTTGCAAAAATATCCCCGCCGGAGGCACCGCCGACCGAAGGTCGGCCCCCCGGCGACCGCGCAGCGGGCGCAAGACCTCATAATTCAGACAAAAAAGGCGGATTACACCCAGACCGCGTGCAATTAATCGCCGCCGCCCGCGAGGCCGTGCTCAAAAGACGCTCCAACGTCTCAGCTGACATCGCTCCTAGACCCTCCGCACTCAGCATCCCGTCCCGCGAAATCTGGGCGAGTAGCGTCGCCATAAAGGTATCACCCGCACCGACCGTATCAATCAACGGCTCCACCGGTGCCGCCGGGATCGCAACGCGGTGCCCGCCCGCAAAACCAATGGCCCCGTCCGGTCCCAAAGTGACCACGACCAACGCCGCACCCGTCTTGCCGCGCAACACGTCAATCGCCGCATCCAGATCGGCCTCTGGATACATCCACAGCAGGTCTTCATCGCTCAGCTTCAGCACCCGTGCATCCGCCAACAACCGCTCCATCCGCGCCATATAAGCAGCACGGTCCGCAATCAACGAGGCCCGCACATTCGGATCAAGCGATGTGCAGATCCCGCGGCTCGCACAAGCACTGAAATACGCCTGCCACGCATCAGCATCCGCCCCATCCGCAACCGCAAGACCACCCACATGGAACACGTCCAGACCGTCTGGGGTCACCGCCTCAAGCATCGCCAAATCGACCTGACGCTCTGCCGTGCCCGACCGGTGAAACGCATATGTCGGGATACCATCTTCTAATGAGACCACGGCCAAAGATGTCGGTTTCTCGCTCCGCTCCGCCAATAACACGACACCATCGGCCTCCAACCGTCCGGTCAGCAAACCGCCCAAAGCATCCGTGGAAACAGGCGTCATATAGCCCGTCTCAACCCCCTGCCGCGCCAGCGCAATCGCGCAGTTATAAGGCGACCCGCCGGGGTTGGCGATGTAAGACGGCAAGCCCTCGCCCGCCGCCTGCACGAAATCAATCAGGTTCTCTCCACCGACAGCGATCATCAGCGCCTCCTCCATCTCGCAGCGGAGTTAGCGCTAGCTGCCGCTTAAGATCAAGCAGCCATCGCCTCCGACACGAGGATATCGGACCAGGTCAAATCACCCTCATAGCGCTGCGCGATCTGACCGTCGCCGTTCATCACCAGCAACGTCAGCCAGCCATTGTCGAACAGCTCTTTCACGCCCGCATGCTTGGCGAGGATATCGTTGATCGCATCCACAGGCGCCTCAATGACCACCGACAACCGCAGCGGATCATGCATGATCTTCTCGCCATCATGGACCGACTGCATCGGCAAACCGCCGCGCAACCGCCCACCGTTGCCTTCGACCACGCCAATCCCGCCCACGACATTATGCAGCACCTTGTTGCCACCGCCAAACGCTTCAGGCGCAACGGTCGAGCCGTAATATTGCAGGCTGATCCAGCTCGCCACGACAACAGGCGCGGTCAGGATCAGCTCCAGCACGCCAAAGCCCTCATCCTTCTGCCAGTCATAGCTGTGCAGGAAAGACCGCCCGCCCAAATCGCGATTGGCCGAATGATGCCGGGGCGCTGCGATGAACGCGCTACAGCCCGCCAGACCCCATTCGGGGCGCAGCTCGGCCCAGTTGCGGCTCCG
>CAKZXZ010000130.1 GCA_937883775.1 uncultured Paracoccaceae bacterium
ACCTAGCGAACCGGGGATTGGACAGCCCCATGAGGGGGCCGTTCGACAAAAAAGTGGAGGAGAGTCCAAACGTGACCGATCAAACTTCTAACCCTGCGTCTACCGCTGAGAGCGACCGCTCTTACTGGAAGGCCAACGTGCGACTTATTCGTATCTCGCTCGTCATTTGGGCCCTTGTGTCCTTTGGGTTCGGCATTCTGCTGCGCCCGATGTTGTCCGGCATTCCTGTCGGCGGAACCGATCTTGGCTTCTGGTTTGCCCAGCAAGGCTCGATCCTCGTCTTTTTAGCACTGATCTTTTTCTACGCATGGCGGATGAACAAGATCGACAAAGACTACGGCGTCGAGGAGTAAATTTCGATGGACCAGTTTACACTTAACCTGCTGTTTGTGGGCGCATCTTTCGCGCTCTACATCGGCATCGCGATCTGGGCCCGCGCGGGTTCCACATCTGAATTCTACGCCGCTGGTCGCGGCGTCCACCCGGTCACCAACGGTATGGCGACAGCAGCTGACTGGATGTCGGCCGCCTCGTTCATCTCGATGGCAGGCCTGATCGCCTTCACCGGCTACGACAACTCTTCGTTCCTGATGGGTTGGACAGGCGGCTACGTGCTTCTGGCACTGCTGCTGGCGCCTTACCTGCGCAAGTTCGGCAAGTTCACTGTGTCGGAGTTCATCGGCGACCGGTTCTATTCGCCCACCGCGCGCCTTGTGGCTGTGATCTGTCTGATCGTCGCCTCCACCACCTACGTGATCGGTCAGATGACTGGCGTGGGCGTGGCGTTCGGGCGCTTCCTTGAGATCTCCAACACGTCCGGTCTGCTGATCGGTGCCTGCGTTGTGTTCGCATACGCGGTGTTCGGCGGCATGAAAGGCGTGACCTACACGCAGGTCGCTCAGTATTGCGTTCTGATTATGGCCTACACGATCCCGGCCATCTTCATCTCGCTGCAACTCACGGGCAACCCGATCCCGGCGCTTGGCCTCTTTGGTGAGCATCAAGCCTCTGGTGAGCCGCTTCTGGTCAAGCTCGACCAGATCGTCCGCGAGCTGGGCTTCAACGAGTATACGGCACACCACGCCGACACGCTCAACATGACGCTGTTCACGCTGTCGCTGATGATCGGTACAGCCGGTCTGCCCCACGTCATCATGCGCTTCTTCACGGTGCCCAAAGTGTCTGACGCACGCTGGTCCGCTGGTTGGACGCTGGTGTTCATCGCGCTGCTTTACCTCACTGCCCCTGCAGTTGGTGCAATGGCCCGCCTGAACATCACCGAACTGATGTGGCCCAATGGCACGGATGGCGAAGCTGTCTCGGTCCAGCAGATCGCAGACGATCCAGCCTATGACTGGATGGCCACATGGCAGAAAACCGGCCTTCTGGGCTGGGAAGACAAGAACGGCGACGGCAAGATCCAGTACTACAATGATGCCAACGCTGAAATGCAGGCCAAAGCCGAAGCCAATGGCTGGCAGGGTAACGAGTTGACCAACTTCAACCGTGACATCCTTGTGCTCGCCAACCCCGAGATTGCCAACCTGCCCGGTTGGGTGATCGGCCTTGTCGCTGCCGGTGGTCTTGCCGCAGCACTGTCGACAGCCGCCGGTCTACTTCTTGCGATCTCCTCGGCGGTCTCCCACGACTTGATTAAGGGCCAGCTGCGCCCCGACATCTCGGAGAAGGGCGAACTGATGTCGGCGCGGATTGCCATGGCAGGTGCCATTCTGGTGGCGACCTATCTGGGTCTCAATCCGCCGGGCTTTGCCGCGCAAACTGTGGCCTTGGCCTTCGGTCTGGCAGCCGCTTCGATCTTCCCGGCTCTGATGATGGGCATCTTCTCCAAGAAGGTGAACAACTCGGGCGCTGTGGCAGGGATGCTGGCAGGTCTCATCGTGACCCTGCTCTACATCTTCCTGCACAAGGGCTGGTTCTTCATCCCGGACACCAACACGTTCACGGATGCTGACCCGCTGCTGGGCACGATCAAGTCCACCTCCTTCGGGGCCATCGGTGCCGCCATCAACTTCGCAGTGGCCTACGCTGTGACGTCGATGACCAAGCCGATCCCGAACGAGATCAAGGATCTGGTCGAAAGCGTGCGTGTGCCCCGTGGCGCAGGTGCTGCACAGGACGGTCACTAAAGACCTCTGGGTCGGGCCGTCCCTGCGACGGCCTGCCCCCTGCTAAAGGCATCCTGTCCAGTCCACACTGGGCAGGATGTTTCACTTTTCAAAGGTCGCTCAATGCCGATTTCACAAGCAGAACTGACCCAGTTTCTGGCCCATGTGCATCCCTATGACAGCCTGTCATCCGAAGCGCTTGAGGAATTGAGCCGTCAGTTGGACCAACGCATTCTGCCCGCGGGTGATCCGGTCTATGCCTTGGGCGAAAAGCTTGATGGGATCTACCTGATCCACGAAGGCGCCGTCGATGTGTTCGACGAAAGCGGCACGCAGCTCTCCGCGCTTGGGCCTCGCAACAGCTTTGGCGAACGCGGCCTGATGAAAGGCGATGTCGCCGTGACCTCCGCCACCGTTCGCGCCGATGCGCGGCTGCTGGTGATCCCGCCCGCCCCCTTCCGCCGCCTGATCTCGGCCAACCCGCAAGTGCGCCGCTTTTTCGACCGCACTCGTCCTGTGGCGGCGGCCAAGAAAAACGATCTCCCCACCACCCGGGTCGAGACGTTGATGGCCGCCAACCCCTATGCCTGCACCCCCGACACGACAATCCGCGACGCCGCCGTGATGATGCGCGACAAGCGCGTCTCCTGCCTCTGCGTCGCCACCGGCGACACGCTCCAGGGTATCCTCACCGTCCGCGACCTCGCCAACCGCTCCGTCGCCGAAGGCCACCCCACCGACGCGCCGGTCTCTCAGATCATGACCGCCGACCCGATCACCCTACCCCCGTCGGCCATCGGCTCCGACGTGCTCCACGCCATGATGGAGCGCCATATCGGCCACCTCCCCATTGTCGAGGCGGGCAAACTCGTCGGCATCGTCACCCAGACCGACCTCACCCGCTTTCAGGCCGACAGCTCCGCCCAGCTGGTCGGCGACGTGGCCTCCGCCCAGACCCCGCAAGACCTTGCCAAAGTCACCGCGCGCATCCCGCAACTGCTGGTGCAACTCGTCGCCGCCGGAAACCGTCACGAGGTCGTCACCCGCCTCATCACCGATATCGCCGATGTCGTCACCCGACGCCTTCTGACCCTGGCCGAGGCCGAGTTCGGTCCCCCACCCGTCCCCTACCTCTGGCTCGCCTGCGGATCGCAAGGCCGTCAGGAACAAACAGGTGTTTCAGACCAAGACAACTGCCTGATCCTCCATGACGATCTGCAGGAACGCGACCGGCCCTACTTTGAAATGCTCGCCAAATACGTCTCTGACGGGCTGCATATCTGCGGCTACGTCTACTGCCCCGGTGACATGATGGCGACCGCCCAACGCTGGTGCCAACCGCTCCATGTCTGGCGCGACTACTTCCAAGGCTGGATCGCCAACCCAGACACCGAAGCCCAAATGCTCGCCTCCGTCATGTTCGACCTGCGCCCCATCGGCGGCGATGTCACGCTCTTTGACGAACTGCAGGACAACACGCTGAAGAACGCCGCGCAAAACTCCATCTTCGTCGCCCACATGGTCGCCAATTCCCTCAAACACCAGCCGCCACTGGGCCTGCTGCGCGGCTTCGCCACCGTCCGCAGCGGAGAGCACAAAAACACCATCGACATGAAAGCCAACGGCGTCGTCCCCATCGTCGATCTTGGCCGCGTCTACGCGCTCCAAGGACAGCTCCGCTCGGTTAACACTCGCGCCCGCCTGCAAGAAGCAGAAGCGGCCAAGGTCATCTCCCCCTCCGGCGCGCGCGACCTGCTCGATGCCTATGACCTGATCGCGCAATCCCGCCTCGAACACCAAGCCGCCCAGATCAAAGCCCACGAGGCGCCCGACAACTTCATGCCCCCCAACACCCTATCGGATTTCGAGCGCAGCCACCTCCGCGACGCCTTCGTCGTCGTCAAAACCATGCAATCGGCAGCGGCTTCGGGCCGTGGCCTCATCACCTGAAGGAACAGCAATGTTCATCGAACTCATCGGCGTCTTCATGGCAGGCATCGCGGTCGCAGGCGTGGTGATGCTCCTCAACCGGGCCACAGGCCGCCGCTTGCCCAAATGGCTGATCCCCGTGGCCGCGGGCGCCGCCATGATCGGCACCACGATTTCCAACGAATACAGCTGGTTCGACCGCACCGCAGGCAACCTGCCCGACGGCCTGACCATCGCACAAACCGTCGAAGATCCAACCTTCTACCGCCCGTGGACCTATGCCTACCCGTTCGTCGAACGCTTCGTCGCGGTCGACACCGGCACCATGCGCACGAACCCAGCGCTGCCCGATCAACGTATGGTCGATCTCTATTTCTTCGGTCGCTGGTCACCCATCAGCAAAGGCCCCGTGGTCTTTGACTGCGCCGCCAACCGCCGCGCCGATCTGATCGACGGCGCCGAATTCGCCTCCGATGGCTCGCTCCCCGAGGACGCCTGGCGGGCCGTCGCCCCGGATGATCCTGTCCTCCAAACCACCTGCAAGGCCGCATAACATGCTCTCCCAGCTCAGTCTCCGCTTCCGCATCTTCCTCTTTTTCGCGCTGCTCGCGCTTGGAGGGGCGACCGCGACGGGACTGGCACTTTGGTTCGGCTACACCCGCCTCGATCCTGAGGCCCCGCTCTCCAGCTTTATCGCAGCCGAGGTCATCGCGACCTTGGGCATCGTC
>CAKZXZ010000131.1 GCA_937883775.1 uncultured Paracoccaceae bacterium
AGCATTGCTCTGCCGTGCGCGTGGCCAGATCGAACATCGTGCCACGGTTTTCATGCGTTGCGTGAATGTCGAGAAAACACAGCTCGTCTGCGCCCGCCGCGTCATAGGCCTTGGCACTTTCCACCGGATCGCCCGCATCGATCAGATCGACAAAGTTGACACCTTTGACCACGCGCCCATCGGCAACGTCGAGACAGGGAATGATGCGTGTTTTCAACATGAAACCGTCTTACGCGCTCAGGCCAGCGCCGCCAATGCCTCTTTCAGATCCAGCGCGCCGTCATAAAGCGCGCGCCCTGAAATTGCGCCGTTCAGGTCTGTCCCGCAATCCCGCAGGGCCACGATATCGTCCAGTGACGACACGCCCCCCGACGCGATCACCGGAATGGTCACCGCGCGCGCCAAGGCTGCCGTCGCTTCGACATTCGGCCCCTGCATGGCGCCATCACGGTTAATGTCGGTGTAAATGATCGCCGCAATCCCGGCGTCCTCAAAGCGGCGCGCCAGATCGGTGACCGTTTGATCCGTTTCTTCCGCCCAGCCGCGCGTCGCGACCATCCCGTTGCGTGCGTCCAACCCCACGGCGACCTTGCCGGGAAACGCTGTCGCGGCCTCGCGCACCAGTTCGGGGTTTTCCACCGCGACGGTGCCCAGGATCACCCGCGCCAAACCCTTGTCGATCCAACGCTCGATCGTCGCCATATCGCGGATGCCGCCACCCAGTTGCGCGGGCACTTTCGTGCGTTCCAAAATCGCCTCCACCGGCGCTGCATTCACAGGTTCACCCGCAAAAGCCCCGTTCAGATCAACAAGATGTAGCCATTCGCAGCCCGCTTCGACAAAGGCCATCGCCTGCGCGGCAGGATCATCATTGAACACCGTCGCCTGATCCATCTCGCCTTTGACTAGGCGCACGGCTTGCCCGTCTTTCAGGTCAATCGCAGGGTATAAAATCATCGCGCATGGCTCCTCAATCGCAGTCGCGCACCCTATGGCACGACGCGGCGGCACATGCAAAGCGACCCCACGTTAGGCTTGATCGGATCAGCGGCGATGCGCTTTGATCCCGAAAAACGTCTAGGGAGGACACCATAATGAAACGCATTACCCTTATTGCTGCCGCATGCTTGCTAGCTGGCGCCGCCTCTGCTGACCCGGTTGCCGGCACGTGGAAAACCCAGCCCGGTGATGACGGCGCATATGGCCACGTCACCGTCGCGCCCTGCGGCAGTTCGATCTGTGGCACCATCGCCAAGGCCTTCAACGCCTCGGGTCAGGAGATTGCGTCTGACAATATCGGCAAGCCGATCATCTGGGACATGAAATCAAAAGGCGGCGGCGCGTATTCCGGCGGCAAGATCTGGGCCCCGGACCGCGACAAGACCTATAACTCCAAGATGAGCCTGTCCGGCAATTCACTGAAAGTGGAAGGCTGCGTTCTGGGTATCTGCCGCGATCAGATGTGGTCTCGCGTGAACTAGGGCGCCCAACGCAAGAAATTCGCAATCATCCGGAGACCGGCTTCCTGGCTTTTCTCCGGGTGAAATTGCAGCCCGATCATCGTGTTAGTCGCCACAATCGCCGTGACATCACCGCCATAATCCACATGCGCCAGCCTGCTTGAGCTTTGCTCGACAACCATATGATATGAGTGGACAAAGTAAGCGTGATCGCCTGTCTCGACACCATCAAGAACAGGGTGCTGCGCCTCCAGAACAAGGTTGTTCCACCCCATATGCGGCACTTTCAACGACGCATCTGACGGGGTGATCTTCACCACCTCACCATCGACCCAACCAAAGCCATCCGTGTCGCGGTATTCGCGGCCGACGCTGGCCATCATCTGCATGCCCACGCAAATCCCCATAAAGGGTTTTGCGCGCTCCACCGCTCCCTCGCGGATCGCCTCAAACAGCCCATCGCGCGCCATGAGCGCCTCGCGGCACGCCGGAAACGCCCCGTCGCCCGGCAGCACAATCCGGTCCGCGCGCGCCACATCTTCGGGCCGGTCAGTGACAATCACCTCGCCGCCGCCCACATCTGCCGCCATCCGCTGAAACGCCTTCTCAGCCGAGTGCAAATTGCCGCTGTCGTAGTCAATCAGAACGGTCAGCACCGCTTACAACGCCCCTTTGGTCGACGGGATCGCATCCGCCTTGCGCGGATCGGTCTCCAACGCATCGCGCAACGCGCGGGCGACCGCTTTGAACGCAGCCTCGGCAATGTGATGGCTGTTGATCCCATGCAATTGATCCACATGCAGCGTGATCCCGCCATGGGTCGCAAACGCCTGAAAGAACTCGCGCACCAGTTCGGTATCAAACGTCCCGATTTTGGCCGTTGGCATCTCGACATTCCAGACCAGGAAAGGCCGCGCCGACAAGTCCAGCGCCGCGCGCACCAGCGCATCATCCATCGGCAACAGGCACGCGCCATAGCGCACGATCCCGCGCTTGTCGCCAAGCGCCGCAGCCAAAGCCTGACCCAGCGCAATCCCGGTATCCTCCACCGTGTGGTGGTCATCGATATGCAGATCACCCTTGGCGCGCACCGTCATGTCCATCAGCGAATGCCGCGCCAGCTGATCCAGCATATGATCGAAAAACCCGACACCCGTCTGGTTGTCGTAAGTCCCTGTTCCGTCAAGATTAATCTCGACGGTGATCTGGGTCTCTGCCGTATCGCGGCTGATCGTGCTCTTGCGCATATCCGCTCTCCTTTGGCGGCCTTATACGCAGCGCATCGCCTCCAGAAAAGCGGCGAATTTTCCAGCGCAATCGGGCTGTTACAGATTTACCCGCTCAATTCGGGGCTACCCATCGGCGCAAACACACGGCATGGTGCCCCTCAGGGAGAACTGACGATGACAATCCGCCTTGGCTGCATTGCCGATGACTTCACCGGTGCCACCGATCTGGCTGGCCTTCTGGCCCGCTCCGGGTTGCCCGTGTCGCTGCGCATCGGCACGCCGACAGACACGACGGACTTGGCTCCGTTCGAAGTGATCGCCCTCAAAATCCGCACCAACCCGGTCGAGGATGCCGTCGCCCAAGCGCTCCAGGCCCTCGACTGGCTCAGGGCAGGGGGCGCAACCCAGATCTTCTGGAAATACTGCTCCACCTTCGACAGCACGCCTAGCGGCAATATCGGCCCCGTGTCCGAGGCGTTGATGCAGGCGCTTGGCACCGATCAGACGATCTATTGTCCTGCTTTTCCCGAAAATGGCCGCAGTATCTTCATGGGAAACTTGTTTGTTGGCGAAGATCCTCTCTCCGAAAGCCCCATGAAGGATCATCCGCTGACGCCGATGCGCGACAGCAATCTGATGCGCCTGCTCACCCCGCAAGTCACCAAACCCGTGGGCCTCGCCAATCGCCTGACCGTGGCCGCTGGCGCGCAAGCAGTCCGCCAACGCCTCGCCGACCTCAAGGCCCAAGGCGTCGCCCATGTCATCACCGACGCGGTCGCCAATGACGACCTGCACATCATCGCCGAGGCGTGCCGCGACATGCCGCTCCTCACCGGCGGCAGCGCCGTCGCCATGCCGCTGCCCGCGCTCTTTCAACAAGAAGGCAGTCTCGAAAACGCGGCCCCCTTTCAAGCCCCACAAATCGACGACACGCCGGTCATCCTCTCGGGCTCCTGTTCGGCCATGACCAACGCCCAAGTCACTGCTTTTAAAGGGGAAAAACATCGCCTCGATCCGCTCGATCTGGCTGAAAACGGCCCCCAAGCCGCGATCAATTGGCTCCACCAACAGCCCACCAGCGCCCCCAAACTTCTCTACGCCACCGCCGACCCGGCCTCCGTCAAAGCCGCCCAGGCCAAGCTCGGCACCGCCGCCGCAGGTCAGCTCATCGAAGATACGCTGGCCACCCTCGCGCAAGAAGCCCTCAAAACCGGCCACCGCCGCTTCATCGTCGCAGGTGGCGAAACCTCCGGCGCGGTCACCCAAGCCTTGCAAACCGACCGCCTCGCCATCGGCCCCGAAATCGCGCCCGGCGTCCCCTGGACCTTCGCCACCAGCGCAGGCCATGCCATCGCGCTCACGCTCAAATCCGGCAATTTCGGCGCGGAAACCTTCTTCCAAGACGCTCTGGAGGCCCTATGAACCCTGACAATAAACTCCGCGAAGACATCTGCATCCACGCCAAGTCCATGTTCGACCGGGGCCTGACGGTCGGCAGTTCCGGCAATATCTCTGCGCTCATGTCCGATGGGCGGCTTTTGATTACGCCGACAGGCTCTTGCTTTGGCCGCCTCGATCCCGCGCGCCTCTCGGTTCTTGAGAATGGCCGCCACGTCGAAGGCGATGCCCCGACGAAAGAAATCCCCCTCCACACTGCGTTCTTCGATACGCGGCCGGACACCGGTGCCGTCGTGCATCTGCATTGCAGCAACGCCACCGCGCTCTCGGTCCTGCCCGACACCGATCCCGACAACATGCTGCCCGCGATCACCGCCTATGGCGTGATGCGGCTTGGTAAGGTCAAACTGCTGCCCTATTTCATGCCCGGCGATGACGGGATGGGCGAGGCCGTGCGCGCCTTGGGCGGCACACGCTCCGCCGTCATCCTTGCCCATCACGGCCCCGTCGTCGCGGGCAAGGATCTGGACACGGCCTGCTATGCGATGGAAGAATTGGAAGAGACCGCCAAGCTGATCCTCATGACCCGTGGCCTGTCACCCAATCTGCTCAGCCCCGCTCAAATTCAGGGGCTTGTCGAGAAATTCAACGTCCAGTGGGACGACTAAGATGCCCAAATTCTCTGCCAATCTCGGCTTTCTGTGGACAGAACTGACCCTCCCCGACGCCATCCGCGCTGCCCACCGTGCAGGCTTTGACGCCGTCGAATGCCACTGGCCCTACGACACCGACCCGGCCGCGATTGACGCCGCGTTGGAGGAAACAGGCCTGACAATGCTCGGCCTCAACACATCGCGTGGGGCAACCGGCGAAAATGGCCTCTCTGCGCTTCCGCTTCGCGAAACCGACGCCCGCGCCGCGATTGACGAGGCCATCACCTATGCCCTTAGGATCGGGACGCCAAATATCCACGTGATGGCCGGTTTCGCCAAAGGCCCGCAAGCCGAAGCGACCTTCAAAGCAAACCTGCAATACGCCTGTATGCAAGCCGCGCCGCACGGCATGACGATCCTGATTGAGCCGCTGAACCACTACGACGCGCCGGGCTATTTCCTCAGCACCAGCGCGCAGGCCAAAACCATCATCGAGGCTGTCGGCCAGCCCAACCTCAAGCTGATGTTCGATTGCTACCACCTGCAGATTATGGAAGGCGACATCACCCGCCGTCTGACCGATCTGATGCCGATCATCGGCCATATCCAGATCGCGTCTGTGCCGGATCGCGCCGAACCCGATCATGGTGAGCTGGACCACGCCCACCTCTTTGCGCATCTCGACGCGTTAAACTATGCGGCTCCCGTCGGTGCGGAGTATAAGCCGAAAACGACGACCGAAGATGGGTTGGGCTGGCTCAAAGACGCACGCCCGAAAGATCACGGATAGGCCCGCGCCAACGTGATCTGCGCCTGAGACAGGATTTCCCCATCCGGTAAATCTGCAAGCCGCCACGCCGCATCCGCCCCGTTGAACGCCATAAGGATCGGCTCTCCGGTCACCGGGTAAAGGTTGAGCCATTGGTTGAAATGCCCGCGGGGCAATCCAGTTTCGGGGGTCAGAATCCAGTCTGCATCCTGGTCCCAGAAGACCGCATCATAGCGCAGATAAAGCTTGTCGAGCAGGCCCATGCCAAGCCGGGCAATGGCGTCTGTCTTGTCGCGGGGCAGGGCGGGGGTAAACGCAATCCGGTTGGCTTTCAGAACGCCAAGCGGCACCGTGACAACCACAGCATCCGCCGCCACACTGTCCCCGCGCGCATTGTCGATCTCAACGCCATCACGGCCATAGCGCAGCGCTTTGGCGTCCCAATTCAGGGCAATCTCCGCCTGTGTCGCGAGGCCGGAAAAGATCCGCAGATAGCCTCCGGGAAACAGCGCGACCGGGCCGTCATAGTCGCGATCATTGTCATAGGCGCGCATGTTGATATCCGGAACCTGAGCGCCAAAACTCTGTTCGATTTCAGCCACTTCCGTCAGCCAATCCGGCACGTCCCGATCCCGCATAAGCCGCCCATCGCCGCCCCGAACAGCGTAGTTGTCAGGATCCGTAATGCGCGTCTCAAGGCCCAACGCCTCTGCCCGCTTGGTCAGCGGGTTGTCGGTCAGGCCGTCAATCCAGCTGGCCCCCAGATCAAGAACCGCGCCCATGCTGTCATCGCTCCAGATGCGCCCGCCGATCCGCGCGCGCGCCTCCAGCACTGTGACGCGATGCCCTGAGCGTATTAGGGCGTCCGCCGCTGCCATGCCGCTGATGCCCGCACCCAGAACCACGATGTGATTTGCGTCGGTTTCATCGATTTGCGCCGCCGCCATACGCCCGGATTCGTAGGCCGCATGGACGGTGCTGTTATAGGACGGATGCGCCGCCTCTCCGGCAAAGAACACCCGACCCTCGACAGGCTCTGCCAGAATACGCGTATCACGCTGGCGCGCGTCCTTGGCGATGTAGGAATAAGAGCCAAGCGCAAACGGATCCCGGCCCCAATTGGT
>CAKZXZ010000132.1 GCA_937883775.1 uncultured Paracoccaceae bacterium
GCGTTCTTCAAAGACGCCGCCGAAGCCGGGGCGCGTCTGGCCCTGGCACCGCTCGCACGGCTCGACGAACCGGTCACGCCTGCGCGGGCGCGGCTCTCGTGGCTGCTGAAAAGACGGTTTCGGATGGGCCAGACTCATGGCAGCCTCCTGCGCAAGCACCAAAGCAGCGTCGTTGCGCACCTGACGATGTTGCCGCTCGCGTTAAGCAAAGTGCTCTACTGCGCGACGGTTGCCCTTCTGGCCGCGCCGTTTTCGGGCACGCGCAACGCAAACCTTTTGCGCGGGGCGTTGCATTTCGGCACCGTTGCCGCCCTGATCGGCATCAAGGATGTCTCGATCTACGGGCATCGCAGTACGAAATCCGGCAATACCAGCACGCCCTGAACCGCTTTATGGGCGTCTCGCCAGACTAAAGCGTTGATATACGACCCAAATACCCCAGCTGCTGTCTTTTTGAGCGAATGCGAAGCAAAACCGCAGCATGTAGCTAGTCAATTTAAAGTAAGATTTGGTTGGTGAAACAGTCTCATTTGACTGTAAACTCTCAAAATAGCGGGATGGGATCGCTCCCGCGCACGGGGAACACCTTAGGGGATGTGATGCGATTACCGGTTTTTCTATTGGGATTTGTCGTGGCTGTTGTGGCGGCGATAATCATTGGGCGCGCCGCTGGCTTTGAGCCCATCGCACTGATCGCTTTTGTCATTGCTGTCGTGATCGCCGTGCAATTGGCCTATGTCGCGCTGATCGCACTGCTTGCAGCCGAACACAAAAGTAAATCACAAGGCTCTGCCAAAGACAAAACACGACCCGCCGAAATGTCGGGTGAGCCGGACGCCTGAATTCAGGCACCTGCGCAAAGATGCTGCACAGATCTGCGGCAGCCCCTTGCCGATCCCACACGATGAACCACCCCACTGCTTGGCGCGTCCTGGGCGATCTTTTAGAGTTTCCACGACGTCATAAAGTGAGCGCCAATGCCCCCGTCCCAGCCCCCGCCTGTGTCCGCATCCGTGTCTGTTATCATTGCAGCCTATAACGCTGAAACGACACTGGCACGGGCGATCCGCTCGGCACTGGCAGAGCCTGAAACGGCCGAAGTCATTGTCGTCGACGATGCCTCGACAGACGAAACACGGGCCGTGGCACGCGCCGAGGCATCAAAAGACCCCCGCGTCCAGCTGATCGAGATGCCCGTCAACAGCGGGCCCGCCGCTGCGCGCAACAGCGCCCTTGACGTAGCGAAGGCCGATTATGTTGCGGTGCTGGACTCAGATGATGTGTTTCTGCCCGCCCGGCTGGCGCAATTACTGGGCGGCGCCCACACCCAGATCATCGCCGACAACATCGCCTTTGTTACCCAGACCACACTGCACACCCTTCAAAAGCAGGACTGGTCCCACATCACACCCGAATTCACGCCTTTGAGCACCGCAGACTTTGTCCGCGGGAACCTGCACCGGCCCGGCGTAGCACGCGGAGAGCTTGGGTTTCTGAAACCACTCCTGTCGCGCGCGTTCCTCAACCGCCAAGGGCTGCGCTATGACCCCGCCTTGCGGCTGGGCGAGGATTACGACCTTTACGTCCGGATGCTCTTGGCCGGTGCGCAGATGTCGTTGACGCGGCGTCCCGGCTATGGCGCGGTTGTCAGACCCACCTCCCTTAGTGCGCAGCATGGGGCGGCGGAATTGACCCATCTGCAGGACGCCCTGTCACGGCATCTGCGCAGCGCCGGGCTGTCTTCGACGGACACAGCCGCCATGACAGCCCATCTCAGGCAGGTGACCGATAAACGCGATCACCGCGTCTTTCTGGATCTGCGCCGCGCCAAAGGGCCCATTGCGGCATTGCGCTATGCGTTTGCAGGCCTCAGACGGCCGTGGCGCATCGCTGCAAAAATCGCGCAAGACAAATTGCGGATGACGGCAATGGCAGGAGATGTGGCGCGCAACGGCGACGTGCGCCTGCTGCTGCCAACCGACACGTCAGGCTTTCAGTAAAATCTCGACGCGGGCCTTTTGAGGTACAGGCGTCCTCTGCGCTGTCTTAGCATCCAGATACAGCTGCGCCGAACGCCATATCGGCGCATAGCCCAGCGTGTTCAGCCCTGCCGATCCAATGGCGATAATGTCCAGCGGGCCGCGCGTTGCAAGCCGCGCAAGGCGCGTGATGCTTTCGGCGTGGGTGTCGGAAATCCAGATGGCATCAGGCGGCGCTTTGACCGCCCCGCTCGCATCACCTTGCCCCAGAATGACGGTCTGTGCGTTGCC
>CAKZXZ010000133.1 GCA_937883775.1 uncultured Paracoccaceae bacterium
TCGCCCTGCACCCGAAACGCTGGCTTTTTGGCAGGCGGCCGGGATGGATTTGGATGTTTTGGAAAAGCGAAAGCAGGAACGTCCGTTTAATTTCGCGGATGTTGTCGCGCCCTTGCCACTGGGGTTTCAACGCGTTCAGCAAGGCGATGTTCTGCGCGCCGCCGGGCGCGATTGGGATGTGCATGTTGGCAATGGCCATTCGCCCGAGCACGCGACGCTTTGGAGCGATGATGACAACCTTGTGCTTTCAGGCGATCAGATCCTGCCGTCGATCAGCCCCAATATAGGCGTCTACGCGACCGAGCCCGAGGCAGACCCTGTGGCCGAATGGCTGGAGGCGTGCGAGCGATTGGCGTTGCTTGCGCGGGAGGATCATCTGGTTTTGGGCGGCCACAAGCTGCCGTTCACTGGGCTGCCGTTGCGCATGCATCAATTGATCGAAAATCATCACGGCGCATTGGCCCGGCTTGAGGCGTATCTTGACACACCCAAAACCGGCGGTGAGGTTTTCCCACCGTTGTTCAAGCGCCGGATTGGTGAGGGTGAATACGGCCTCGCGTTGGTCGAGGCGATTGCGCATCTTAATCATCTGCATCAAACCGCTCGCATTACGCGGGAAAAACGTGATGATGGCGTGTGGTTGTGGCAGCGTCGAGGCGTGTTCAATGGATGATAAGATCAAAACGACTGCAGAGTTGGCGGAAAGCGATGCGCTGCCGCGCTTGCGCGAAGTGCATGCTGATCCCGATCACCAATGCCCTGAGCCGATCAACGCGCCTGCAACGCAGAAAAGCCCTGCACAATGGGCCTATGAACGTATGATCCTTTACATCCAGAACTTCGAAAAGCAGCTCGACAATGCGCATGAGGTCGCAATGGGCTTTGCGGGCGGCGATGCGGGTGTGCTGCGGATTGAAGGGATGGGGTATTATGACCCTGATATTGTCACGTTTTATGGCAGTGATGCGTCTGGTGCCAAGACGCAACTGGTGCAGCATGTCAGCCAACTCAGCGTTTTGTTGCGTGCGTTGCCCAAGGAGGTCGATCAGGCAGAGCCAAATCGTATCGGGTTTCGTTTGGCAAAAGCCTTGGAAGAGGGCGACGACACTGGCTGAACCGCGCCAATTTGCCCTCACCAGACCCGTGACACCGGCTCTGAAATCAGCTAAATCGCGATAAACATTGCATGGAGGCCGTCATGGCAGAATACAAGCACGGCGAGATGGACGTCAGCTCTCACGAGAAGACGTTTTCTGGCTTCATTAAATTCACGACCTATTCCGTCTATATCATCATCGCAATTTTGATCCTGATGGCGATTTTCGCCCGCTAATTTAGGCAATACTGGAAGACCACCCCCCATTATGCGTCGTATTCTCATGATTTTGGCGCTGCCACTGATGCTGGCAGCTTGCGGCGCTGAGAGCGTCTCTGCCCCCCAGCACCAGATTGATGCGGTGGCATTCCGCGCGCCGGGCCCCGCGACGGTGACCCTTGTCACTGTCATGAACAAGCGGTCTGGCAATGGGGCGCATACTGGTTTGGTCATCAATGCATCGCAGCGCGTGATCTGGGATCCGGCAGGCACATTCAAGCATGAAGCAATCCCGGAGCGAGACGACGTGATCTATGGTGCGTCTCCGCGGGTTGTGAATTACTATACCGACTATCACGCGCGCGAGACCTATGACGTGATCCTGCAAACAGTTGAGGTCACACCGGAAATTGCCGAGCGCCTTAAGCGCGCGGTTGAGGCAAACGGCCCTGTCGCAAAAGCGCAATGTGGGACCGTTACGTCGCGGATCTTGCGCGGTATCCCCGGATTTGAGAGCTTGCGTCAAACGCCCTTTCCCAAGAAAATCCGTGACGACTTTGCAAAGTTGCCTGGCGTAAGGACCCAGTTCATTCAGGACGATGACCCTGATGACAACTGGCAAAACCTTTTGGATATCCAGCTTTAAGCAAGCAGATACATCATTCCGTACAATGCGATTGCCCCGCCAAAGATTGCGGCCAGAACATTGCGTGTTGTAATCCCGATCAGCAATGTCACTGCAGCGGCTGTCAGGCGGGCCGGGTCCGGCTCACCGCCGGTTGCGGCAGGCCATAACACCAACGGTGCGATGAGCCCTGGCAGAACAGCAACAGCTGTATAGCGCAGATGGCGCAAGACCCATTCCGGCAGAGGACGTTTGCCGATGATCCCCAAAAACGAGAAGCGCAGCGCAAAACTGCCTGCGCCGAGGCCAAGGATAACGATCCAGAGTTGCGTGCTATCGATCATGGCTTGACCTTTTTACTCAGCATCAACTCAGCTTGTGCGCCCACCATCATCGCGCCTAAAGCTGCGATCAGTAGGCCAAGGTTGTAGGGCACCCATGCAAAGCTCAGCGCAAGGATCACTGAGGTGGCGCATGCCAACACATGAGGGAGCGTTCGCAAAAGCGGTGCGATGATCGCCAAGAAGGTGATCGGAATTGCGAAATCGAGGGCGAATTCGGGCGGGATTGCTGTGCCTGCATAGGCTCCGATCCATGTCACGACATACCACATCGGGCAAACCGGCGTGACTGCGCCGAAAAAATAGGCGATTTTCTGTGACAACGTCCAATCAGGTGTTTTCTCGAACTGCGCGGCACTGACCGCATAGCTTTGATCGACCGTAAAGTAGGCAATACAGGCGCGTTGCCAGAGCGGCGCCGATCCGAGATGCGGGGTCAACGCTGCCGAATACATCGCCATCCGCAAGTTAACCGCCAAGGCGGTCGCCAACACGATCAGTGTGGGCGCTTCATCTACCATCAACTGGATTGCCGTGAATTGCGCAGCCCCCGCGATCACCATAATCGAGAACGCCATCGTTTCGGTGATGTTAAGCCCGGCTTCGGTCGCAACAACGCCGAACAAAACGCCAAATGGCCCGACGACCAGCAGGAACGGCGCACCGTCCTTGAAGCCTTTCCAGAAGGCGGATTTGGAACTGGCAGACGCCATGATTTGCCCCTAGGTTGGTCCGGCCAGACAGATGTAAAGGCTTGGGGAGGCAGACGCAATTGGCGACGCATGACGATCTTAAAGACTATCTGATTGCACCTGATCCGGGCCGCGCAAAGCTGACGCGCGGCGTTTCGGGCCACGATCAGGATGGCGTCGCGCAGCAGATATCGGTCGTTGAGGAACGGCCTTTGACGATCTTTTTGAACGCCCAGGAAATCGTGACCGCAATGACGATTGGGGATTATCCGGAATATCTGGCGCTGGGTTTTTTGCGCAATCAGGGTATGCTTGCCGACGGCGAAGACATCACTGGGGTTGAGTATGACGACGATCTTGAGGTTGTGGTCGTTCGCACGGCCTCAAAGACCACATTTGAAGAGAAGCTCAAGAAAAAGACGCGGACAAGCGGCTGTGCTGTTGGCACGGTTTTCGGTGACATGATGGAAGGTCTGGCAGGGCTGGAATTGCCTGCCGATCAGGTCCGCACCTCGTGGCTATATGCGCTGTCGGCCAAGATCAATCGTACGCCAAGCCTGTATCTTGAGGCTGGCGCGATCCACGGCACGGTTCTGTGCGAAGAGGATCGCCCCTTGGTCTATATGGAAGATGTGGGTCGCCACAATGCTGTGGATAAGATCGCAGGATGGATGCTGTCTGAGGGCGTCCCGGCCGATGGGAAGATCCTGTATACAACCGGGCGGCTGACCTCAGAGATGGTGATTAAGACGGCGATGATGGGCATTCCGGTGCTTGCGTCGCGCTCGGGCTTCACAGCTTGGGGCGTTGAAATTGCGCGCGAGGTCGGCTTGACGCTGATCGGTCGAATGCGGGGCAAACGCTTTATTTGTCTGTCAGGCGAAGACCGTTTGGTGCGCGATGCGGATCCCTCCCAAATCGCCGATGAAGGGCGCAAGCACGGACGCAAAGGGGCAGATGCATGAATGCGTTGGGTGTGATCCTTGCAGGTGGACAGGCGCGCCGCATGGGCGGCGGCGACAAGGGCCTGTTGGTGTTGGAAGGCATGACCTTGCTTGATCGGGTCATTGACCGCCTTGGCCCGCAAGTTGAGCGTCTCGTCATCAATGCAAATGGTGATCCAGACCGGTTTGCCGAATACGGCCTGCCCGTCATTCCTGATACGCTTGCCGATTTTCCTGGCCCCCTCGCCGGGGTGCTTGCTGGTATGGAATATGCTGCCGAGCGTGGCTTCGATCATATTGTCACGGCCGCCGCAGATACACCCTTTTTCCCTCATGATCTGGCCGAACGGCTTGATCGTGCGACACACAAAGCGAAAACTCCAATTGCATTGGCGGCTACCCACGAGGAAGGCCGCCTTGTGCGTCATCCGACATTTGGCCTTTGGCCAGTGAGTTTGCGCGCTGATCTGCGCGTGGCGCTTGAAGAGGGGTTGCGCAAGGTCGTGTTGTGGACCGACAAGCATGGCGCCGCGTCCAGTGCGTTCGAGGAGGGCGCGTTTTTTAACGTGAACACACCCGAAGACCTCGCCCATGCAACTGACCTTGTCAAAGGCCGCGCGTGATGAGGCTATACGGTGTCGTCGGTTGGAAGAACGCGGGCAAAACCGGGTTGATGGAGCGGCTTGTGGCCGAGATCACCCGCCGCGGTATCACCGTTTCGACCATCAAGCATGCACATCACTCATTCGATGTCGATCATCCGGGAAAAGACAGCCACCGCCACCGTGTCGCAGGTGCGCGTGAAGTGCTGCTTGCCTCGCGCAATCGCTGGGCGCTCATGCATGAGTTGAGTGTTGAAGATGAGCCGCCCCTTCACGAGTTACTTGGCAAGCTAGCGCCTGTCGATCTGGTGCTGATCGAAGGGTATAAGCGTGATGGGCATCCCAAGGTCGAAGCGCATCGCGCGGAAACCGGCAATCCCCTGATCGCGGACGATACGATCAAGGCGATTGCCAGCGATACGCTGACAGAGGCAGATCGCCCGGTATTTGATTTGGACGATACGGCTTCGATTGCGGATTTCATCCTTGCCGAGGTCGGTCTGTGAGCTTTGACAGCATCATCATGGTTGATTGGTCGGCGTCGAATACACCGTCGCCTGCCAAGCCCAAGAAAGATGCGATTTTCGTAGGGCAAGATGACCGTCTTCCCGCCTATTGCCGGACGCGTCACGAGGCGATCGCGCTGATCGAAGAGCGGTTGCGCAGCACGCCGGGGCGCATTTTGATCGGTTTTGATTTCGCGTTCGGCTTTCCGCCTGGTTTCGCGGCAGCCTTGACCGGCAAAGCCAATGCGCGCGCTGTTTGGGCTGATTTTGCAAAGCGTATTCGCGACGGAAAGAACAACGAAAATAATCGGTTTCAAGTCGCGGATGCGATCAATTCCATCACGCCGGGCGACGGCCCGTTCTGGGGGCGGCCTGCTGGTCTGACTCTCGCACATCTTGATATCAAGAAGCGCAAGGCCGCCATCTACCCTGAGTTTCGCGCCATCGAGGCTCATTCAAAAGGCGCCAAGTCCGTCTGG
The DNA here is from genome assembly GCA_937883775.1 of uncultured Paracoccaceae bacterium. Classification (GTDB taxonomy): domain Bacteria; phylum Pseudomonadota; class Alphaproteobacteria; order Rhodobacterales; family Rhodobacteraceae; genus JAHTBL01. The sequence continues at coordinate 5,505 of CAKZXZ010000133.1, forward strand.
CAACTGGCGGGGGCAGGGGCGGTTGGGTCGCAAACTCTGATCGGCCTCGCGCATTTGCACCGGCTGTGTGAGACATTTGGCAAGGACATTACTGTCTGGCCACAAGACACGGGCTGGTCGGAACCGGATGCCCGCATCACGCTGGTCGAGATTTATCCGGCACTTTTGAACCGCGCCCCGCTTGATGCGCTTTCCGAAGGGTGGGACGACAGCGATCCGATCTATCAGATCCCCGATGCCGTTCAGGTTCGTGCACTGTGTCACGCCTTTCATCAGGCGCAGAAGAAGGGTGTGTTGGATCGCTTTTTCGCCGCGCCAGAGGGCTTGACTGATCCCGCCCAAATCGCGCGCGAGGAAGGTTGGATTTTTGGCGTCACGACGGATGAGATCAAGGCGGAGAGCGCCCTGCAACCGCCGCCATTGCGCAACGATTGCTTTGCGCTTCCGCCCGGCGTTGACTGGACGCCTGTGGATGATGCGCTGGCTCTGCTTAAAGAGCGCCTAACGGTCGTTACACCTACCGAAACTGTGCAGCTTAGTCACGCGTTGGGTCGTGTTCTTGCTGAACCGCTCAAGGCGCCGCGCGCGCAGCCCCCTGCGCCTAATTCTGCGGTGGACGGATATGGGTTTGCCCATGCTTGCCTTGGCGTTGCGCCATATCGGTTGCCGCTTCTGCAGGGCCGTGCAGCAGCGGGTGCGCCGTTTAACGATGCAGTACCCGCAGGTTATGCGATCCGTATTCTGACAGGGGCCATTCTGCCCGAGGGCGTCGACACCGTCATCCTCGAAGAAGACGTCTCGACAGATGGGAGGGCCATCGCCTTCCGTGAGGGCGTGAAACCTGGTTCAAACACACGCAAAGCTGGTGAAGATGTTCACAAAGGCGCGTCGCTTTTGGCGAAAGGGCATCTGATGCGCCCTGCCGATATCGCACATCTTGCATCCGTGGGTATCGAAAAAATACAGCTTTATCAGCGACTTCGCGTTGCCGTGATCTCAACCGGGGACGAGTTGCGCGATGCCCATGAGCCTGCGGGCAAAGGTCAGATCTATGATGCCAATCGACCAATGTTATTGTCGCTGATTGATGATCTTGGCTATGAACCTGTCGATATAGGCCGTCTTCCAGATGATCGCGAGAGCATCCGTGCAGGGCTTGATAAAGCTGCTGAAACGGCGGATGTGATCCTGACCTCAGGCGGGGCATCTGCAGGAGACGAAGACCACATCTCGGCTCTGCTGACAGAGACGAAGGCGATGTCGATGTGGCGGATCGCGATCAAACCCGGGCGACCGCTGGCGCTTGGGATGTGGCGCAACACGCCTGTTTTCGGCTTACCCGGCAACCCTGTTGCGGCACTTGTTTGCGCGCTGATTTTCGCGCGTCCGGCGATGTCTGTTCTGTCTGGCGCGCAGTGGCGCACACCGCAGGGCTTTGACATGCCGGCAGCTTTCAGCAAACGCAAGAAACCGGGCCGTCGCGAGTTTTTGCGCGCGCGTGTTACAGACGGTCAGGTCGAGGTTTTTGCCTCGGAAGGGTCTGGGCGGATTTCCGGGCTGAGTTGGGCCGACGGTCTGGTCGAAATCGAAGATGGCGCACGCGATATAAGACCCGGAGATATCGTCCGCTATATTCCTTACACCAGCTTTCTGGCCTAGTCGAACATCCCCGTCACGCGCCCAAGCAACATGAAGGCGCGTGCGGTGCGTGTATCTGATAAAGCTGCAAGCTCCGCATCATTTGCTGTGGGTTCGAATGCGACCAGCATGCGATCAAATCGACGCAAAAAGTGGTGTGCAGCATCGCGAAAAATCGTGTCCTGCTTCATGCGACCGGCGCTAAGGGCGAGCGAAGACCGGTCCCGAACACCGCCCAGACCAGCGACACCACGCCCGCGTTCGCCCATTGCAAAGCGCCTCCAAAGCTCGGGCCGGGCGCGGTCATAGCGCAGATCATCCATGTAGATCCCGTCTTGGCTAAGCAGCGTCAGCACATCCTGTGCGGCCTGAATAAGCCCCGCCGCTTGACGATCCCGCAGCGCGCGGCGCAAGGCTGCGAAGCCGCTGGTGTCCTCTGCGTTTTCCGGGAAGTGCAAAGCGCGTAGGAGATCTTCTGTCGAAAGTGGTGGCCCCAACGCCTCTGACGGGGTGCCAAGTTCTAGCGCAGGCTGATCCTGCCCGGGCGCTTCCACTTTCGGAGCAAGGGGCGCCCTTGCGGGTTCCCGCGTTGTGGTAAATGTTGCAATGGCGCTTTCCGCCTTTTTGGTCGACTGCGCGATCTCGTCCAGCTTGCGCTCGACAGCCGGTTTCAGTGCCATGCCTGCGGTTTGTTGCTGCGCGATGTAGCTTTTGCGCATCCCATCGACAGCTGCCTGCAAGCGCGAGGCTTCTTCGCGCATGATCCGCGTGGACCGGGCGGCAGAGGCCGCGATCCAGATCATCGCCACAGGCATGAAAATCGCAAGGAAAACAACGATGAAGCGCACACCGTCAAAGCCGCCTTGTTCGGATGGGGTCATCCAGAAAAACAGCGCCACGCCCAGCACCCAGATCAGGCTGACCGCGATTGCGATCATCTCGGGGGCGCTGATGACAGGCGGCGCGCTCGGCTTGGACGCAAGGTCCGCCGATGCGATCTTGTCAGAGGGGGGCAGCGCCATTTCCTAAACCTTAGACGTAGTTAATCGATAGGATTTCATAGGCCTTTTCACCACCCGGCGTTTTCACCTCGACGCTGTCGCCGTCTTCCTTGCCGATCAGCGCACGTGCCAGCGGGGATTTGATGTTCAGCTTGCCGTTCTGAATGTCGGCCTCGGGCTCACCGACGATCTGATAGGTTTTTTCTTCGTCGGTATCCTCGTCGACCAAGCGCACGGTCGCGCCGAACTTGATAGAGCCGGACAGCTTTGACGGATCGATCACATCGGCCAGCCCAAGGATGCCTTCCAACTCTTTCACGCGGCCTTCGATAAAGCTCTGCTTTTCGCGCGCGGCGTGGTATTCGGCGTTCTCTGACAGGTCACCATGTTCGCGCGCCTCGGCAATCGCCTTAATGACGGCTGGGCGCTGAACAGATTTCAGCTCTTTCAATTCTTCGTTCAACGCGGTGTGACCCGCGCGAGTCATTGGGATCTTGTCCATAAAAATACCTTGGAGTTGGCCGAAAATGGGCAATCGCTGCCATGGTGTTAACTCAATCTACACCTAGAAAGTCAATGGAGGGGCTGCAAGACCAATGCATGTTTTGCGGCGAGAGGTTGCTTTTAAGGGCTGAGACGCAGTGAAACGGCTTGCGATCTTTTCAGGCATTTATCTGGTGATTTCGATCACCATTGCGTTCGCGTTCCGCGATGACATGTGGCTGAAACTGCAAAGTACGGCTCATAAATCGCGCAACTTTGCTGAAGCCATGGTCGAGGTTGGCTATCTTTTTGCTGCAGCCCTTTTTCTGATCTTTGCGCTTTACGGGGTGGCGGAGTTGAAACGCCGCGCGGTCGATATCGGCTGGGCCATGCTGGCGCTGATGTTGTTTCAGCCTGCGTTCACGCTGTTCAAAACCACGATGCCCGCCATTGTCCCGTTTTTTGCGGACCCGTTTTTTGCGGAATTGGACCGCGCGCTGCATTTCGGCAATGATCCGTGGGTCTTTGCCCATGCCCTTGATGGCTTTTTCGATGTGCAGGTGTTGATGGAGTTCTACCTAACCGGCTGGGCGATTCCTGCGTTTTTCCTACCTATCGTGATGGCTGCGACCGACCGCGATACGGCGCGGATCAACCGGACGCTGATCGTTTTCATGTTTGCGTGGGTTGGGATCGGGAATGTGCTGGCGCTTGCCGGGTTGTCGGCCGGTCCGGTTTATTATGATCGCCTGCTGGGCACAGAGCGTTATCCCGAATTGATGGCTGTGCTTGAGGCTAAAGGGATTTTCGCCTCGAGCATTGGTGAAACGCAAGAGCTGCTATGGCAGTTCTACACCGACGGCGCCCAGGCACTGGGGTCTGGAATCAGTGCGTTTCCAAGCGTGCATGTCGCCGTCGCCACAGCCGTCGCGCTTTATATGTATGAACGGCACCCGCTTCTGGCGATTCCCGGTGGCCTTTTCTGGCTGGCCGTGATGATCCTGTCGGTCTACACGGGCTATCATTACGCGATTGACAGCTATGCTTCGACCATTCTGGTGGCCGCCCTTTGGTGGGCACTGGTGCGTAAGTCCAATCGGCAGGCAGTTTTAACGCCAGCGACCGTATAACGCACCGTCTCGATTGACCTTTCCAAAGCCTTTAAGATACCTCTCTTCGAGTTATTTCTAGGTATGCGCGCAGCCAAACGCCCCGCGACATAAGGAGAGCCAGATGGCCGAGATTGAACGTGAAGCAATGGAATATGACGTCGTTATCGTTGGCGCGGGTCCTGCGGGCCTGTCGGCTGCGATCCGTCTGAAACAGCTTGATGCAGATCTTGAGGTCGTTGTCCTTGAAAAAGGCTCAGAAGTGGGTGCGCATATCCTGTCGGGTGCTGTTCTTGATCCTGCTGGTATCGACAGGCTGATCCCAGACTGGAAAACCAAAGGTGCACCGATCACGGTGCCCGTCAAAGACGACAGCTTCTATATGATGGGCGAAGCTGGCAGCGTCCGGCTGCCAAACTTTGCGATGCCACCGTTGATGAACAACCATGGCAATTACATCGTCTCGATGGGCAATGTCTGCCGCTGGATGGCTGAACAGGCCGAAGAGCTGGGCGTCGAGGTCTTCCCTGGCATGGCGTGTTCCCAGTTGATCTATGCAGATGACGGATCGCTCAAAGGCGTTGTCGCGGGTGAGTTTGGTCTGAACCCTGACGGAACGCCAAGCGATGCTTATGAGCCGGGAATGGAACTGCACGGTAAGTATGTCTTCCTGTCAGAAGGCGTGCGCGGGTCGCTTTCGAAAGAGGCGATTGCGAAGTTCAATCTCGACAAGGATTGCGATGTGCCGAAATTCGGCCTTGGCATGAAAGAGATTTGGGAGATTGATCCCGAGAAGCACCGCGAAGGCAGTGTGACACATACGATGGGCTGGCCACTGAACGGCAATGCAGGCGGTGGCTCTTTCATCTACCACCTTGATAACAATCAGGTTTACGTGGGCTTCGTGGTTCACCTGAACTATGAAAACCCGTATCTTTTCCCGTATATGGAGTTCCAGCGCTTCAAGCATCACCCGATGGTGGCCGATCTGCTGAAAGGCGGAAAACGCATTGCTTATGGCGCGCGCGCGATTTCAGAAGGCGGCTGGCAATCGATCCCGCAGGTTGCGTTCCCCGGTGGGGCGCTTCTGGGCTGTTCGGCGGGGCTTGTGAACGTGCCGCGCATCAAGGGCAACCACAACGCCATGCTGTCGGGCATTCACGCGGCCGAGGCCGCGCATGCCGCGATCAAAGAGGGCCGCACTTCGGATACGCTTGAGATGTACGAAGAAGAGCTGCGCTCTGGCCCGATTGCCAAAGACCTCAAGCGGGTGCGCAACGTCAAACCGCTTTGGTCCAAATATGGGCTGCTTGGTGGTTTGGTTCTTGGTGCTGTTGATATGTGGATGGCGAATATCACCGGCTGGAACCCGTTTGGTACGATCAAGCACGGCAAGAACGATGCGGATGCGACCGGCAAGGCCAAGGATCACAAGGAGATCACGTATCCCAAGCCCGATGGCAAACTGTCGTTTGACCGCCTGACCAATGTGAGCTTCTCGATGACCAATCACGAGGAAAGCCAGCCGACGCATCTTAGACTTGGTGATGCAACCATCCCGACCGAGATCAACCTGCCGCAATATGCCGGCCCTTCGGCACGCTATTGCCCCGCAGGTGTGTATGAGTTTGTGGAGGAGGAGAACAAAGACCCGCGCTTTGTCATCAACTTCCAAAACTGTGTGCATTGCAAAACCTGTGACATCAAGGATCCGTCGCAGAATATCAATTGGACGACACCGCAGGGCGGCGACGGGCCCAACTACCCGAATATGTGATCGTGAAAAGGGGTGGCCAAAGGGCCGCCCCTCATTGCTTTAGGGGGCATGCACCGCTACCTTTCTATCTCAGGCCTCAGACGGGCCCAATGGCAGGGAGGCACATCACGTGCGTTTAACCACAACAGGCATCATTGCAGCAGTTGTGCTGGGGCTGACACCCGCACTGCCAGCGACCGCAAACGGGTTGGCAGGCGCTTACCTTGCAGGTCGCGCGGCCAGTTACGAAAGCGATTATGCGAAAGCGGCACAGTACTACACCCAGGCGCTGATTGCAGATCCATCGAACCCGCGCATTCTTGAAAATGCTACGTCGGCCTACGTCAATCTGGGTCGCGTCCCGCAGGCCTTTACCATTGCGCAAAAGATGCAGCTGAGTGGGATCGAAAGCCAGATCGCACATCTGGTCATCACCGCCGAGCAATTCGAACAAGGCGACTATGACCAGCTTTTGGAAGATATTTCTGCCGGTCGCCGCATCGGTCCACTTGTCGACGGTCTTGCCAGCGCTTGGGCGGAACTCGGTCGTGGCCGCATGACAGAAGCGCTTGCGCGGTTTGATGAGCTGTCGCAGCAGAACGGGTTACAGGGCTTTGCGCTTTATCACAAAGCACTCGCGCTGGCCTCTGTTGGCGATTACGAGGGTGCTGACGCGCTTTTCTCGGGCGAAGAACAGGGACCTTTGCGTCAGACACGTCGCGGTGTCATGGCTCATGTCGAAGTTCTCAGCCAGTTGGAACGCAATGAAGATGCGCTTGAGCTTATCAGCGCTTTGTTCCGCGATGACAGCGATCCAGGTGTTGCTGACTACAGGGCGCGGCTTGAAGCTGGCGAAATGCTGCCTTTCACACATGTGAACGATGCCACGGATGGCGCAGCCGAGATGTTCTTTTCGGTCGCACGTGTTTTAAGCTCTGACGCGTCACCCGGCTATACGCTGATCTATTCACGCCTTGCAGAGTATCTGCGCGACGATCATGTCGATGCGATCTTGCTTTCCGCAGCGATGCTTGAGGACCTTGAACGCTATACCCTTGCGACCGAAAGCTACAACCGCGTCCCTCGTGATCATCCGGCTTTTCATGCCGCCGAGCTTGGCCGCGCTGATACGTTGCGCCGGGCTGGCAAAGATGATGCGGCGATCGAAGTGCTTCAACAGCTTGCAAAAAGTCATGGCGAATTGGCCTCGGTCCACACCGCTATGGGCGATATGATGCGAGGTCTGCAACGCTTTGAAGATGCGATACCAGCCTATGATCGGGCGATTGAGCTTACCGATGAAGATAACGCGCAATGGTTTGTCCATTATGCACGCGGCATCAGCTATGAGCGGTCGGACAATTGGGAACGCGCCGAGGCTGATTTCCGCCGTGCTCTTGAGTTGCGTCCGAACCAGCCGCTGGTTCTGAATTACCTTGGATATTCGCTGGTTGAGAAAAAGATCAAGCTGGATGAGGCGCTTGAGATGATTGAAACCGCCGCTGCCGAACGGCCTGATAGCGGGTTTATCATCGATAGTCTTGGCTGGGTTCTGTATCGCCTTGGCCGCTATGACGAAGCTGTTGGCCATATGGAGCGCGCGGCTGAACTGATGCCCGTCGACCCGGTGGTCAATGACCACCTTGGCGATGTCTATTGGGCCGTTGGCCGCGAGACCGAGGCACAGTTTCAGTGGAAGCGCGCCCTTTCGTTTATTGATCCAACCGAAGAAGATGGTGACGCTGATCCGGAACGGATCCGCCGGAAGCTTGATGTTGGGTTGGACGTCGTTCTTGAGGAAGAAGGTGCGCCACCCTTGAGGGTTGCCAATGACGGTTAGCGCCTTTGCGCCGGCTAAGATCAACCTGACGCTTCACGTCACGGGACAACGTGAGGATGGCTACCATCTGTTGGACAGCCTTGTCTGCTTTGCTGACATTGGGGATTTGGTGACTGTCGCCTTTGACGATGACCTGTCCTTTACTGTCACTGGCCCACGATCTGCCGGTGTCCCAACGGATGAGACCAACCTTGTTCTCAAAGCGGCGCGGTTTCTTGATCCGGATGGCCGCGCAAAGATTACGCTGAATAAGCAACTCCCGGCAGCGGCGGGTATTGGCGGAGGATCATCAGACGCCGCAGCTACCTTGCGGGCTTTGTCCGAGCTATGGGGTGTGTCGCTACCAGACAGTACCGTCGATTTGGGTGCCGATGTTCCTGTTTGCCTGCATCCGATGGCCTTGTGGATGCAAGGCGTAGGCGATGTGCTAACACCTGTTGCACCACTTCCCAAGACACATGCCGTTCTGGTGAACCCTGGCGTAGATGTGCCAACGCCAGAGGTCTTTAACGCGCTGGAAACAAAGAATAACCCCCCGATGGACGCTGTGCCTTCGTTCCCGAACGCTGCAGCGTTGGCACAATGGCTGGCCGTGCAACGCAACGACTTACAAGCGCCTGCCATCTCTCGGGCGCCTGTGATCCTAGATGTGCTGGACTGCCTGAACGATGGCTTATTTGCTGCTATGTCCGGTTCTGGTGCGACGTGCTTTGCGCTTTATACATCCGGGGCTGAAGCCGCAGCAAAAGCACGGGATTTGAGCCGCGATTACCCTGCGTGGTGGGTTGCACCTTGCCGTCTTAGCTAACGCGCGCGACCACGTAGTCCGCAAGATCAAGCAGCATTCTGCGCAGGTCATTTTCCGGCAGCTTCGCCATGGCAGTTTTGGCTTTTTCGGCCCAGGCCAGGGCATCCTGACGCGCTGCCTCAAGCGTGTCGTATTTGGCCATCAGCGCCATCGCATGCTCAAGATCGCCGTCTTTTTGGTCACCCTTTTCGATGGTCCGTGTCCAGAACGCACGCTCTTCAGTATTCGCTTTTGCGACGGCTTTGATGACAGGTAGGGTAAGTTTTCGCTCGCGGAAATCATCCCCAAGGTTCTTGCCGGTTGCTGCAGGATCGCCCGCATAATCCAGCAGGTCGTCAACGATCTGGAACGAGACACCTAACGCATCACCATAGTCATAAAGCGCTTGTACCTGCTCTTCATCGACACCTGCGATCACGCCACCGACTTGTGTCGCTGCCGAGAACAATGCGGCCGTTTTGCCGCGTACAACCTTAAGGTAAACGCCTTCATCGGTGGCCAAGTCCCGTGCTGCTGTGAGCTGGAGGACTTCGCCCTCGGCAATTGTTGCGGCAGCGTTTGCAAGGATATCGAGAACTCGCAAGGAGCCTGTTTCGACCATCAATTGGAACGACCGTGCGAACAGGTAATCGCCGACCAGAACGCTTGATGTGTTGTCCCAGAGCAGGTTTGCCGTAGGCCGCCCGCGCCGCTTGTCGCTTTCATCAACCACGTCGTCATGCAGCAGCGTGGCAGTATGAATGAACTCGACGGTTGCAGCCAGATGTACGTGATAGGGCCCGCCATAGCCGCACATTTTTGCAGATGCGAGGGTCAGCATGGGCCGCAACCGTTTGCCGCCTGCTTCGACCAGATGTGCTGTCACCTCAGGAATGCGCGGGGCGTGTTCGGATGCCATCCTTTCGCGGATCAGCGCATTCACGGCCAGCATTTCATCGGCCAAATCAGCGCTCAAGCGCTCGTGGGGTTTGCTCGCCGCTTGGTCCAAGCTCATCACCGCTCCGTCAGTTCGTGTCTCTGCGCCTCGACATAGCTGCGCAGGCCCCTTACGTCTATGGCATGAAAGAGCTTTTGCGCACCAATGACCCGACAATCATAGCCTTTGCCACGGCGCTCCTGTCCGGTGAGGGCATCGAGAGCTTTACGATGGACGCCAATATGAGCGTTCTGGAGGGGTCAATCGGCATCATGCCGCGGCGCCTTATGGTGCGTGATGCGGATTGGTTCATTGCGTCAAATGTAATGCGCGACAATGATATTCACGTTTCGGAATGACCCAGACGCGGGACGCTTTTCTGGGCGGGCGCGTGCAAGCGATCCAGCCTGCTAAGGGGTTTCGTTCTGGCATTGATGCCGTTCTCATGGCGGCGGCCGTGCCTGCACAAGATGGTCAATCGGTGCTTGAGCTTGGCTGTGGGGCTGGGGTTGCGAGCCTGTGCCTGAAAGCGCGTGTCGATGCGCAGGTTACAGGCCTTGAGCGGCAGGCCGACTATGTCGCCCTTGCCCAGCAAAACGGGGTGCATGCCTTGCATGGCGATCTGGCTCATATGCCAGATCTGTTGCGCCGGCAAAGCTTTGACCATGTGATGGCGAACCCGCCCTATTACCGCGCGTCGGATCGGTCTGCGGCACAGGATGCTGGCCGTGAAGCTGCACTGGCCGAGGAAACGCCGCTTTTTGCGTGGGTGGATGCTGCCATTCGGCGGCTCAAGCCGAAAGGGTATCTGACCATGATCCAAACCGCAGACCGGCTTCCTGATGTGCTGTCTGCGATGGATGCCCGGCTTGGGGCGGTCCGCGTGCTTCCGCTGGCGCCACGCGTTGGGAAAGCCGCCCATCTGGTTCTTGTCCAGGCGCGCAAAGGCGGCCGCACCCCATTTGTTCTGTGCGCTCCGCTGATTCTTCATGAAGGTGAGCGGCACGAAAAAGATGGCGAAAGCTACACAGAAACCGTTCGCAGGGTGTTGCGAGACGGGGCTGCCCTGCCCATCTAAAAGGCATCTGCCCGCTAAAGTTGTGTCTATGCTGCACCTGCGGCGTGACATTAACGATTTTGCGTGGTGGACTATGAAGACAACCAACAGAGAGGAGTTTGCCTATGTCCGTAAGTTCGCATGTTCAGGAACTGAGGAAGAAACACCAAAATCTCTCGGAGACAGTTGAACAGGCGCAGCGAAGTCCTGGCATTGACGATCTTCAGATCGCGGCCTTGAAAAAGGAAAAACTTCGGCTCAAAGAACAGATTGAACGTCTGTCTGCTTAAGTCTCAATGACGACTGGCGCGGGCAGCAAGGATTGCCCCGCCAGTGATGAGGGCTGCTGCAAGACCAAGTGTTATAGTTGGTTCAGCCACACCAAACCCTACTAAAATCAGCGTAGATAGAAGGGGTGCCGCGTAAGACGCGACGCCCAAAAGCTGTATATTTCCGCGCTTTACCCCAATATCCCAAACGTAGAATGCAAGCCCGACAGGCCCAAGACCTAACGCCGCGATAGACACCCAGGCGCGCGTTGAGGACGGCCAAACGGTTGGCTCTAAAGCGATATGCGCGACTGTCGATAAAAGGGCTGTCGCGACACAAAAGATCGCAACAGTCTCTGTGGGTGTATCGCCAAGACGGCGCGAGATTACCGAATAGCCCGACCATGTCAGCGCGCAAAGGAGCGCCAGCCCGTAGCCCGGCAGTGCGGCCTGGTCGATTGCACCGATCCCGTCGCCAAAAAGGATCAGAGCTGCGCCTGATAATCCGATCACAGCCCCCAATACATGTCCGATGCGAAGTGATTCCCCCGGCAGTAACCCCGAAAAGAGGACGATCAGAAGCGGCCAGAGATATGCAATCAGGCCCGCTTGTGCGGGCGGTGCCATTCGCAACGCGGAAAAATACAAAAAATGATAGCCAAATAGTCCCGCTGTTCCGAAAAGGTAAACGCGCAACGGCACCCTTTTGAGCTGTTTTGGGTCGCCCTTGGTAAAAAGCCAGATAAGCCCGATTGCACCGCCCAGCGTAAAGCACATGGCGTTTAGCAAAAGTGGCGGCACAGGCCGCGAGCCTTCGGTGAACAGCGCCAGCATGGACCATAACAGTATCGCTCCAAAGCCCAACCCTGTCGCTTTTCCGATGCTCACGCCAGATCCGCCGCTGGCACAATCCTGCGCCCTTCGCTGAAAGCCCCGATCTCATCAGCCTTTGCCATGATCCATGTCTTGAACGCGGCAACCTGCGGGCGGGTTTCTGCGCCTTTCGGGCAGATAAATCGGAACCGGGCTTCGGATGAAATACCGGTCGACAATGGCGCTACCAGTCGCCCGGACTTGATATCCTGATAGGCCAACGAAGCCCGGGCCAGAACCACGCCGCCACCCGATAAAGCTGCGTCAATCGCGTGATCCGCTTGGCTAAAGCGCGGGCCACTGGTGACATCCGCAGGGACGCCCGCCGCCCGAAACCATGCATTCCAGTCGCAAGGCGGGGTCAGGAAGGCGACGCTGTCATCATGCAGAAGTGGCATCCGCAGCAGGTCGGAGGGTTGCGAAACCTCGCGTGCCAGTGCCGGCGTCATCACCGGTGTCATCCATTCCTGTGATAACGATTCTGAATAGAGTCCGGTGTCAGGGCCGTAGCCAAATCGGATCGCGACGTCGATGTCATCACGGTTAAAGTCCATGATCCTGAGGGAAGCAGAAAAGCGCAGCTCAACCTCGGGATGGGCCTGCGCAAAATCATAAAGCCTTGGGGCAAGCCATTTTGCTGTAAAGGCCGGGCCCGCTGTCACCGTCAGCGATGTCGCATCAGACAGCCGCTTGACGCCGCGCCATGCCGTCGTCAGCGCGTTAAATCCGTCAGAGGTGCCCGGCAGCAGGGTACGACCGGCCTCGGTCAAATCCACTGCTCGGTTTAGGCGGATGAACAGAGGTTGGCCTAAATGCTCTTCCAGCGACTTGATCTGAAAGCTGAGGGCGGCTGGCGTGACGTTCAATTCCGCCGCCGCTTTTGCAAAGGACATATGCCGGGCAGCGGCCTCAAAAGCGCGCAGGGCAGTCAGCGGGGGAAGGCGGTCAGACATAATTCAGTTTAGTATATCTTAACTGACACGTTGGGAAGTCTCGTTTGTAAGAATTGTTAGCGGGGGTCATATTAGGAACAGTTCAGAAATTCAGATGCTCAAGAAGGAGCCCCCCATGTTCGAGACACCGACAAACGCCCGTACCCGTGATGCTATCCGCGCCGCTCATAAAGAGCGCGCTGACGTTTTTGCCGCTGGCCTGCGCTGGATCACTGGGCGCAAGTAAGCGCCCTTTGATAGTCGCCTCCCTTACGGCAAATAAAAAGGGCTGGTCGCAGTGACCGGCCCTTCTTGTATTCTGATGTCCCGCCTCAGACGAAGAACTGGGCACCGTTGGCCGAGATGGTCGAGCCGTTGATGAAGCCTGCATCATCGGAGGCCAGAAACGCCACGCAGCGTGCGATTTCTTCAGGCTCACCCAGACGACCTGCCGGGATCTGCGGAATGATCTTGGAGTTCAGAACCTCCTCAGGGATCGCGCGAACCATTTCGGTGCCGATATAGCCGGGGCAAACGGCGTTGGCCGTGATACCCTTGGCAGCACCTTCTTGCGCCAGCGATTTTACGATGCCCAGATCACCGGCCTTGGTGGCGGCATAGTTTACCTGACCGGCTTGACCTTTCTGACCGTTGATCGACGAGATCACAATCACACGGCCAAAACCACGCTCGCGCATGCCGGGCCAGACAGGGCGGACGGTGTTGAAGACGCCCGTGAGGTTTGTGTCGATGACCTTCTGCCATTGCTCAGGCTTCATCTTGTGGAAAAATCCATCCCAGGTGATGCCTGCGTTGGCGACAACAACGTCGACCGGACCCAGATCGGCCTCGACCTGCGCGATGCCTGCCTCGGATGCTTCATAGCTGGCGACGTCCCACTTGTAGGTCTTGATGCCGGTGGCTTCGGTAAAGGCGGCGGCCTTCTCGTCATTGCCGGCATAAGTTGCGGCAACACTGTAGCCGTCTTCTTTGAGTTTTTTGGAAATTGCTTCGCCGATACCACGGCTTCCGCCGGTCACTAGGGCTACACGGGACATTGGGGTCTCCTCATTCAGTCACGTAATGCCGGGATTTTTAAGTCGTCCCGGTCATGGAAAGTAAAAGGGCGGCCAGATCAGCCGCCCCGTGGATCAATCGCGCTCAAGGCACATGGCAACACCCATGCCGCCGCCGATGCACAGCGTGGCGAGGCCTTTTTTGGCGTCGCGGCGCACCATTTCGTGCAGCAGCGTGTTCAGGATGCGCGCGCCGGAAGCCCCGATCGGGTGACCGATGGCGATGGCGCCGCCGTTGACGTTCACGATCTCGGGGTTCCAGCCCATGTCCTTGTTCACGGCGCAGGCTTGGGCGGCAAAGGCTTCATTGGCTTCGACCAGATCAAGATCTTCGGCTTTCCAGCCTGCCTTTTCCAGCGCCTTACGGGATGCATAGATCGGGCCGACGCCCATGATCGACGGGTCGAGACCAGCGGTCGCATAAGACGCGATGCGGGCCAGCGGTTTGATCCCGCGCTTCTCGGCATTCTCAGCCGACATCAGCAGGGCGCCCGCAGCACCATCGTTCAGGCCGGAGGCGTTGGCAGCGGTGACGGACCCATCCTTGGTGAAAGCAGGGCGCAGTTTCTGCATCGCTTCCATCGTTGCGCCGTGGCGGATGTATTCATCCTTGTCGACCACGATGTCGCCCTTGCGGGTCTTCACGGTGAAGGCCGCGACTTCGTCGTCGAACTTGCCAGCCTTCTGCGCGGCTTCGGCTTTGTTCTGCGAGGCGACGGCAAATTCGTCCTGCTGCTCGCGGCTGATCTGCCATTTTTCAGCGACGTTTTCGGCGGTTTGACCCATGTGGTAGCCGTTGAACGCATCCCAAAGACCGTCGCGGATCATGGTGTCGATATACTTGACGTCGCCCATTTTGTGGCCCGCGCGAAGATGTGCGGCATGGGGGCTAAGGGTCATGTTTTCCTGTCCACCGGCGGCCACGATATCAGCGTCCCCCAACTGGATGTGCTGGGCGGCAAGTGCCACCGCACGCAGACCTGATCCGCAGACCTGGTTCAGCGACCAAGCCGCGCTTTCCTGGGGGAGCCCTGCATTGATATGTGCCTGACGCGCAGGGTTCTGTCCTTGGGCGGCTGTCAGAACCTGACCAAGGATCGTTTCCGAGACCTCACCCTTTTCGACGCCTGCGCGGGCCACGATTTCTTCAAGCACAGCGGCGCCAAGGTCATGTGCGGGCGTGTTGGCGAATGATCCGCCAAAGCTTCCTACAGCGGTCCGCGCTGCGGAGGCGATTACGACATTGGTCATATTTGGTCCTCTTCCAAGTCAGATTCCTGACGAGGACCGGACGACCAGGTAGGGGACGGTCGCCTTTGTGAAGGGCCTCGCCCCATCACAGCGACTCGTATGGTCTTGAAAAACAGGCTTCAACGCGCGTTTCGTCTCACTTGGCACATTGGTAGCGCTCGCAAGGGGCTAATCACGCGGATTTCTGCGCGTCCCCTTGCCGCCAGGGCGCGCGGATCGTGGGTGGTGCAAAGTGGTAGCCTTGTAGGCAATCTACCCCGATTGATGTTAGAAAAGCTGCATCTTCGGCGGTTTCAACCCCTTCGGCGACCGTGAACATCTCAAACTGACGGCCGATCCCGGCCAGCGCTTTGACCAGCACCTGATTGTCTGGATCCTGATGGATGTTGCGAATGAACTGCCCATCAATCTTGAGGATATCAAAGTAGAAATCCTTGAAATGCTTGAGCGAGGTGAAACCGGCCCCGAAATCATCAAGCGCAAAGGAAATCCCGCGCGACTGCAAATCGTCCATGAAAGAGCAAACCAATTCGGGGACGGTCATCGCCGATGTCTCGGTAATTTCAAGGATGAGGCGTTCGCCAATCGTCGGGTTGCGCCGCAGCCCGTCATCCAGCACGTCCATCCATTCGCGATACCCGACAGAGCGTGCAGACATGTTGATTGACAGCCGTAGACCTGGTTCTTCGGCCAAGGAGGCCAGCCCCATTTCAAGCGCGCGGCAGTCGATCTGGCGGCCCAGCTCAATCTCTTCGATCTGGTTGATGAACTGACGGGCCGGAATGATCCGCCCGGTTTCGTCCATGACGCGGATCAGACCTTCGTAAAATGCGACGCGTTTGTGATTTTTGGCCTGCACGACAGGCTGATAGGCCAGCATTACGCGTTTCAGCGCCACCGCGCTGCGCACCATTTCCATCACGTTGCGATCGCGTTGCTGCACGGCCATGGACAGAGGGCTTGTCCGCTTGCCTTTTTTACCCGTGTTGTGCCGCATCGACGGAACCTTTGCGTGGAATCATGAGTTGCGCCGAACCTGCGCCATAATCCCTAAGGCCGGGTAAAGATTCACATTTTGTTCTAAGTGTCGTAATCTTAAGCAAAGCGATGCAGAAAGGGGTTTTCATGGGCGAGCGATGCGGCTGGGTCGGACAGGAGCAGATCTATATCGACTATCACGACACCGAATGGGGTGTGCCGGAATGGGACAGTCGCGCGCTTTGGGAGAAGCTCATTCTGGATGGCTTTCAGGCGGGGCTCAGCTGGATTACCATCTTGAAAAAACGTGAAAATTTCCGCGAGGCGTTTCAGGGCTTTGATCCACGCCAAATCGCGACATGGGGCGACGCAGAGGTCGAACGGTTGCTACAAAACGCTGGCATTATCCGCCACCGCGGCAAGATCGAAGCGACCATCGGCAATGCGCAGGCCTGGTGCCGGATCGAGGATCGGATCGGATTTGATACGTATCTTTGGAACTACATGGGCGGCACACCGCTGCAAAACAGCTTCAAGACACTCGCGGATGTGCCAGCCGCCACGCCCTTGTCGACACAGATTTCAAAAGATCTGAAGAAAGAGGGCTTCAAGTTCTGTGGCCCCACCATCGTATATGCATTCATGCAGGCGGTCGGCATGGTCAATGACCACCTTCTGGACTGTCCCAGCCGGGAGCATTGTGCGCGGCTAGCTTTGCGCCAATAGTGCCGCAATAATGGCCTTTGCGCTGTCGCTGTCCCATTCGGCGTCGCCGATAAGGCGCGCGATTTCGCGCCCTTCAGGGTCAAGAATGACCGTGATCGGCAAGCCCAGAACCGCCATTTCGCGGGCGAGCTTTTGGCGTGGGTCGCGGTAGAGGGGCAGGTTATCCACCTCAATCTCGTCAAAGAATTTCTTCATACCAGTCAAGGAATTGCGGCCAGTTGCAATCGTCACAACCTCGAAGCTGTCTCCCTGAAACTCGGTTTGCAGATTTGACAGCATCGGCATTTCGTGGCGGCAGGGGGCGCACCAAGTGGCCCAGAAATTCAGCACCACATATTTGCCGCGGTATTTTTCAAGTGAATGCTTGGCATCGGTCTCATCGACAAAGGCGGTTGCGGGTACAACCTGCGGGTCTGCATGGAAGGCCAGCTTTTTCATGTCGCCTTCGCGCAGGGCATCAAGCGCTGGGTCGGCATGTGCTGCAATTGCACCAAAGGCGAGGGCCGTATAGAGAGCCAGAGACTTGAGATACATTTTCCCTCCGAGGGTTCAGGACGACATGACAGACAGCGCGAATACAATGTGGGGTGGCCGGTTCTCCGGTGGGGTCGACGCCATTATGGAGGCAATTAATGCGTCCATAGACTTCGACCAGCGGATGGCGGCACAAGACATTGCGGGTTCACGCGCCCATGCGAAGATGCTCGCCGCACAGGATATCCTGACCAATAAGGATGCCGAGGCGATCCGGGAAGGCCTCCTCACAGTGTTGTCAGAGATTGAAACGGGGGATTTCCCGTTCTCGAAAGCGTTGGAAGACATTCACATGAATGTCGAAGCGCGTTTGAAAGAGATCATCGGGGAGCCTGCAGGCCGTCTGCACACGGGCCGGTCTCGCAACGATCAGGTTGCGACGGATTTCAAACTATGGGTCCGCGATCAGATAGATGCGGTGGACGGCGCGTTGGCGGCGTTGATGACTGCGTTGGTCGGTCAGGCCGAGGCGGGGGCTGATTGGGTTATGCCAGGCTTTACCCATTTGCAGGTCGCGCAGCCGGTGACATGGGGCCATCACATGTTGGCTTATGTCGAAATGCTGGGCCGGGATCGGTCCCGCTTCGCGGATGCGCGCAAGCGGATGAACGAGTCGCCCTTGGGCGCGGCAGCACTTGCGGGGACGTCTTTCCCAATTGATCGTGAGATGACGGCGAAGGAACTGGGCTTTGATCGTCCGTCGGCTAATTCGCTGGATTCCGTGGCCGACCGCGACTTCGCGTTGGAGTTCCTCGCTGCGTCTTCAATCTGCGCGATGCACCTGAGCCGGCTGGCCGAAGAGCTGGTAATCTGGTCGTCTGCGCAATTCCGGTTTGTGACGCTGTC
>CAKZXZ010000134.1 GCA_937883775.1 uncultured Paracoccaceae bacterium
CCGCCTACTCCCTTAGCAGGGGAGCGCCTTCGACCACTCGGCCACGTCTCCGTCGGCCGGTCTAAGGATCACAACTGCGGAAAACAAGGGGTTTTTCGCGGGGCGGGGCTGCAAATGTCAAAGGCGCTGGAATCGCAGTCTTTGTCCGTATATCGCTCCATGCCACAGACCGATGCCATCAGCGCGCAGTGAGGCGCAGCGCGTCGATCCGCACGGTGCCGGGCTGGGTGTTATCACATAAAAAGCCGAACGCCTCCAAAGTGTTGCCTGCAATATCCGAAGACACTGGCGCGCCCAGTGACAGTGCCACGCCCGCCTCAAGCGTTACTCTACGCCACTGACTGGCAGTGCGGGCCAATGCAAGGGAGAACGGTTCAGCGCCTGTCCAATCTTGTGCGGTATGAGCGGCGCTGCATGAAAATGTCGCCTCGCTTGCCACCCATTTTCCGCTGATGCGCAGCAAGACGCGCACGGCACATGATGGTGCGCTGTTGTTCATCAGCCATGTGATCGACGCTGCGTCCTGAAAGCGCAGGGGCGCGTTCTGAAACCCGTCATAGACCGCAGCGCCAATACCGACGGCCGAGGCGGAGCGGGCAAGATATCCGCCATGCCCCGCACCAGAGCCTGCGAAATTATAGACCTCCGGCACAGGGTCCCCAGGCACCAGATCGGTGGTCTCGGTCCCGGTGCTGCCCTGAAAACTGCGCCAGCCCAAGGCGCGAGAAGCAACTTTGACGCCAGTCCGAAAATCGTCGTGAAAGAGCGGCTGCGTTGCCGGACGCTCGGCCAGAAAGAGGGCGCGTATCTCGGTTTGAGACAGCGCTCTGTCCCAGACACGCAAGCCTGCGATCTCTCCTTTGAGGAAATTGCCATAGCCACCGCTTAGACGCACGGCGCCGACAGTAAATTCGGCTGGGCTGGGGTTCAGGCCTGCGCTGTAGGGCCGCGGATTCGCCGGGCCGGTCTGGCCCTCGATATCGGTGTAGGACGGAACCGCCTCAAAGCCCCCATCAAGGTAGGAACGGATCGCCGCCCCGTCATAGGTAAAGACGGCAAATCGCCAGCCATCACTGCCGTCAGGCGCAATCCGCCGCGCGTTCCACGCGTAGTCGCGCATGTAAGGGTAGCCAGGGGTCACCTGCCCATCGCCGCTGACATGGCCACAAACCCGGTCATCGCCACCATAAAGAGCAAGGTTCACAAAAAGCGCGTATTGGCGTTGCGGGTCTTGCACGGCTTCAGGCCAGATCCCGGCAATCGCAGCATTGGTGTCGCCCGTGCGCTTGACCCATGCAGCAACCGTGACCTGCGTTGCCGCGCCGCCCATCTGAAGTCTCCCGAGCGCGTTTTCAGCGATCACGAGATGCTGATCGGTGCCATCAAAGGCAAGGCTCGCGATACCGGGGCGAAACCCGTCGGGCTTCCGCAAGGGCGCTGTTGCACCAGCAGCCACAGCAAGCGCATGGCCGTTTTGATGATCGACATAGGGCGCACCCGGCTCTGAGAAGTCCCAGGCGGCGACAGGGCCGTCGTGCATCACAGGCACCGCCGACGTCGTCAACGACGCGCCGAGCGAGAGGCCTACCATAGGCCGACGATCCCGGTCGCTGTCGTGCCACTGGCCAGAACCTTGATGGCGCGGATCGGAAAGACGGACCCCGCTGCGATATGCAAGGTGATCGTATCACCATCAACAGTGCGCAAGGCAACATCGCCTGTCGTGGCGACATTCAGCGCGCGTGTGGCAACCGACAGCGTCAGCTGGTCATCCGGTGTGATCGGTGCGCCGCCCGACGGTGGTGATTGCAATGTATTTCCATGGCTTTTGAAACGATCACTCATAGTGAAACCCCTTGCTCTGCGCGGGCAAAGAGGCCCGGTTGCGTCAGCGCGGAAGTCTCTGTGAGAGGGGCTACCAGTTCGTAAAGGGCGCGGGCGGGGCTGCTAAAACGGGGTTAACGCCGTTGCATGGCATATGCGCAGCCCCGTCAGGTGTTGAACAAGAAGTGCAAAACGTCGCCGTCCTTGACGGTATAGCCTTTGCCTTCAGCACGCATCTTACCCGCTTCTTTCGCGGGTTGTTCGCCGCCAAGCGAGACAAAATCATCATAGGCGATGGTCTCAGCGCGGATGAAGCCCTTCTCAAAATCACCGTGGATTACACCAGCCGCCTGCGGGGCCATGGTGCCTGTCTTGATCGTCCAAGCGCGGGCCTCTTTCGGGCCAACGGTGAAGTAAGTCTCAAGGTGGAGCAAGTCGTAGCCCGCACGGATCAGGCGATCCAGACCCGCCTCTGCCAGACCCATTTCCTCAAGGAACATCGCAGCTTCTTCGACGTCAAGCTGGCTGATCTCTTCCTCGATCTGGGCTGAGATCACCACGTGCGCGGCGCCTTGCTCTGCCGCCATTTCCGCGACTTTGGCCGAAAATGCGTTGCCCTCAGCGGCCGAGCCTTCGTCTACGTTGCATACATAAAGGATCGGCTTAGTGGTCAGAAGTTGCAGCATCTTCCACGCTTTCGCATCCTCTGCGTCCACATCCACAACGCGGGCGGGCTTGCCGTCTTCGAGCACGGCCAGCGCCTCTTTCAACAGGCGCTCCTGCTGTACGGCTTCCTTGTCTCCCCCGCGCACCTTGCGCGACAGGTTTTGCAAACGCCGCTCAATGCTTTCAATGTCCGACAGCATCAACTCGGTCTCGATCGTCTCGGCATCCGCAATCGGGTCCACGCGCCCTTCCACATGGGTCACGTCGCCGTCCTCAAAACAGCGCAACACATGGGCAATCGCGTCCACCTCGCGGATATTGGCCAGAAACTGGTTGCCCAGGCCTTCACCCTGCGACGCGCCCTTCACAAGCCCAGCAATATCCACAAACGTCATTCGCGTCGGGATCACCGATTTACTCTGCGCGATCTCTGCCAGCGTATCGAGCCGCGCATCCGGCACCGCGACCTCGCCCACATTCGGCTCGATGGTGCAGAACGGGAAATTCGCAGCCTGCGCGGCCGCCGTCTTGGTCAGCGCGTTGAACAGCGTCGACTTGCCCACATTTGGCAGTCCCACAATTCCCATCTTAAAGCCCATAGCGGCCTCCATATCCTTGGTTGCGCCCCCTTTAGAACGTCCCCCAAAAACACGCAACGAGGATTGAGTTCGCCTGCAATTTCCGGCAACAGGACGAAAGCAGTTTTCAAGGACGCCATCATGACCCGTATCGATGCCAAATTTGCCGAGTTGAAAGCCCAAGGCCGCAAGGCTTTTGTGGCTTATGTGATGGCGGGCGATCCGAATTACGAGACCTCCCTTGAGCTGGTCAAAGGGCTGCCCGGTGCGGGTGTCGATATCATCGAGTTAGGTCTTCCGTTCACCGACCCGATGGCCGACGGCTCGACCATCCAGCTGGCGGGACAGCGTGCGCTTGAGGGCGGCATGACGCTTGATAAGACGCTGCAAATCGCGCGTGAGTTACGCAAGGATGACAATACCACCCCGATTGTGATGATGGGCTATTACAACCCGATCTATTCGCGTGGGGTCGAAACCTTCTTGAAACAAGCCAAAGAGGCCGGGATTGACGGGCTTATCATCGTCGATCTGCCGCCCGAGGAGGATGTGGAGCTGTGCATTCCCGCCCAGAAAGCGGGTCTTAATTTCATCCGTCTGGCCACGCCAACCACCGATGGCAAGCGGCTGCCGACAGTCCTGCAGAACACGTCCGGTTTCGTCTATTACGTCTCGATCACCGGCATCACCGGCGCGGCCGAAGCACAAGCCAGCGACGTCGCCCCCGAAGTTGCGCGGATCAAGTCGCAGACCGACCTACCTGTCATCGTGGGCTTTGGCATCAAGACGCCCGAGGCCGCCGAAAGCATCGCAGGCGTTGCCGATGGCGCTGTTGTCGGATCGGCCATCGTCAGCGAGTTGGCTTCCGGCAAGCCCGTCTCTGAAGTGCTTGAGTTTGTCAGGACACTGGCGGATGGCGCGCACCGGGCTTAGTCGCGCATCCGGTCCAATTCCTCGCGCAATTCGCGTAGACCGGGCAACAACCCGGCAACGTGCTCTGACGGCACGAGGTCCGCCAGCTTTGCGACGTCCGGCGCCAGCGCGGCTATTGCCTCTTCGCGGAACTGGCAGCCGGCATCGGTGATAAACACCAGCTTGCTGCGCTTGTCCTTCGGGTTCGGCACCATCCGGACGAACCCATGCCGCTCTAATCCAGCAAGCGTGTGCGTCATCGATGTTTTGGGCTGCTGAAACGCCGTCGCCAGTTCCAAAGGTGTGCGCCCGTCAGACACGCGCACCAGATGGTTCAGCACCGAAAAATGCGGCAGCACCAGCCCTTCAGGCAGCCGCGCTTCGAACATCGCGCGGCTGAGCTGTCCAATGATACCAATCTCATTGAACAGCTCGAAGTAAAGGCCGGTGATCTTATCAGGCATTCGTCAGTTTTGCGTCCAGTGGCCACCGCGGAGTTTGCGGCGTTTGCGGACCGTAGCCCAAACGGCCCAGCATTTGAACCGTGTCACCGTCGCGCCCCATCAAGGCCTGCGCTTGCTCAAATAAGGCGGACATTTCACGGTATTCCTGCAAGCACTGACTGATCGGATGCAGTTGCAGCCCCGCCAGTGTTGTCGCAAGGTTTAGCCGCAGCCAGCGCCGCCCGACCTCAAGTTGATCTAGCCGCGTATTTCCCTTTGTAGTCAGCACGGCATAGGCAGGTGTTGCATGCAGCATCTCGCGGTATATCTCGACACCGGTCTGGAAAGACCGGCTGTTCGGGTCCATTTGCGTCTCGGGCGTGATCTGTCCGGCCAGCATCAGCGCTTCAAGAAACGGACCACCCAGATCAATCCCGTCCGGGGAAGCGTTGATCTGGGCTTTGCCAAACCGCATCAGATCAACGCTTTCTTTCATAGTGCTTTGCGTCGTGGCTTCGACCACCCAGGCCTTCCATGTCAGGTCTTTAACCTGCGCAACCAAAGCCGGGTCGGTGATGACATCTGCGTATGGCTCTATCGCGGCCACAAGGTCAGGCGCGATGGCGCGATCCTCAAACGGCTCTTTGCAGGACCGCCGATCCATGATGCCATCGGCCAGCGAATCTCGCGCAGCACCTTGCGAAAACACGATATCCGCCACGATCAAATCGCCACCTTCCGGGAACGGCGTGATCTGCGCCGTATATCCATCCTGGGCCGCTGCGATTTTCAGCAATTCCACAAAGCAGCCCATGCTGATCGTCAATTGCCGGTCAAACGGATCTGTTTCGGGCAGGTTCAACGCAGGGTCGCGGTGCAGCCTGATCCGGTCCACCCCGATCAACTCGGCGACCCAAGGCTGGCGGTTATGCGCGTTCGGCGCCAGCAGCGCGTAGGAAAGAGCGCGTTGGCGCGGATCGGCATAGCCGCCCGCCAGCCGCCAAGGCTCAAGCGCGCGGTGCGGTGTGCGGGTGGCGACAAATCCAGCGGCAGAGGCGCTGGCGGCCAAAACGGTTCCACCCCCGATCAGGGCGATGGCTTTGCGACGGGACAGGGTCATAGGGCTCTCCATAAGGTTGATATGGTTCGATGTCGTACTAATATGATACGATATCGCACTATGTCAAGCCGTCCCTGCGCTTTTCTGTCTATTGCTCGAAACGCCTCAAATCGGTAAGCAGACCGAACCAATATTGCCTATTAGGACATTGAAATGCCCGTCATCACTGAAATCGAAGACCTCAAGCGCATCTACAAACGCCGCGTACCGAAGATGTTTTACGACTATGCCGAGACGGGCAGCTGGACTGAGCAAACCTTCCGCGAGAACTCCTCCGACTTCGACCAGCTTCGCCTACGCCAGCGCATCGCCGTCAATATGACGGGCCGGAGCACAGCCACCAAAATGGTCGGCCAGGACGTCGCCATGCCCGTCGCACTCGCGCCGGTGGGGCTGACCGGGATGCAGCACGCGGATGGCGAGATCCTTGCCGCCAAAGCTGCCGAAAAGTTCGGCGTGCCCTTCACGCTTTCCACCATGTCGATTTGCTCGATCGAGGATGTGGCCGAGAATACCGAAAAACCCTTCTGGTTTCAGGTCTACACCCTGAAAGACGATGATTTCATGCGCCGTCTGGTGGACCGCGCGAAGGCTGCAAACTGTGCAGCTCTCGTCATCACCGTCGATCTTCAAATCATGGGCCAGCGCCACAAAGACCTGAAAAACGGCCTGTCTGCCCCGCCCAAGCTGACGCTGAAATCCATGGCCAACCTCGCCACAAAGGTGCCTTGGGGCCTTGAGATGCTGCAAACCAAACGCCGCTTTTTCGGCAATATCGTGGGTCACGCCAAAGGGGTCAGCGACCCCGCATCGCTGTCGTCCTGGACCGCAGAAGCCTTTGACCATTCCCTCGACTGGGAGCGCATCAAGTTCCTGCGCTCGCTTTGGGACGGCCCTGTCATCCTCAAGGGCATCCTAGATGTTGAGGACGCAAAGATGGCCGCAAATGTCGGCGCGGACGCCATCGTTGTCTCAAACCATGGAGGCCGTCAGCTCGACGGCGCGCTCAGCTCAATCCGGATGCTGTCCTCCATCGTCGAGGCGGTCGGGAACAAGATTGAAGTGCATCTGGATAGCGGCATCCGCTCGGGTCAGGATGTTCTCAAAGCGATGGCGATGGGGGCTAAGGGCACCTATATCGGACGCGCCTTCGTCTATGGTCTTGGTGCTATGGGCGAAAAAGGCGTCACCTTCGCGCTTGAGACGATCCATAAAGAGCTCGACACCACAATGGCGCTTTGCGGTCGCCGCGATATCCACGATGTGGATCGAAGCAACTTGTTGATACCGAAAGGGTTTGAAGGCGACTGGGTCGCTTAGAAGAGCCCCGGATTTAATCCGGCGTCTCTGCCCCAGTCTGCTTTCAAAACGACAACTGAACACCAACGAAGCCGGACGTGACTGTGTCCTCGTCTACAATTGGACTGTCGCTCACGTCTTCGGGCAAGAACTCCATCTTGACCGACCCGACAAGTTGCGCAGCCTCGGACAAGGCAAAGCCAGAGGATAACGATACATATGGGGTGATCGACCCACCGACCTCATAGTCGGACCGACCGTCAGTGGATTCGTCGCGCTCAACACCGTATAGATACGAGCCCAAGCCACTACTTTTCCAAGACATTCCGCCGGTCACGTTCAACGGCAAAGCACCCAACGCGAAACCGGTCGACACCGATAAGTCGACCTCTTGGCCGTCATGCTCCCCGGTCAATTCCTGCAAAAGAATGGCCGAGACCGAGGTTCGCTCACCCAAGGCATAAGAAAAACTCAGGCCTCCATCCAGCGTGATCTCGCGATCAATTCCGTCCAACTCGTCACTGTCAGGGTCGTCCAGCGCGGTGAACCGAGGCAGCAGGATTGCCTGTGCGCTTAGTGGCGCGGTCGAATACAGATCAAGCGCGGCTCCATCCGTTCCGATGCGCCATCCATCACCTTGATATCGCAGGATCGGCACCGCACGTGCCTGAGTGTCTTCCCCGACATAAGGGCTTGAAGATATCGACACACCTGCGCCAAAGCTGAACCCTTCCTGAGCAACGGCGCTCGTCGTCGCCAAAGCGATCAATGCGAGGAATGCTGATGCGGCAAGGCGCATGATGTAACTCCGTGAGGGAACCCAAAACTAACCGTTTCCATCTCAAACAAATAGGACTCTTTCGCAGAATGCCTAGAACGGCTCGCCCCGCGCCGCCCGGCGCAACCCCTTGAGCAGCGCAATCGGGATAAGTGATACGATCAATAATCCGCCGATCACCATGAACGCCGTGGGCAACCCGGCAAATTCCGACATCAGGCCCATCAGCGGTGGCCCTATGAAAAAGCCAGAAAAGCCGATGACAGCTGTCCGCGAGATTGCATGTGTCCTAGGGCCAGGGCCAACGCTTTGCCCAACCATCGCCAACGCGGTTGGCGCAATGACCGACACGCCAAGGCCTAAGATACCAAATCCAAGATAGGCTTGCGTCGGCGTCGTCGCAGCAGCCGCCAAAAACGCGCCGCAAGACGACAGGATCGCTGCCATCCCGATCAGCACGGCATTGTCCACCCGTTCAGAAATGAGCTGCCCGGTCAGCCGCCCAACCCCCATGGTCAGCCCCAGCATCGTTGGCCCAAGCGCCCCTTGCATCGCGTTCCCTCCCAACGAGCGTTCGACATGCAAGGCGGACCAGCTTTCACTGGCGGCTTCCGTCATAAAAGCAATCATCACAACGATCCCACCCAGCACGACAGCGCCCAAAGGATAGCCAAGGCCCTTTGGATTGTCTGCGTCGGCCTCGACCACGGGCATGCGCATCCAGCGGCTTGCAAGACTGATGAGCGCCAACAGACCGGCAAACATCACAAATGGCGGCAGTTCTGCGGCGCGCACCACGCCTGTGACAAAGGCAGAGGCTGCATAGGCAAACGAGAACATCGCATGATTGAGGTTCATCAATGAGCGCTGCTCAGACGCCTCAAGCTCGCTTACCCGTGCGTTCATCACAATATCCAGCAAGCCAGACGCAAACGCGACCCAAAGCATCGCCATCGCAAAGCTCATCGGCACACCCGCAACGCCCGGAAATAAAAACCCGATACCCAGAAACAGGGCACCCGCAGGCATCGCACGTTCCGCCAATCGGCGGTCCAGCGCTGGGGCGACCAGCATCGCGCTCATCAGGCCAATCGCCGAGACCGACAGGATCATGCCAAATAAAGCGTCCGACGCCCCGATCTCGGCCTTCAGGTCGGGCACGAATGCCGCAAACGACCCCCAAAGGACACCCATCGACGCAAAAGCCAAGGCGGGCGCACGGGACAGGGAAAGATCACGACGTAGCGACATAGCTAATTCGTTCGCACGGCCCAAACCCTGGGTCTAGAGGGAATCGTGCGCGTCTACCGCCCCTCAGCGCCCAATTGCGCAACCTCTTTCAACCATCCCTCGACAGCGCCGTCCTTGGGATGACTGGCCGGCGCAAAGTTTGTCACCCGCGCTGGCTTCATGCCGACAAACTCAAATATCTGCCCTTTGATCTGACGCATCAGTGCTTTGCGGTAGAGCAGTCCGAAATAAAGTGTCGGCGTGTCGGAAGTCACAAACGCCCGCGCTGAACGCCCTGTCAGCAAAGGCAAGGGCATACCGATGGCCGTCTTTTTACGGGTATCAAACGCCCATCCGGGCTGAAATGTGCGGTCGAAAAGGCCTTTCAGCTTGGCAGGCAGTCCGCCCCACCACATCGGCGTGCTCATCACGAAATGCTCCGCCCAATCCACGTCTGCCCGAAGCGCGATCAGATCAGCCTCTAATGGCTTTTGCGCGTCATATCCCGCGATGCCGTTATCCGGATCAAACGACAGGTCGCGAAGGTGCGTGATGCGCACTTCATGTCCGGCGGCCTGTGCCGCCTCGGCATAGGTTTCAGCGATAGTCCGGCTCAAAGACGTCTCAGCAGGATGGCCGTTCAGCACAAAGATGCGTTTCGCGGGCATGGGTGTATCCTTCGATAAGAATTAGAAACTGACCACGGTCATATTTCCAAAATTGACCACGGTCAATTAATTTCGTATGGACCCTCCATGTCAAAGCCGATCCAAAACCGAACGCGCGCGACACGCGCTAGGCTGATCGAAAGCGCGCAAGGTATAATCGCTGCCAAAGGCTATGGCGCACTGCGCGTTGAAGATGTGGTGCAAACCGCTGGTGTCGCGAAAGGTACTTTCTTTGCCCATTTCGCAGGTAAGGACGGCCTGATGGAGCTGATGATCGGCGCCCAGATCAACGCCTTTCTGGATGAAGCAGAGACCTGGCCTGCCCCTCAAACCATCGACGATCTAGTCTCACAAATCGTGCCGCTGATCCAATTCATGACTTCCGAGCGCTATGTCTTCGACGTGATCCTGCGCCATTCCGGCGCCGCTGCGCGTGAAGAGATCGGCCCAATAGCTCAAACCTTTACCCGTCAAGTCGATGTGGTCGCGCGCTGGCTGTCTGACAGCCCCTTCCGAAAAGACATCTCAGGGTATCTTTTGGCCGAGGGAATTCAAGCCTTCTCGGTGCAGGCGATGGCCTTGCATTTTTGCGCCATCAACAACAGCGAAACGATGGAGGACCGGCTCCGCATCTACCTCGACGCTTGGCTCAATCCACGCCTCGCAAGTTAGCTGACCCGATGATTTGACGAAGGCGGGATCGACGAACTCTATAGCTCTCAACGATCACCCTCAGCCCGCAACCTGCTGATGCACCTCAATCACGTTACCTTCAGGGTCCATGAAAAAGACCTGATGCCATTCCTTTGCAAAAGCAGTCCCGTAGTCTGAATAAGGAATGCCACGCGCATCCAGCACGGCTAGAAACGCTGCCAGATCATCAGTGCGAAACGCGATATGGCCGCGGTCCACCGGGTTGATGACCTGACCATTCTTGAACGCAACATCCAACGCGCGTTCCGCCAGATGCATCTGCATTGCCCCTTCGGTGGCAAAGCGGATTTTTCCGCTATACCCGGCATTCTCAGTTTCCCTGGTGCGCGGAAACTGGTCTTGGGGAATATCATCTAATCCAAGCACATTCGTATAAAAATCATGCATGCGGTCGACGTCTTCGGACACGAAATTGATATGATGAAATTCCAGTTTCACGCTATATCCTCCCGGGCCAATCCCGCCGTCCGCACACATTAAGACCTATGCCGGACGCGTCATACGAAACATAAGCTTCCAATTTGTATAGACGTCCAACCGTTCCAGATCACTGGGAAAGTATTCACTAGGCGGCGCTGTTGGAATGAAGGTATCAGCCAAAAACCGATTGATGGCGACGTCAAATCCCGCATCCCGAAATGCAGTTGCGATATCGCCGACGCTATGATCGGGCACCGGGACATTTGAGACGACCTCGATCCCGGGTCGCCACGTCGCCCACAGCGGGTTGTCCCGATGACAACAAGTGACCGCATAATAAGCGCCTCCGGGTCGCAAAATCTCGAAGACCTGGCGGGCATGATCGGCCAGATCGCCAATCAAATAGATCACCTCGTGGCTGAAAGCGACGTCAAAGCCGGTGCCTGCGTCAGACAGCTGGTCGGTTGCCAGATACCGTAGCTTACGATCACCCTTATGCGCTTCGGCTAAAGCGACACGCTGAGTGGCAAGATCAACCCCCACGCCTTCCGCAAACGAGACAGTGTCATGCAGCATCCGAAGAAAGCCGCCTTGGTTACACCCGATATCCAGCACGCGGTCCTTTAGGCCAATCGGCACTGCACCAATCATCGCTTGCCAAATCCATGCGTGTTCTTTGGTCATGCTATCCTCGTCCTCAGGACAGGACGACCATGTCTTAATCAACTTTGTCATTCAAAGCTCCTTAGAGATATGGAGAGCTGGGATTAAAGCCTGGCCGTAAAGCCACAATGATGGCCTCGCAGACATCAATCAAGCGCCTTTGAAAAGCCCCTTCCCAAGCCCAAAAGACTCGTCTATACGCGCGGCTTCACGGGACATACACCCTTGGAGGATGTCCCATTAACCTGAAAGGAAATACCATGGCTGGTGAGAT
Source organism: uncultured Paracoccaceae bacterium (assembly GCA_937883775.1). Lineage (GTDB taxonomy): Bacteria > Pseudomonadota > Alphaproteobacteria > Rhodobacterales > Rhodobacteraceae > JAHTBL01. Next base: position 11,590 of record CAKZXZ010000134.1, read on the forward strand.
CCCTGATCTTCACGCCGAGGTACGGACGGGGACAGGCAAGGGGGCCGCTCGTCAAGCTCGCCGTGATGGCGCCGTACCTGGCATTGTTTACGGTGGCGGAGTTGACCCGCTGCCCATCAATATCCCCTTCAACGTGCTTCTCAAGCGCCTCAAAGCAGGCCGCTTCTTGTCGACGCTCTTCAACATGAAGGTTGAAGGCCACGACGATGTGCGTGTGATCTGCCGGAATGTGCAGCGCGATGTTGTCAAAGACCTGCCCACGCATGTCGACTTCATGCGTCTGAACCGGAACACGAAGATCAACCTCTTCATCCCGGTTGAGTTCGAAAACGAAGAGGCCGCTCCGGGCATCAAGATGGGCGGCGTTCTGACCATCGTACGTCCCGAGGTCGAGCTTGTCGTGACCGCTGGTGACATCCCCGAGCAACTGACTGTCGATCTGACGGGTCTGGAGATCGGCGACACCGTGACCATCTCTAACATCACGCTGCCATCGGGCGCCAAGCCCACGATCGACCGTGACTTCGTGATTGCCAACATTCAGGCCCCATCGGGTCTGCGCGCGGCAGATGATGAAGACGAGGATGGCGATGACAGTGCAGAAGTGCCAACCGTCGATGAGACTGAGGCCGCTGAGGAGTAATCCTCCGACCTCACCAAGAACGACAAACGGGGCCCTTAGCGGCCCCGTTTTTTTGGGATGCATGCCTTAGATCAGTCAGGCCTCAGACAGCGCTTTCAAAGCTGCCATCGCGTCCTCCTCTCGCCCTTCCGGTACGAAAAGATGATCGTGATAGAAGCCGGAGACCGGGTTCACTCCCATGCCTTCAGCGGCAAGAGTTGTGGTGATACGCGCTAGAAAACCGACCGCATCAAGTGCCGAGTGTATTTTGAGCGTAATCATGCGGCAGGGAAACTCGTAGGCAATCCCGTGCGCCTTTGCGTCTGCGCGCAGCATGACTAACGTCATCCCTTCGGCTTCTTCGAACATCATGCGCGGCATCACATTCTGCGGCACCCAACCTTTCGCAACCGTGGCGAAAACATAGACCCCATCCGCGAGGTCTGCCGACATGCCTTGTAGAAGGGCATCAAGGTTCGTCTCTCCGCTCATTTCTCTTATTCCTCGTCTTCCAATTCAAACAAATCGTGGACACTCACGCCCAATTCCTCGGCAAGTCGTAGTGCCAGCACAGTTGATGGTACGAAAACCCGATTCTCGACCGTATTGATCGTCTTGCGAGACACACCAACCGCCTCGGCCAGTTGGGCTTGGGTCAGACCCGCCGCTTTGCGCCGCTCTGCCAGATGCGAGATCAGGCTCACATCCGACCCCGCAAATCAAACCAGACAAACAGCAACAAGAATGTGGCACCTGTCAGCGTCCCCATCGCCGGGAACACAACCGCAAGGTCGATCAGGTCAAGCGCCAGCGGCACTGAGAACGCGGGATACATGAAGATCGCGACCCAAAACGCAATCTGCTGTGCCCGCGCACTATCGGCGTAATAGCCTTCGTCCATCGCACGCTCTGTATTGGCGTCCCCCGCGACCGCGCCGGTGGCCCATAGGACAACGCCCGACATGATGCCCAAGCCCCCAGGAATCCATCCCGAAAACGGCTCTGGGTTTCCTGTCATCAACGCCATGATCGCGTAACTCAGGCAAGCAAGGCCCGTCACGGCAAACATAAAGATACGGGTATTCGAAAAGGTTTCTGCGCTTAGCATGTCCATCTCCATGTAACTCTGAGGTTACATTTAGGGTGGCTAAAAAGTAACGTCAAGGTTACTTTTCAAAGATTCTCAAACACGCGTTTCTGTAGGGTTTCGCCCTGCGACACCCACGCGCATGAAAAGGGCTTGCAATACCATACTATTTTTGTCAGTTATTATTCAGCAACCGAAATCGACGGCAGCGATCACAGTTTCCCCCTTTCGGGGAGACCTGTAAGGTTGGCGTGGCTTTGCCAGTGCCCCTTACCGTCTCCCCGGAAACGAGCAGAGAGCGTCGCGATGGTCCAGCTTCTTCTTCATCGACTTCAGATCAGAACGAAGGCTCTCAGCCCGGTCGGCTTCTCGTGCTGCGTTGGCTGCATCAGAGGATATCTCTGATGGCGCAGCACGAGAACCGACCCACCCGGTGTTGCGGTGCACCGAATGCCAATCCAAAACTGGCGCGCACTGACAATTTGAATCCTTTCGAGGGCAAGATCCTGACCATCGCGCGCTGCTTTTTTCAATCCTTTGCCTTCCCGGCAGGCCAGACGTGGATTGAAAGCTTCAAGATGGCAGACAATTTTTTCAAGTCCGAGGATGCGGCGCAATATGCGCTGGGCACGCTGAATGTCGTGCAGACCATGCGGGTCGCGCGAAACTCGACTTTCAAGTTTTCCAATCCGCTTTGTCCCGGTTGTGCGAGCCTGCTGACCGAGGCTGAACGACAACTGACATCGGCACTTGCAGCTGTCCGGATGGGACAACGCAGCACCGCGCATATTCATGCGCTTTTGCTGACGGAAGGAAATGATCCGCAGCCCATGCTGCGCGCCATGAAAGAGCTTTGCGACTTTGCAGGGCACAGACAACAGATCGCCGAACCGGTCGGGTCTTCCGGTACGGTCTGACATGTTCGCAGAGCCTTTGGCGAAGAGGTTCTGCGGCGCTCGTGCGTTCAGCGCGCATCTGGCACAAAGACGTGCTGGACAGCATCGGCTGAATGTCACATCGTTCGTGACGGAGGGTTTAACATGCCGATCACCCGACTTCTGAAAACAGCTTCACTTTGCACAACAATCGCCACTGCGGCTGCCGCAGACTACACGCTGACCCTGCAAGAGACCGGAATGCGGTCCTACTACTGCACGATCACCGTCAGTCTGACAAACACCACTGACGCGCCGCTCACCGAAGTGAACGGTCACTTCTTTTCGTTTCTGGGCGACGAACAAGTGGGCCGCAGCAAAGGGGCTTCGTTTTTGAACCTGGCCCCTGGTGACAGTGCCGAAGCGGTGTTTGAGACACCCAACGCCCCGTGCGATGACGTCACCTCTTACCGCTTCGTAATCGGTGCGTGTCGGATCGAAAGCAGCTTTATCGACAAGGCAGAATGCGCGGGGCTTATTGACCCTACAGATCCAATCTCTGGCGCTGAAGGGTTCTAGACCCTGGCTTTGGTCAGCCCCCGGATACGTCTTTGCACATTGTCAGCGACGTGGTCCGATCGTACCCCGGATGCGCAGTCTCTGCCGTCACGACAAAGCCCAACTTGGCAAAGGCCGCATGGTTTTCCGTAAGTTCGACGCGAGATTCCAACTCGATCACATTAAGACCTAGAACACGCGCCCGCGTTTCGGCCAGATCCACCAGTCGCCGGGCGAAACCAGTGCCACGGTACGCCTTCGCAACTGTCAGTTTGCCCAGATAAAGGCTAGCCGGTCTGGGCGTCAGAAACACACAAGCGACTGGTTCATCGCCACAGACCCACAATTCGCCGACGCGGGCTTGCGCGGCAATCCTGTCAACTGTCAGCTCATGCATCGAAGAGGGAGGATCAACACGGCCCTCCATCCCGGCAAAGCCGATCCGGATCAGCGCCAAAATGGCAGGCAGCCGCGGATCATCCGGGCCGCAACGCTCTGGAACAACGCCCATCATCCCGAAAGGCTGGCAGGAAAAACCGGATCACGCAACTCTGATGACTATACATATCAAATGCATATCAGATGCATATGCGATCCATATCGGAACCATACGCGCTGTCAGACAGGTTTTCAGCCTCTAGACTTCGATGGATTGAACGCTCTCAAAAGCTTCCAGTTTGGGATGGCCCGCGTAAATATCCGAATGTCCGCCCGCGCCTTTATGCGCCTCGCGAAACGCCTCGGACTTGGTCCAGGCGATGAAATCAGCCTCGCTGGCCCAAGCCGTATGCGAGGCGTAAAGCGTATATCCATCTTCTTCGGGGCCTTTCATCAAGTGAAACGCCTTAAACCCGGCCACCTTGGTGAGATGACTGTCCCGCGACTTCCAGACATGTTCGAAATCCTGCTCGCGCCCTTTGGTCACTTTGAACCGGTTCATCGTCAGATACATGGCATCATCTCCTGCTGAGGTCTGGTAAAACAACTAAGTTCGGGGCATCACTTCGGCAAGCATAACGCGGAGACGCATCCCATGAAACTGTTTGTCGGCCTTGGCAATCCTGGCGCAAAATATGCGCGCAACAGGCATAATATCGGCTTTATGTCTGTGGATGAAATTGCGTCAGATCACAGCTTCAGCCCTTGGCGTGGCAAGTTTCAGGGCTCTGTCAGTGAAGGTGTGCTTGGCGGCGAAAAAGTGATCCTGCTCAAGCCGGAAACCTTCATGAACAAGTCCGGCCAATCCGTTGGTGAGGCAATGCGCTTTTACAAGCTGACCCCTGCCGACATCACCGTTTTCCACGACGAACTGGACCTTGCTCCCGGAAAGGCCCGCGTCAAACAGGGGGGCGGACATGCCGGGCATAACGGGCTGCGCTCGTTGCACCAGCACGTCACAGACGCCTATCAGCGCGTGCGTCTTGGCATCGGCCATCCGGGCCACAAAGACGCCGTGCCCGGCTACGTACTGCGTGACTTTCCGAAAGCCGACGACAGTTGGCTTGATGATCTGCTGCGCGGCATCAGCGATGGCGCACCAGAGCTGGCCAAAGGCGATACAGGCCGCTTTATGAACGCCGTTGCCCTGCGTGTCGCCCCACCCCGCTCATCAACAACCAAGCCCAAGGCCGACACGCCCAAGACAAAACCCACGCCCGCACCCGACACCCGCTCTGCCATGCAAAAACTCATGGATAAATTCCGCTAGGTCGTCATTGCCGGGTAGCCTGTGCTGCGCCACTCTGCGCGAAAGGGGAGGACGAATATGCTGAAATGGCTCTTGCGTGCCGCACTGGCCTTGGTGTTGGCAGTCGTTGTTGTCGGCATCTGGAAGCGCGATGACATCAGCCGCCTGATGGCTGTAAACACACTCTTTGATGAAAAGCGCATCGTGGCGAATTTTTCGTCCATGGATGCGTTGTTCTTCAACACGGCCCTTCCACGCGGCAATGGCCCTGTGACCGACCTTTCCCAAGGACCGGCTGCAACGCTACCGGCATCTGTGCCTAAATGGATCGCAGATCGCACGGTTACCTCGCTACTTGTGCTAAAGGATGGCGCAGTTGTGCATGAAAGCTATCACCAAGGCACGGATGCGGATGATCTTCGCATTTCATGGTCCGTCGCGAAAAGCTTCCTGTCGGCTCTGATGGGGCAGGTCATCGCTGATGGGGCAATCGGATCGCTTGATGATCCAGTCACGCAATATGCACCCGTTTTAAAGGGGTCAGCCTATGACGGGGCAACAATCCGCAATGTGCTGCAAATGTCGAGTGGTGTAACCTTTGATGAGGACTATCTGGATTTTAACAGTGATATTAACAAGATGGGCCGTATCCTAGCACTTGGCGGCTCGATGGACGGTTTTGCTGCTGGTCTCACAGAAAGGTTCACACCGCCCGGCGATCAATGGAAATACGTCTCAATTGACACCCATGTTCTGGGCATGGTGATCCGTGGTGCAACAGGCCGCACCATCCCGGATCTGATGACGGAAAAGCTGATTGATCCTTTAGGGCTGGAAAGTGATCCGGTCTATGTCACCGATGGTAATGGCGTGGCTTTCGTGCTGGGCGGTCTCAACCTGACAACCCGGGATTATGCACGTTTCGCGCTGATGATCGCAAATGGTGGCGTATGGCAAGGCCAACAGATCGTGCCTGCTGACTGGATCACGGTGTCGACGCAACCCAGCGCCAGGACCGCACCCGGCAAGATCGGCTATGGTTATCAATGGTGGATCCCCGTCGGCGCATCGCGGGGCGAATTCATCGCGCGCGGTATCTATGGTCAATACATCTACTTCGATCTCGCAAGAAGCATCGTCATCGTCTCCACCGCAGCAGATCGCAAGTTCCGCGAGCCCGGTGTTTCTGACCAGAACATCGCACTTTTCCGCGAGATTGCCGCCGCCCTTTGACCCGACCCCATCCGCGCTCTAGCTGATGTGCAAAGGAGACAGCCCGATGCAAAAAGACCCATCTGTCAATGTGCTTGGCACAGCCTTGCAACCATGCTCAACAGACCCGATGACAGGCTTCTTTCGCGATGGCGCCTGCGATACATGCGCGGCCGACAATGGCTCTCATACCGTATGCGCTGTGATGACAGCTGAATTTCTGGCGTTTTCAAATTATGTGGGTAACGATCTATCGACTCCACGCCCAGAGTTTCGCTTTCCAGGCCTGAAACCAGGAGATCAATGGTGCCTGTGCGCCGGTCGTTTCATGCAAGCGGCTGACGAAGGGGCTGCCCCAAAAGTGCATCTTGAAGGCACCCATAAACGCGCGCTTGAGATCGTGCCGATGGACGTGCTCGAAGCCCATGCGATTGGCGAACACTAATCAACGCAGATCGCTTCCAGATATCATATCCGGAACCTGAGCTATCAAACTCGCATAATAGTAGTGAGCTGGCACTCTATACGAATGCCAACTTCATTTCTAATACGCTAGACCAACGGGTCTTTAATCGGACGAACGAGAGCCACCGACAGGCGCGCACTAGGCGCCTGTGTTCATTTCAACGCCCAGCGCCTTGGCGACGGTGAAGATATCCTTGTCGCCACGTCCGCACATGTTCATGCAGATCAGATGATCGGCTGGTAGATCAGGGGCAATCTTCATGACATGTGCCAGCGCATGCGACGGCTCCAGCGCAGGGATAATCCCTTCCAGTTCACAGCATTTCTGGAACGCTGCCAGCGCTTCGTTATCCGTGATCGCCACATATTGTGCGCGGCCAATCTCATGCAGCCAGGAATGCTCCGGCCCAATGCCCGGATAGTCCAGCCCAGCCGAGATGCTGAACCCCTCAAGGATTTGCCCATCGTCGTCCTGCAGAAGATAAGTCCGGTTGCCATGCAAGACGCCCGGGCGCCCCCCCGTCAAGGATGCGCAATGCTCCATCTTGGCATTCACACCCTTGCCGCCAGCTTCAACGCCGATGACGTTGACGCTCTTGTCGTCAAGAAACGGAAAGAACAGCCCCATCGCATTCGAACCGCCGCCGATCGCCGCGATGATCGTGTCGGGCAAACGGCCCTCGCGCTCCATCAGCTGCTCTTTGGCTTCCTTGCCGATGATCGACTGGAAATCGCGGACCATTGCAGGATACGGGTGTGGCCCTGCAACCGTTCCAATACAGTAGAACGTATCCCGGACGTTGGTCACCCAATCGCGCAGCGCGTCATTCATCGCATCTTTCAGCGTACCACGACCAGAGGTCACCGGCACCACCTCTGCGCCAAGCAGCTTCATGCGGAACACATTGGGCGCTTGGCGCTCGACGTCATGCGCGCCCATGTAAACGACGCATTTCAAGCCAAACCGCGCACAGACGGTCGCCGTTGCAACACCATGCTGTCCGGCACCCGTCTCGGCAATGATCCGGGTCTTGCCCATGCGGCGTGCGAGCAAAATCTGCCCAAGCACGTTATTGATCTTATGCGCACCCGTGTGGTTCAGCTCATCGCGCTTCATGTAAATCTTGGCACCGCCCAAATGCTCGGTCAGACGCTCGGCGTAATACATGGGCGACGGTCGGCCCACATAGTGTTTCCACAGATCATCCATCTCAGCCCAGAAACTGTCATCCGTCTTGGCGCGTTCATACTCTTCTTCCAAAGACAGGATCAGCGGCATCAACGTCTCTGAGACAAAGCGCCCCCCGAAATCACCAAAACGGCCATTCTCGTCGGGGCCGTTCATGAAGCTGTTAAACAGGTCGTCCATCATCATCCTCCACGCGCGGCGTTTACGAACGCTGCGATCAGGGTTTCATCTTTTGCGCCCGGCGCGCTTTCGACGCCCGAACTTACATCCACTTGTCGCGCACCGGTTAGGCGCACAGCCTCTGCCACGTTTTCAGGGCTCAACCCCCCGGCCAACATCCACGGCACCGACCAGCTGTGATCCGCGATCAATCTCCAGTCAAAAGCCAATCCATTGCCTCCTGGCAGATCTGCGTCCTTGGGCGGTTTGGCATCGACCAATAGCTGATCTGCGACAGCGGCATAACTGTCAAGCATCGGAAGATCATCTGGGCCAGCAACGCCGACGGCTTTCATGACAGGCAAACCGTACCGCGCCCTCACCTCGGCCACACGTTGCGGCGTCTCAGATCCATGCAGTTGAAACATATCAAGCGGGACCTGAGCGACCAATTCGTCCAGGAATGCATCATCAGCATTCACAACCAACGCCACTTTTTGCACGCCCTCTGGGGTAAGTGCTGCCAACGCCTTGGCCTGTGCAACGCTGATATTGCGTGGAGATTTGGAGAAGAACACGAAACCCACGTAGTCGGCCTCAGCTGCGACGGCACTCCGTACTTGGTCCGGCTCAGATAGGCCGCATATTTTGACACGTATTTTCAGGCTCATCCGCAGCATTTAGCGCGCGGTGCCGCTATCCTCAAGCAAAGCCAGAACCTCGTCCTTGCCTTCATGCTTTTCGCCTTCAAGACGGCGCACCTGACGCTTTAGGTCTTTGGCCTGCTTTTCCGCCCTTGCGGCTGCGGAGCGGTGCTTGCTTTCGCGCAACCACTCCCAGACAAAGCCCAACAAAAGGCCAACGACAATGGCGCCTAAAATCACAAGGAACAAAGGCAGCGTTACCGAAAATGAGTAGCCGACCAAATCTGCAATTGGCGCCGGCAAAAGGCTTAAATTGACAGCACCCCGATTGGCCATAGAAACCACAACAAGGGCCACGGCAATCGCGCCCAAAATCAGGTACCGAATATATCGCATGTTTTACTTTCCGTTGAGCCGGTCGCGCAGGAGCTTACCTGTTTTGAAGAATGGCACATGCTTTTCTTCAACCGCAACCGATTCCCCGGTGCGTGGGTTGCGCCCTGTGCGCGCATCCCGCTTCTTGACCGAGAACGCTCCGAAGCCACGTAGTTCAACGCGATCGCCACGGCTCATCGCCTGAATGATTTCTTCAAAGATAGTGTTCACGATCTTCTCGACATCGCGCTGGTAGAGATGCGGGTTTTCGTCGGCAATCTTCTGGATCAATTCAGATCGGATCATTCTCGTATCCCTCCCAGGCAGTCGAGCAGATGCCCTCACTATACGCGTCTTGCGCAAGAACGGAACAAGCTGAGCCGTGAATATGTAGGGAAATGAGGGGGTTCAAAGGCTTTGAACTACACTTTTGTTCAGCTGATTGGCTGACTGATGACTTCCTTGGCAAAAAATGAGCTTCATTTCGAACTTTTGATTCGCACGATTTCCCCTTTTTAAGACAGCAGGTATTTCTTCGATATCGTCACATCCGAGGATGCATACGCCACAAAACCAAGCCTGCCATAGTAAGCCAGTCCGCCTGTATTCTCTTTGCGGATAGTGGCATCAATCGCGACCAGCCCCGCTGCTTCGGCAGCCGCACGCGTCACTTTGAAAAGGCCGCCTCCGACGCCACGCCCTTGCATACCAATCTTGACGAAGGTCGCAATGACGCCCCAGTCAACTGGTAGCGGATACGCTGGATTGGCCTGTTTGAGCGATTGAAAGCCAAGAACCTGTTCGGCATCCTCGGCCACAATGCACGAAACGGCGTAAGGCGTTGTTATATAATCGCGCATCATTCGATCCGTGTCGTAGGGCTTTCGATGCGCTGTGGTGCCACCCTTTGCGATGATGGCATTTAAAAGCGCACTCATCTTTGGTGCCTCGGCGGCGGTCGCAGAGCGAAATTGGATTGTCATAAGGTAACCCGACCACCCAACCGCTGACACCGCAACCGTAAATTACCTCAGGTGAGCGCAAAAGTCCCGTTGCACGAGATCATACGGAGTGATGCAAAGACTATAACTCAGATATCCACTTGTAGCCGGTAAACTGGCAGATCATCACGTATTCAGAAGAGGTATTGTATGGAAACGATCTATTCAGATTTGAAGCAACTCGGCGGGCAGACAGAGCAGCCCACCTCGCCTGAAGAGGCAACGCTTGAACGGGTTCAAAACCCGCAAGCAGACATACAATATTGTGTGCGCTTTACAGCGCCGGAGTTTACGTCCCTTTGCCCGATGACCGGCCAACCGGACTTCGCACATTTGGTGATCGACTATGTGCCAGACGCCTGGCTGGTCGAATCCAAATCGCTCAAGCTCTTTCTCGGCGCATTCCGCAATCACGGCGCCTTCCACGAAGACTGCACGATCTCAATCGCACGTCGCCTCGTCGACTTTCTGGATCCAAAATGGCTGCGGATTGGCGGCTACTGGTATCCACGTGGCGGGATTCCCATTGACGTCTTTTGGCAAACCGGCGCGACACCCACAGACGTCTGGATTCCCGATCAAGGCGTGCCGCCCTACCGTGGCCGGGGATAATGCAAAAAGAAGGGCCCCGCCGAAAGGCGAGGCCCCTACAATCCCGAAGGATAAAGCTTACTTTTCGTCGTCGCCTTTCAGCGCCGCGCCAAGGATATCGCCGAGCGATGCACCCGAGTCAGAGGAACCGAACTGTTCGACGGCCTCTTTCTCTTCTGCAATCTCACGCGCCTTGATCGACACGCCCAGACGGCGGGTCTTGGCGTCGACATTGGTGACGCGCACGTCCACCTTGTCGCCCACACCAAAGCGGTCCGGGCGTTGTTCTGCGCGGTCGCGGGACAGGTCCGAGCGGCGGATGAAGGACTTCATGCCCTCATACTCGACCTCGACACCGCCATCCTCGATCGCGGTCACAGTGACCGTGATGATGGAACCGCGCTTCACGCCGCCAACGGCTTCGGCGAACTGGTCATTGCCCAGCGCCTTGACCGACAGCGAAATACGCTCTTTCTCGGTGTCGACCTCGGTGACAACGGCCTTGACCACATCGCCCTTGCGATAGTCGCCGATCACGTCTTCGCCACGGCCTTCCCATGTCAGATCCGACAGGTGAACCATGCCATCGATGTCGCCTTCCAGACCAATGAACAGACCAAACTCGGTGATGTTCTTGACCTCGCCCTCGACTTCTGTGCCAACAGCGAACTGCTCGGCAAAGACTTCCCACGGGTTGCGCATGGTCTGCTTGAGACCAAGGGAGACGCGGCGCTTGGCACCGTCGATTTCCAGTACCATGACTTCCACTTCCTGCGAGGTGGAGACGATCTTGCCGGGGTGCACGTTCTTCTTCGTCCAGGACATTTCAGAGACGTGAACCAGACCCTCAACGCCAGGCTCAAGCTCAACAAATGCACCATAATCGGTGATGTTGGTGACGCGACCGGTATGCGTGGATTCCAGCGGATACTTGGCAGCGACCAGATCCCACGGATCTTCCTGCAGCTGCTTCATACCCAGCGAAATGCGGTGGGTCTCTTTGTTGATCTTGATGACCTGAACCTTCACCGTCTCGCCAATCGCAAGGATTTCCGAGGGGTGGTTCACACGGCGCCATGCCATGTCGGTCACGTGCAGCAGACCGTCGACACCGCCAAGGTCCACAAACGCACCGTATTCGGTGATGTTCTTGACGACACCGTCCACAGCCTGGCCTTCGGTCAGGTTGCCAATGACTTCGGCGCGCTGCTCGGCACGGGACTCTTCAAGGATCGCACGACGCGAGACAACGATGTTGCCACGGCGACGGTCCATCTTCAGGATCTGGAATGGCTGCTTCATACCCATCAACGGACCAGCGTCGCGCACGGGGCGCACATCGACCTGCGAGCCGGGCAGGAACGCAACAGCGCCGCCCAGATCAACGGTAAAGCCGCCTTTGACCCGACCAAAGATCGCGCCTTCGACGCGGTTCTCATCGGCATAGGCTTTCTCAAGACGATCCCAGGCTTCCTCACGGCGGGCCATTTCACGGCTGATGACAGCCTCGCCACGCGCGTTCTCGACCTGACGGAGGAACACCTCCA
>CAKZXZ010000135.1 GCA_937883775.1 uncultured Paracoccaceae bacterium
GGACCTGACTTGGCCACATAAAGAAAGCGCGTGTGCCTGAGCCAACGCGCTTTTTACAATTGTGCGATAAAGAAACGTATCTGGCCCGCTTTACTCTGCCGCCTCAGGCGCATCGCTTTCGGGCGCTTTTGGTTTGCGCGGCTTGCGCTGACGCTTTGGCTTTTCGGCCTGGGGTTCGGCCGCGATAATCTGGGCTTCGGGGGTTTCCACCAAACCGCCGCCGTTTTCGGCAAGATCGGGCTGCGGTGCAGAGCCGGGATCGGGCTCGGCCTTGTTGGCTTCCTCCTGCTGGCGCTGCTTGCGCTGTTCTTCGCGCTCGCGGTCGCGTTCGCGCTGCTGTTGCTGGCGCTCGGCCTGTTCGCGTTCCTGCTGCTCGCGGCGGGCTTCCTGCTCGCGCAGGGCCTCGCCCAGCATGCGGGTGTAGTGTTCTGCGTGTTGCTGAAAGTTTTCAGCCGCTACGCGGTCATTGCCAAGCGTCGCGTCGCGGGCCAGCTGGTTGTATTTGTCGATGATCTGCTGTGGCGTGCCGCGCACTTTGCCCTCGGGGCCAGAACTGTCGAACACGCGATTGACGACGTTGCCAACCTGCCGATTGTTGTTGCGGTTCCCTTTGGACCGCGAACGGGACTTCGATGATCTCATTTGATAGACGTCCAACCTTTTGTTGGCTTTCGCCCCTGCCTCTGCTGAAAAAACAGTGCGTGGTGCGATTTTTGGCAATTAATCGGGGGGAGCGATAACGGCTCCGCCTCTTCGATAGGATTGTTAAAACCATGCGCGCTTGAAAGGGGCAAGCAAAAAGCACGCGCAAGCGGCAGAAATCGACCAAATCCGCCGAATTGAGCAGTTTTACGCAGGTCGTGTTACAGGATACGCCCCTGCACCACGCGGTCACGCCCATCCAGATCCGGCAAGACCGTGATCCGGCCAAAGCCCGCATCCTGCATCATTTGCGCCACCGCCTGTGCCTGCGTCGGCCCGATCTCGACAATCAGGCGGCCCTTGGTGACCAAATGGGGTGCCGCGCACGCCACGATCTTGCGATACGCCTCAAGGCCATCACCGCCCGGCGTCAACGCGATCCTGGGATCGTGCAACCGGACATCAGCGGCCAGGCCCGGCATTTCAGCCGCCGCGATATAGGGCGGGTTCGAGACGATCAGATCGAACTGGCCGGTCACGCTTTCAAACCAGTCCGAGCGATACAGCGTGACGCGCGCTGCCACGTCAAGCCGTTGGGCGTTCTGCGCTGCCACCGCCAGGGCTGCATCGCTGATATCAACGCCCATACCGGCTGCCTGCGGGCGTTCGGCCAATAAAGACAACAGGATGCAGCCAGACCCGGTGCCCAGATCAAGCAGGCTTGTGAACGGCTGCTCCAGCGCCGAGGCAACAAGGGTTTCCGTTTCAGGCCGCGGATCAAGCACATCATCGGTGACCGAAAACCGGTATTTCCAGAAATCACGCGCACCGACTATTTTCGAGACCGGACGCCCGGTAGCCCGCTGCGCAATGGCCTGACGATAGCGGTCGATCCCGGCGACATCGCTGTCAACAGCGGTGCAGATCTGTGGATGGCTGTAGGGCGGATACACCACATCAGGCGGCACATTGAAGCCAAATGCCAAAAGCAGCCGTGCATCGCGTTGCGGGCCTTCGATCCCGGCCGCGCGCAGTGTGTCTGCCCCTTCGTCGATCAAAAGGGCGATACGGGCGCTGGTGTCGTTCAAGACATCTCTGCCAGCTTGCTTGCCTCATCTTCCGCCGTGAGTGCATCGACAATTTCATCAAGATCGCCCTGCATCACCTGATCGAGCTTGTAGAGCGTCAGGTTGATGCGGTGATCGGTCATGCGGCCTTGCGGGAAATTATACGTCCGAATGCGTTCAGAGCGATCTCCGCTGCCGACCTGGGACTTGCGGTCTTCGGAGCGTTCGCTGTCGACGCGGCTGCGTTCAAGATCGTAGAGCCGGGTTTTCAGCACCTGCATGGCAATTTCGCGGTTGCGGTGCTGGGACTTTTCCGAGCTGGTCACAACGATGCCCGACGGCATATGGGTAATCCGCACAGCAGAATCGGTGGTGTTGACGTGCTGCCCGCCTGATCCGCTGGCACGCATCGTGTCGATGCGGATATCGCCGGGGTCGATGTGGATATCCACGTCCTGTGCTTCGGGCAGCACCGCGACTGTTGCCGCCGACGTATGGATCCGCCCACCGCTTTCGGTCGTCGGCACGCGCTGCACGCGGTGCACGCCACTTTCGTATTTCAGCCGCGCAAAGACATTCTCGCCGGTGATGTTGGCGACCACTTCCTTGATGCCGCCCAACTCGGTCTCGCTCAGTTCCATCACGGTGAACTTCCAGCCCTGCGCCTCGGCATAGCGCTGATACATGCGCAGCAGATCGCCTGCGAAAAGCGAGGCCTCATCGCCGCCCGTCCCCGGCCTGATCTCGATCATCGCAGGCTTGGCGTCTGCCTCGTCTTTGGGCAGCAGCGTCAACCGGATCGAATGCTCGGCCGCAGGAAGCCGGGCTTGCAGGGCGGGCAGTTCCTCTTCGGCCAGTTCTTTCATTTCGGGGTCAGCCAGCATCGCTTCGGCCTCGTCGATATCCGACACAAGCTGCATATAGGCCTCGACCTCTTCGACCACGGGCTTGAGATCAGAGTATTCCTTGGCAAGGGCGGCGATATCCTCGGCCGCGGCGCCACCGGCCATCTTGGCTTCCAGAAACTGAAAGCGCTGACGGATTTGTTCAAGTTTTTCGAAAGGAACCATAGGTTTGCTTCTCTTATGCTCGGCGCTTGGTCAAGAGCGCAAACCATGCTAATTTCTGCATATGAAACATTTTGTACCACTCCTGATCCTACTGACCACCCCCGCGATGGCCGATGTCTCGAGCGGTGGGAAAACCGTTGATTGTTATTGCACCGACCAAGGCGGCGCGCGCATCGAGCTGGGCGAACAGATTTGCCTGCAGGTTGATGGACGCCTGTTTACGGCGCAATGTCAGATGTCGTTGAACACGCCGATGTGGCGCGAAGTGCAGAATGGCTGTCTTAGCTCATCTCTGTCCCAAAGCGTCCAGCCAGCGGGTGACGCGGGCGGCGTTGACTCCTAGATCAGACTGACCAAACCGCAATCTCGCATGGATGACCAAAGCTGTGCCGCCCTCTGCCGGGGTTGCTTGCACCGTTGTGTAATCGGGAAATCCGATCACACGCGAGCGGCTGACATACGTGACGCGGCCTTCCTCGGGGCTGCCGGCCAGCCGGTCTGTGCGCGGCTCGGCCATTGCGATTGCATCGAACCGGGTGAGCAGATCAACCGGGCTGTCGGGATAGACATTGCTGGCGATATCACCGCCTTCGGGACGCACAACAAAATGACCGATCTGCGGGACGGCGGTGCTGGGATCGCGGTGCCATGCCTCGCGGTTACTGGGGGCAAGCCGGACATAAGCGAGCCCGATAATAACAGCCAGTAAGAGCAGTGACAGGATAAGCCTCATCTTCTAACCCTCTGATTTTGCGCGTTTGTTCCAACAGTAAAGGCACATCAATTCGGTTGCGACATGCGCGCCCGCGATGGCGGTGGCGCCTGTTGTGTCGAAGGGGGGTGACACTTCTACAACGTCGCCACCCACCATATTGATCCCTTTGAGGCCTTGCAGCATCGCCACCGCCTGCGCACTGCTCAGCCCGCCCCAAACGGGCGTGCCGGTGCCCGGTGCAAAGGCCGGATCGAGCGCATCAATATCGAAGGTCAGATAAGTCGCATGATCGCCAAGGATCGCCTTGATCTTGGCGATCGTGGCCTCTGGGCCAATGCGGTGCACCTCTGCCGCGTCGATGATGTTGACGCCCAGCGTGTCTTCATTCGTAGTCCGAATGCCCACTTGGACCGAGCGTTCGGGCACGATCAGCCCTTCTTTGACGGCCTTATAGAACATGGTGCCATGGTCAATGCGGGTCATGTCATCATCGGGCCATGTGTCGGAATGCGCATCGAATTGCAGCAGACTGAGCGGGCCGAATTTTTCAGCATAGGCGCGCAGGATCGGGAAACTGATATAGTGATCGCCCCCCAGAACCAGCGACCCAGCACCTGCTTGCAGGATACCCCGAATATGGGCGGTCAGCGTTTCAGGGAACTTCGCGATATGACCGTAATCAAAGGCAACATCGCCATAATCGGCTACATTGAACTCGGTCAAAGGGTTGATATCCCAGCCATAAGGCGGATCGCAGGGTTGCAACGCCGAGGCTTCCCGGATCGCGCGCGGCCCAAACCGTGTACCGGGACGATGGGTGGTCGCCTGATCGAAGGGCACGCCGGTGACTGCCAGATCGACGCCCGTCAGATCCTTGGTATAGGTGCGCCGCATGAAGGACGTCACACCGCCAAACGCATTCTCGAACGACAGCCCGCCATAGCCGTCGCGCGTCAGGGCGTTGTCCACATCGGTGGCACTGTCTTTCAACGCCATGGGTTACTGCTCCAGAGGCTGGGCACGCTCGACCAGCTGGGCAAAGAAAGACGCCCCCACGGGCGCAATCTCGTCGTTGAAATCATAGGATGGGTGATGCAGGCCAGCGCTATCGCCCTGCCCGATGAACAGATACGCGCCGGGGCGTTTTTCGAGCATATAGGCGAAATCCTCTGCGCCCATCTCACGGCCTGCTTCGGGGATGACATTGCCGTCGCCCACGACCTCTTTGGCCACATCCGCAGCAAA
>CAKZXZ010000136.1 GCA_937883775.1 uncultured Paracoccaceae bacterium
AAGATCATCGTTGAAGAACGCGGTGATGAGCGTTCTCGCATTGGTGACAAGGTCGGCCTCAGCTTCGAGCCCGACCGCGCGATGCTCTTTAACGCCGAAACCGAAGCGCGGATCAGGTAGTTGGCCCAATCGGGCGGGCTGAAGACAAAGTCAGGACGGTGTGGGCATCCTGCCATAAAGCAGCGACACACCAACGACCGTTCTCATCGTCGGTCGATCTAAAAGCGCAGCGATTGATATCAAAGCGATATCAGATCGCATTTTCGCCCTGTAACGGCGCGGACGGTTGCCGAAGACCAGACCACAAAAGTACCATCCCAATAAGCAACGCCCCATTGACAGCTGCCTGAACGATAAGCTGTGTGGTGGTTAACTGCCCCAAGATCGAATAGATGTAGAAGCCATAAGCGATCCCCAGTGCCTGCTCTGAAATTGCGACCCAGATAAACGAAAGATATCGGATCGGATCAAAGAGCATGATTAGAAAAACGACGCCCAAAAGCAGCATCGCCATGCCGTATTGCTTGCTCATCGATAAAAGCGCTGGCGTCCAACCGCCTTGGGCGGTCCAACCCACAAGGTTGGCTCCCATTTCGGGCGCAAATGTCGAAAGGGCGGCGAAAGCCATATGCCATATCGCCCAAACAACCAGGCCGGTTTTCAGAATTGCTAGTTTAGACACGCGCTGACCTCTTCGCTGATTTGGGCGGTGGAGTAGCTTGGTACTGTCAATCTGGGTTTACAGATAAGTCGTCTAATGCACGCGTCAATAGCTTGGTCAATTTGATCGAAACTCACGCCATCGCAGGTCTGAATCTCTTTGTTGATTGTTTTCTTGATCTGAGAGTTTGCCTGCCACAGGCTGTCAAAAAACAAGGATCCCGATCATGGAAGAGTTTACCACCTATCTCCCCGGCATTCTGCTGGCTTATTCTGCGTTTCTGTTGGGCATCGCCAGCCCCGGCCCGAACGTGCTCGCTGTCATCGGCACCTCCATGAGCCTTGGCCGCAAATCCGGCGTTTCGCTTGCGCTGGGCGTCGCCGTTGGGTCTTTCACTTGGGCGATGCTCACGGCGCTGGGCCTTTCGGCACTGCTGTCGACCTATGCCTGGGCCCTGACAGCCATCAAAATCGCAGGCGGGCTTTATCTGCTCTATCTGGCCTATAAGGCCTTCAAATCCGCAGCGTCGCCTCACGACATCCATGCCCGCAAGCTTGACGACAAGACCCGCTCGCCGCTGGGATACGCGCTGCGCGGCTATGTCATCCAGATGACCAACCCCAAAGCCGCGCTTAGCTGGATCGCGATCATCGCGCTGGGCTTGCAGCCGGGTGCGCCGTTTTGGGTGGCTGCAGCGATTGTGATCGGCACATTTGCCCTGTCGATCGCTCTTCACATCCTCTACGCAGTCGCGTTTTCGACCCCGATCATGGTCACGCTTTATGGCAAAGCACGCCGCTATATCCAGGCAACGCTTGGCACATTCTTTGCCTTTGCAGGGATCAAACTGCTGACCAGCCGCAGCTAGCCACATCGCGCCCCGGACTTGATCCGGGGCCTCACCGCTGCAAACATGTCCCGGATCAGGTCCGCGACGCGTAGTCCTCTGTCACACCATTTGCGCGTTCGATCAGATCGACCCCCATCTGCGCAAACAAATCGCCGTAATCCAGCGTCACCCAATTCTCCGCAATCTGGCCCCCCGCGATGCGGTAGAAATCCATGACCCGCAATGTCAGCGCTTTGCCCGTCGCTGGCACGCCCAGATAGTCGCCCTGATGGGTCATCGTCATCGACGGCCAGCCCGACACAGCGGCGTAATTCGCATCGCCGAACCTGCAATAATGATTGCCGCCCTTGCGGTCCGGAAACGCGCGCAGGAAAGGCTCGCGGTGATCTTTCACAAAGCCCGCCCACTGGAAATTTGACCCGATCCCGGCAGGCCCGTACCACAGCATATCCTCTGCCCACCGCCCATCCGCGCCTGTTTGTCCGGGCGATGACAGCGTCTTGGGGTCATAGACATGCAGATCCCCCAGCATCCCCTCGACCACCGCCAAGGACGCGGCGGCATCGCCGCCTTGCGGCAACAAGCCGTCCTGCGTTGCAGGTGCCGGAAACGTCATCTCTGTCCCAAGCGAGGGCAGGGGCATCCGCCCCGCCTGCCGCATCAGATCGGGCAGATCAAAGATGATCTTGGCCTCGACAATCTGACCGTTCTCGATCCGGTAGAACTCTCCGGCGCGCAGCCACGCCATCCGGCCTGACGGGGCCAGCCCGAACAAAGGCGCGTTGAACGTACCGATGTAATGCGTGACACACGCGCACCACTGCCCGCCCGCGTCCCGCACATTGTCACCGCCGATGAAAATCACATCGCGCCGGTGCAGCCCGTCAAAAGCGGCGCGCAGCGGGTCCAGAAAGCCTGCGATCACGTCGCTTCGACCGGTCAGCCGATTGACCGGCCAAGCCAGATCCCACAGTGATTCCTGCGAAATTACGCTTGCGACAGCCGCGTCATCCTGCCACACTCGTGTTAGGGCCTGTTGGATTTCTGACCTGAAATCTGTCACTTACCGTTCCTTGCGCCAATTATTTCCTGCATCTTGCAGAATTGACTTGGCAAAGCTCTGGCGGGGAGTCTAGCCTTTTTGCAAACGTGTGCAAAAAACTGCACCGCGACAACAGGGAGACGCGAATGGCTGAGATTCAGCTTCGCAACGTCGGAAAGCGCTGGGGCTCTTTCATCGGCGTCAACAACTTCGATCTGACCATCGCGGATCAGGAATTTCTGGTGCTGCTGGGCCCTTCCGGCTGCGGCAAAACCACGACCATGCGCATGATTGCAGGGCTCGAGGATCCGTCCGAAGGCGACATCCTGATCGGCGGTGACCGCGTCAACGACAAAGAGCCGAAAGACCGCGACATCTCGATGGTGTTCCAGTCCTACGGTCTCTACCCGAACCTCAACGTCTACGAGAATATCCGCTTCCCGCTGAAGGTCCGCAAGATCGACCCCGCGACCCATGACGAACGCGTCATGCGCGCCGCCGGTATGGTCGAGCTTGAGCCGTTCCTGCACCGCAAACCCGCTGAACTGTCCGGCGGTCAGCGCCAGCGCGTGGCCCTTGCCCGTGCCATCGTGCGCAAGCCCAAGGTCTTCCTCATGGACGAGCCGCTGTCGAACCTCGACGCGAAACTCCGCGTCTCGACCCGCGCGCAGATCAAAAATCTCAGCCACGAGCTGAAAGTCACTACTATCTACGTGACCCACGACCAGATCGAAGCGATGACGCTGGCCGACCGAGTCGTTGTGATGAGCAAAGGCGTCGTGCAACAGCTTGGCACCCCGACCGAGATTTACGACCGCCCCGCCAACACATTTGTGGCCAGCTTCATCGGCTCGCCCGCCATGAACCTGATCGAAGGCGAACTGAGCGGCGGCGTCTTCCGCGCCGAAGGCATGGAAGTGCCCGGCCTGACCGCGCCCGATGGTGAGGTCACGCTGGGGTTTCGGGCCGAAGACGCGACCGTTACCGACGCAAACGGCCAAGCCAGCGCGCCTGCCTATGCGATGGAACTGCTGGGCGACAGCACCATGATTACCATCCGTGTTGCAGGTGAACAGCTGAGCGTGAAGGCCGACAAGACATACCGGTGCGAGATTGGCGATACCGTCCATTTCTCGATCCCGGCTGACATCTGCCACCTGTTCAGCGCTGAAACGGGTGAACGGATCGGGGGCTAAGACCTCTGCACATGGCCCCCGCGCGTGGGGCCACGAACGGGCCCCGGGGCCTTAGACGAAACAGGGAGAGACATATGTTTCTGAAGAACACAGTCGCAGCAATCGCACTGACGGTCGCCGCAGGCACCGCTATGGCCGATTGCGGCATTTCTGAAGGTCGCGTCAGCATCGTGGGCAATGAATTCCCCGCGATCCAGACCGTTGGCGCAGGCGCCATGGCCTGTGCCAATGACGCCGT
>CAKZXZ010000137.1 GCA_937883775.1 uncultured Paracoccaceae bacterium
GGTATTTTTTTGTGAACCAATCAGGTGTCACCTGCGTATTACAGTCAGACTGTCAATCAGAGGCACCAATGATCGATATTATCAACATCTCACTCGCTTTGTTCAGCATCGTGCTGGGACTATTTGGCTGGCTTGCGCCTAAATACACGATGGAGGTTGTCGATCTGCAACGCGGCGCAACCACCATGGGGGTGTCCGAGATCCGCGCAGCCTCGGGCGCGCTTTTCGTAGGGCTTGGCGTCGGAGCGTTAGTTCTGGGCTCTCCTGCGGCTTATGCCATGATCGGTTTTGCTTGGGGCTTTGCCTCTATCGGGCGGCTGACCTCTATTATTGCCGATGAGGCACCCACCCGCAAAACCTGGGGCTTTTTCGCCTGTGAAGCGGCAGTGGGCGCCACGTTGATCGGCCTGAACCTTGGCTAAAATGCACCACTTGCGATGAAAGCGGGGAAGCGGACGTAACGTTTTCCCTTTTTCGACTCGAAGGCTCAAGGCACTGCATCGTCATTGACGTTCTTTTAAAGATTGAGGCCCACCATGACTGATAAAGCATGGGCAGTTGAGGCTTTGATGGATATTATCGAAGCTCTGCCCGACGAGAAATATATCTATGCCCGACTTCAACTGGGCGACGCTGTGGAAAGCATTCTACATGCCGACCGCCAGATCAACCCGCCAAAGCGACCCACCCTGAGGGCGCGCCGGGTTCACTGACATCAAAGCCCTTTAAAGCAGGTCCAGATGGGGCTATATTCAGTTTTGTCCTTCGGGACTATGGACATAAACGCGCTCGTAATAAGCGGATCGGACCCGGGGGCGGTACCCGGCGGCTCCACCAAACACCCTTCATTTGGGGGCTATGGGGCCGAAATAGGATCGACGAACGTCTAAAGGGGTTAGCTTTGTCTCGGTGAGATACCACCGTTATCGGTTCATTTAAGCTAGTTGCAAATGACAACAAAGCTCCGATGGCTCTGGCTGCGTAAGCAGTTCGAGGTATCGAAATCTTAAGCCCTAGCCCCTAGCAGGGTTAGGCGGGGTTCGCAGGCACCTGGCAACAGAAGCCTGCATTTTCTCTCATTCGCTTATCCCCGGTTGACCATGATCGCCACATCTCGCATTTTGTGGGTAAGGGGATTTTTTGCGACCGCCCCGTGAGGCTTTGGCCCAAGGATCGCATCCACTGAACGTTTCAGAGAGGATGCCCCGTGCCGGCCCCAAACGAAATCACCGCAAAACAACTTCTGAGAACCATCGGGACGGCGCACGCGCCTTTGATCGTTGATCTGTCGATTGACGAAGACCATGCCGCTCATCCGTATCTAATCCCAACCGCCCAGCGTCATCCTCACACCGATTTGCACGGCCTAGCCGAGTTGATCGGCACGCGGCGCGCTGTGCTTGTTTGCCAGAAAGGGGGCAAGATCAGCCAGGGCGCTGCGGCATGGCTGGCGAGTGAGGGCATCCACGCAGATTACCTTGCTGGCGGCAATCTGGGTTGGCTGGACACGCCCGACAGCTTGCGCATTCCTGCCACTGCCATGCGCGGCCCGCTCTGGGTCACCCGGCATCGGCCAAAAATTGACCGGATTGCCTGCCCTTGGCTGATCCGGCGCTTTATTGATCCGGGCGCTCGGATTCTTTTCGTTTCGCCACGTGAAGTAGAAGCCGTCGCCGAGCGGTTTGGCGCAACGCCGTTTGATACGGATATCGCGCCTTTCACGCATCATGGCGATCTGTGCACGTTCGATGCATTTCTTGCGCATTTCGAATTGCGCAGCCCCGCGCTGGAGCGTCTTGCAACTGTCATACGCGGGGCCGATACCGATGAGTGGGATGCACATCCCGCTTGCGCTGGCTTGCTTGCAATATCTGTGGGTTTGTCGCGTTTGCATAAGTCAGATCAAGACCAATTGGACGACGGCATGATCCTTTACGATGCGCTTTATCGCTGGGCTCGCGATGGCTTTGAAGAAACTCACGCGGATGGAGCGGCGGCATGACGCTGACCCTCTCCCATCTCACCCGCGTTTTCGGCCGGATTGGTGTGCTCTCTTTCGGCGGCCCGGCTGCGCAAATTGCTTTGATGCATGATGCTCTGGTTGAGAAAGAGAAGTGGCTGACAGAGCAGGACTTCCTCCGCGCGCTGTCGTTTTGCATGCTGCTCCCCGGCCCCGAGGCGATGCAATTGGCGACCTATGCCGGGTGGCGTCTGCATGGCACGCTTGGCGGACTGATCGCAGGGGCGCTTTTCGTGCTGCCGGGTGCAGCGGTCGTGTTGGCGCTGGCCATGGGCTATGCGTTCTACAGCGACCTGACCTGGGTGCAGGGCGCTTTTCTGGGGATCAAATCCGCCGTCATTCTGATCGTTCTGCAAGCGCTGTTCAAAGTTTCGAAGAAGGCGCTGGAGACGCCGCTCGCCTGGGCTCTTGCCATCGGCGCTTTTGCAGCGATTTTCGCGGTTGGCGTGCCGTTTCCGCTGATAATCGGGGCTGCCGCGTTGATCGGGTTGACCCAAGCGACCAAAGGAACAGGCCTGACCCGGCCCTTGTCACACGCGCATTTGCCCCGCACCATCACGCTTTGGGGCGCGCTGTGGATCGCACCGATTGCGGCGGCTTTCGCGTTACAGGTCGAATTCCTGACCGACATTGGTCTGTTCTTTTCAAAAATGGCGATCGTGACCTTTGGCGGCGCTTATGCGGTATTGGCCTACATGACGCAAGAGGTCGTGCAAAACTATGGCTGGCTCAGCACGGCGCAGATGATCGACGGGCTGGGTCTGGCCGAGACGACGCCCGGCCCGCTGATCCTCGTGACCGAGTTCGTAGGCTTTCTGGCAGGTTTTCAGGAGCGTGGGTTAGGCATGGGCTTACTGGCCGCAGCGCTGACACTTTGGGTCACGTTCATCCCTTGCTTTCTGTGGATCTTCGCAGGCGCGCCGTATGTCGAGCATATGGCCAGCGCGCCCCGCATCGAGGCCGCCCTGAAGGCTGTCACGGCTGCGGTGGTTGG
The DNA here is from genome assembly GCA_937883775.1 of uncultured Paracoccaceae bacterium. Classification (GTDB taxonomy): domain Bacteria; phylum Pseudomonadota; class Alphaproteobacteria; order Rhodobacterales; family Rhodobacteraceae; genus JAHTBL01. Next base: position 3,015 of record CAKZXZ010000137.1, read on the forward strand.
CGTCATTGCGAACCTATCGCTGTGGTTTGCACTGCATGTGTTCTTTACCACGCTCACACCGACACCTTTTCTAAACACCCTAGTGCCATTGCCGGCGCTTGGCAGCCTGTCCCTGCCCGCTTTGGGGCTTACCGCACTGGCAGCACTTTTGTCCTTTGGACTGCGGTTGTCGCTGCCGCTGACGCTTGTTGTGCTGGCCTTGGCGGGGGTCTTGGTGCAAGCGCTGATCCTGTGATCCCGCGCGCCCTTTAAACTCGAACCGAATCCGCTATTGTGAAATAGAAGAGAGACCAAGGGGCCTTTGATGTCGTCCAGCATTGACTATGGAAATCTGATGCACCACGCGATGCGCGGTCTGATCCAGCAAGTGCTGACGGATGTGGCCGAGACCGGATTGCCCGGCGAGCATCACTTCTTCATCACCTTCGACACAATGCACCCGGATGTGGAGATCGCCGACTGGCTGTCGGATCGCTATCCTGGCGAGATGACGGTGGTGATGCAGCATTGGTTCGACAATCTGACGGTGACGGATGAAGGCTTTGCGGTGACGCTCAATTTCGGGGACAGCCCCGAGCCTTTATATATCCCCTACGACGCGATCCTGACCTTCGTCGACCCCTCGGTCGAGTTTGGTCTGCGCTTTGAGACGCAGGATGGCGATGACCAAGATGCACCACCTGCCCCGATGATCGTAGCCGAGGATATCGAGTTGCCCGAAGACGACACCAAAGAGAAACCCAAGGGCGATGCCGAGGTCGTCAGCCTCGACAGTTTCCGCAAGTAAAATCTCTTTCGTCCCCTGCGCCAAACTGCCGATTGCAGCAGGGCACGCAGCACGGTAAACGGCATGCAACTGCATACCGGAGAGCATATCATGGCCCAGACCCGCACCGAAACCGATAGCTTTGGCCCGTTGGAGGTTCCCTCCGACAAGTATTGGGGCGCGCAGACGCAGCGCTCGATCATGAATTTTCCAATTGGCTGGGAAAAGCAGCCCGTTGCCATCGTGCGCGCGTTGGGTGTCATCAAGAAGGCCTGCGCGCAGGCCAATATAGAGCTGGGCTCGCTGGATGCGGATCGCGGGGCAGCAATTGTGCAAGCCGCCGGCGAGGTGTTTGAGGGCAAGTTCGACGATAACTTCCCGCTTGTGGTCTGGCAGACCGGGTCTGGCACGCAATCCAACATGAATTCCAATGAGGTGATCGCGAACCGCGCGATTGAGATCATGGGCGGTGAGATCGGCTCGAAAGACCCGGTGCACCCGAATGACCATTGCAATATGGGGCAATCGTCCAACGACACCTTCCCCACGGCGATGCATATCGCCACCGCTATGACCGCCCATGACGTCCTGATCCCCGGTCTGGAAAAGCTGCATGCCGCGCTGCAAGCCAAGGTCGAAGAGTTCGACGGCATCATTAAGATCGGGCGAACGCATACGCAGGACGCAACGCCTTTGACCCTGTCGCAGGAATTCTCGGGCTATACCCATCAGGTTGCCATGGGCATCGCTCGGGTGAAGGACGCTTTGGGCCGGATTTATGAGCTGGCACAGGGCGGCACGGCTGTGGGCACGGGTCTGAACACAAAAGTGGGTTGGGACAAGATGGTTGCGGCGAATATGGCCGAGATCACCGGCCTGCCTTTTGTCACCGCACCCAACAAATTTGAAGCGCTGGCCGCCCATGACGCGATGGTCGAGATTTCCGGTGCGCTGAAGGTTGTCGCGGCGTCCTTGTTCAAAATCGCCAATGACATCCGCCTGTTGGGCTCTGGCCCCCGCTGCGGTCTGGGCGAGTTGATCTTGCCGGAAAACGAGCCGGGATCATCGATCATGCCGGGTAAAGTGAACCCCACCCAATGCGAGGCGCTGACTCAGGTCTGTGCCCACGTTTTCGGGAATGACGCGGCTGTTGGTTTCGCAGGCTCCCAAGGGCATTTTGAGCTGAACGTCTACAAACCCATGATGGCTTATAACGTGCTGCAATCCATGCAGCTGCTCGGCGACGCGGCCTCGACCTTTACCGACAATCTGGTTGTGGGTCTGAAAGCCGATGCCGACCGGATCGAGCGGCTGATGCGCGAAAGCCTGATGCTGGTCACGGCGCTGGCGCCCGAAATTGGTTATGACAATGCCACCAAGGTTGCCAAGACCGCGCATAAAAACGGCACGACCCTGAAGGAAGAAGCGATTGCGCTTGGCTTCGTTGATGAGGCGACTTTTGATCGCGTCGTGCGGCCCGAAAACATGGTGGGTCCGAAGTAATGTCGCAGCCGGTCAATCTGAACCGGTTTCGCAAAGACAAGGCGCGGGCTGAAAAGAAAGCCCGCGCGGATCAAAATGCGGCTGTGCATGGCCGCTCCAAGGCCGAAAAAGAGCTGGACCGCGCGCGCGCCGATGAAGCCGCACGCGATCTGGATGGGGCGAAAAAGACATGAGCCTGCGACCCACTAAACGCTCGGTCACGTTGAAGGGTCACAGGACCAGCGTATCTCTGGAGGACCCGTTCTGGGACGCCTTCCGGAGCATCGCCGAAGAGAAAGGCAAGCCAATCAATGCATTGGCCGCCGAAATTGATGCAGAGCGCGGGATGGAGATTGGTCTTGCTTCGGCCATCCGGCTTTATGTGCTGCGTCATTATCAGGATCTTAACCAAGACAGCTAAGGGTCACAGGCATGAGTTATGCCATCGCCCTTCTTCCGCCCGATCTCTGGTTACAGCAAATCTTCGACAGCAAAGCGGCCCGCCAAGGCGGGATCGTGCGTCGCAAAGCGCGCGATTTGGAGCGGACTGTGGGGCGCGAGAGGTTTGTGCGTGAAATCAAGCGCCGCGGATTTCATTGCGTGGAGAACGGGGGCCAGTTTGTTGTCTTTTGCAACAATGAACAGGTTCATGTCTTGTGCTGAAAAGTTTTCAGAAAACTTTTCCAAGGCTTTTCTGAAAAGCCTTTCTACCGTCGAGAGACATGTAGCCGGATGCCGTCTCTTGAACGGACCGTCAGATGGGCCACCGGCACAGGCACCTCCCCATCGACCAGTTCAAACCGATAGGCCTTAAGAAGCATCGACAGCAAAAGCGGCCCTTCAACCATCGCGAACCCCGCACCCGTACAGACGCGTGCGCCTGCGGAAAACGGCATATAGGCCTCGCGCAGACAGGTCTTACCGTTCTCAGTCTCGAACCGGTCCGGATTAAATTCATCCGGGTCCTCCCAAAGCCGCTCATGGCGATGTTGGTGCCACGGGCTGAGCACGATCTGCGCGCCTTTCGGGATATCGCGGTCGCGGAAGCGCTCCGGGCAGGTTGTCTCACGCACCATCATGGGAACAGGCGGATAAAGCCGTAGCGCTTCACGAAAGACATTCCGGCTGAGTTTGAGCTTTGAAACCTCGCTAAACACCGCCTCTTGCAATGCACCCGCCTCCGCGGCGACCTGGTCCTGCCAGTTGGGATAAAGCGCCATGAGATAGAGCGTCCAAGCGAGCGCCGAGGCACTCGTTTCATGGCCCGCCAAAAAGAAAATCGCGACCTGATCGACCATTTCCTGCGTGGTGAAGGTCTGGCCCGTCACCGGATCAACCGTCGTCATGATCTTGGTGGCCAGATCATCGGGCGCTGTGCCTTCGGCAATCGCCGTCATCCGCGCTTCTGTCAGGCGCGTAATCAGCGCCCGGATCGACCGGGCGGTGTCCTTTGTGCGGCGACGATGGCCGCGCGGCACCCATGCGGGCAGCGGCACGAAGGCGGCGAGGTTGAGGATCGGCTGGGTGCGTTGATAGTCGCGAAACTGGGTGAAAACCTGTGCTGCGATCTCATGCTCGATTGGGATCGAGAAAAGTGTGCGGAAGATCACGTCGGCGGCGGCGTGAGAGGTCTCTTCCTCGACTTCGACGATCCCTTGCGGAAACCGCGCGACTGCGGCCTGCCCAGCCGCCCACATCGCCGGGAACGTATCGCGCAACCGTCCACCCTCAAAGGCCGGATCAATGATCCGCCGCTGCCGCTTCCACGTCTCGCCATTGGTCAGAAACACGCTGTCGCCCAACAAAGGGCGCAAGCCCTCGCCGATCCGGTCGCTTTTGGGAAAATCATCGGGCCGGTCTTTCAGAACCGTTTTCACCAGATCGGGTTGGTTCACCAGATAGCTGCGAAAGAACGGCGTCCGAAACTCGGCCATCCACGCGCGGTACAGCTTAGCGGGCTGCGCCGACAGGATATCTTGCCGAAACAGGCGCAGATATCGCCAGAGCGATACCTTTTCGGGCCGTGAGGCAGGTTTGGGCGGGATCATGCGGCCATCGACGTGAATTTGGACGCAGGTGCATCGATGCGTGACCGGGATGGTGGGCGGTCAGCGTAGCGATCTGACAGGCTGACAGGGCCTGCGGTGATCTGGAAATAGTC
>CAKZXZ010000138.1 GCA_937883775.1 uncultured Paracoccaceae bacterium
GGCACCTCGATTGCGTCCAAGGCGATCACGCCGGGGATCGTCTATCCGATTGGCATGATAACCTCGCTCATCGGCATTCCGTTCTTCGTCAGTCTCATCCTGAGCCAACGCAAAAGGCACTGGCAATGACGCTGTCGGCACAAGGGCTGCGCTTTGCCTATGACCAGCGCATGATCCTGAACGACACCGGGTTTGAGGCGTTGCAACCGGGGCAGTTGACCGCACTGATCGGGCCGAACGCGTCCGGCAAATCCACGCTCTTTCGGGTGATTGCGGGGCTATTGAAGCCCACCGCCGGGGCCGTGCATCTGGGCGATCTCGATCTGGCGACACTCAGCACGCGGGCGCGGCTGAAACGGGTGTGTTTCATGCCGCAGTTCTTCGCCGCCAATGCGTCTCTGACCGTATTTGATGTCGTGATGATGGCGCGCAAGAACCTCGCCGGATGGAAGGTCAGCGCTGCCGATATGGACGCTGTGGGCGAGGCGCTGCACAGCGCCGGCATCGGCCATCTGTCCGAGGCCTATATCTCGGAGCTATCGGGCGGGCAGGCGCAGATGGTGTCGGTTGCGCAAGCGCTGATCCGGCAGGCGGATGTCTATCTGTTTGACGAGCCGACCTCTGCGCTGGATTTGCATCACCAGCTAGACGTGCTGAGCCGCATTTCCGAGACGATCCGCGCGCGCGGGGCGATCGGCATCGTGGCCTTGCACGATCTGAACCTTGCCGCGCGTTTTGCCGATCATCTGATCTTGCTGCGGCAAGGGCAGGTTCTGGCACAAGGCAGTCCGCAAGAGGTGTTGCACCGGCCCGAGATTGCCGCGACCTACGGGGTCGATATTCACATCACCAAAGGTCCAAAGGAGGATTTGGTTGTCCATGCTTACACGTCGTAATTTCACCGTTTCGCTGGCGGCTTTGGCCGGCACCATGGTCTCGGCCGAGGCCCCTGTTCCGGCATCAGAAGGGGGCAATCACTCGGTCCTCATGCTGAATGCGGGCTGCGGCGAAAACGAGAACGTCCCCAACGTGTTTGAGCCCGCGATCCTGCGTATAGCGCCGGGGGACAGCGTGACCTTTCTGGCCACCGATCCCAGCCATAACTCTGCCTCCAAACGCGGGATGATCCCGGACGGGGCCGAGCCGTGGAATGGCGCGATTGATGAAGAGATCAAGGTGATGCTGACCGTGCCGGGCATCTACGGCTATATCTGCCTGCCGCATTACGAATGGGGTATGGTCGGGCTGATTGTGGTGGGCAACGACTTGTCAAACCTCGAGACAGTCAAGAAGGTGCGCCATCCAGGGAAGGCCCGCAGCAATTTTCGCGCGTTGCTCAAGACGCTTGAAGAAATGGCCTAGAACAAGCGCGGCTTGAGCCCTCTACGCAAAGTGATCGGCATAAACTTGCGGTCTGCCTAAAGTTGACTAAACTTATCAAGAATATATTTCATACAAAGCTACGCGGGCCGTGCCCGCCCGCCAATGATCTCGAGCTCCCGGGGGAAAAATGGCTGAAAGATCGCAACTAGATGCTGCAACGATCCGCGCGATGCGTGACGATCTTCCCAAGCTGCGCGACCGTGATTTGGCCGACAGGCTTGGGATCACCGAAGCCCAACTGGTTGCCGCGTATTGCGGCCAGGGTGTCACCAAAATCGGCGCGCATCCGGACCAGGTCATCGCTGCTGCGCAAAGCTTTGGCGAAGTCATGGCGCTGACCCGCAACACCTCATGCGTGCACGAAAAAGTGGGCCTCTACGAAGGCTACACGCCGGGATCGCACGCAGCGATGGTGCTGTCTGACGATATTGACCTGCGCATTTTTCCGTCCCACTGGCAGCACGCATTCATGGTCGAAAAAGAGACCGACACAGGCCTGCGCCGCTCGGTTCAGATCTTTGATGGCGCGGGCGACGCCGTGCACAAGATTTTCCTGCGCGAGGGGTCCGATCTGACCGCATGGGAGACCACAAAAAGCACCAACGCGTTGGCGTCGCAGCCCCAGACCCTTGATCTGGAGCCCCGCGTGCCAACCGAGCCTGCGAAATCATCCCCCGACAAGCTTGAAATCCTGCGCAAGGAATGGGCGCGCATGACGGACACGCACCAGTTTCTGCGCCTTGCGTCAAAGCTCAAAATGAACCGTCTTGGGGCATATCGCATTGCGGGTGCCCCTTTTGTACGCGCTCTTGCGCCCAAAGCCGTCGATACGATGCTGCACATGGTGCAAACGCGCGAGATTGATGTCATGATCTTCACGGGCAATCGTGGGTGCATCCAGATCCATACGGGTCCGATCCAGACGCTGAAACCGATGGGGCCTTGGCAAAACGTGATGGATCGACGCTTTAATCTGCACCTGCGCCTCGATCAGGTGGCTGAAGTTTGGGCTGTCGAAAAGCCAACCCAGCGCGGGATGGCAACTTCGGTTGAGGCGTTCGGCAAAGACGGAATGCTGATCTTCCAGGTCTTTGGCGTTGGCAAGCAAGATCGCGATAGCCGCCCCGCTTGGCAAGACATCGTCGCGGGTCTTGAAAGTTTTGAAAAGGAGGCCGTTTGATGAACGCATCCCCCCTATCGCGTTTTATGCTGCTCAGCTGGGCTGGTGTGCTTTGGGCACTTGGCGTTGCTTTGTTCGTAACGAACAGTCACGCTGCGGATAGCAATCCTGATGCTGACCGCATTCTGGCGCTTGGCGGGTCAGTCACCGAAATTGTCTACGCGTTGGGCGAAGAAGACCGCTTGATTGCGCGCGACACCACCTCGACCTTTCCCGCCCCTGCGAATGATCTCGAAGACGTGGGCTATCTGCGTGCGCTCTCGCCCGAGGGTGTTTTGTCGGTCGATCCGACCCTTATCATTTCAGAGGAAGGTGCAGGTCCTCCCGAAACAATCGACGTTTTGCGCGATGCGGCGATCCCTTTTGTGACCGTGCCCGAAACCTATAGCCGCGAGGGGATCCTCGAGAAGATCCGCACCGTCGGTGATGCACTTGATGTGCCCGAAAAAGCCGATGACCTGGCCGCCCGGATTGACCTTGCCTTGCGCGAAGCCGAAGAAAAAGCCGCCACCGTCAGCGAGACGCCGAAACGCGTCTTGTTCATTCTCAGCACCCAAGGCGGGCGGATCATGGCGGCAGGCACCAACACAGCCGCGCAGGCCATCATCGAGATGAGCGGCGGCGTAAACGCTGTTGCTGCATTTGAAGGCTATAAGCAAATGACTGACGAAGCGGTCAGCGCTGCGGCGCCCGATGTCATCTTGATGATGGATCGCGGTGGCGATCACGGCGCCAGCAATGATGAGCTGTTCACAATGCCCGCGATCATCACCACCCCCGCCGCCGAAGACGAAGCCGTCATCCGCATGGATGGGCTTTACATTCTGGGCTTTGGTCCGCGCACGGCAGACGCGGCGATCGAGCTGAACGAACGGCTTTATGGCGGCTGATATTGCCTCGCAAGGCACCTCCTCTCGCACGGTGTCACGGCGCCCGGCTAACAGGCTGCGGCGCGCGCGTTTCGCACATCTGGTACTGGGCCTTCTGCTGATCTGCGTCAGCGTCATAAGCCTCACCGTGGGGGCGACCGACATCACTTTGACCGATGCGCTGGGCAAGATCATGCGCGGTGAGCCGCTCTCGCGGATGGAACGTGTGGTCCTGCTCGACATTCGCCTGCCCCGACTCGCCATGGGGCTTTGTGTCGGGGCTGCGCTTGCGGTCTCGGGTGCTGTCATGCAGGGCCTTTTTCGCAACCCACTTGCAGATCCGGGTCTTGTCGGCGTTGGGGCCGGGGCCGGATTGGGCGCGATTGGCGCCATCGTGCTGGGTAGCTTTCTGCCCGTCGCCTTTATCGATACGTTCGGCAATCAACTGATCCCGATTGCGGCCTTCTTTGGCGGCTGGATCACGACGCTCCTGTTATACCGTGTTTCAACGCGCAATGGGCGCACCTCGGTTGCCACGATGCTTTTGGCCGGGATCGCGCTGGCGGCCTTGGCCGGAGCGCTGTCGGGCATCCTTGTTTATATGGCCGATGATCGTCAACTGCGCGATCTGACCTTCTGGGGGCTGGGATCACTGGCTGGGGCCAGCTGGGCCAAGGTCACTGCCGCCGCACCGATTATCCTTTTGTCGATCCTTGCGGCCAGCTTTCTGGGCCGCGGCTTGAACGGTCTGGCCTTGGGCGAGGCGACCGCCGCCCATATCGGTCACTCTGTGCAGCGCCTCAAAAACGGCAGCATTCTGCTTGTCGCCGCGGCAACCGGGGCGGCGGTGGCGGTTTCGGGTGGGATCGGGTTCATCGGGATCGTTGTGCCGCATTTGCTTAGGCTTGCGACCGGTCCGGATCACCGCACCTTGTTGATAAACGCAGCGCTTCTTGGGGCAACCCTGCTGGTGGCTGCCGACATGATTGCGCGCGTGATTATAGCGCCGGCCGAATTACCCATTGGGATTATCACCGCCGTCCTGGGCGCGCCGGTCTTTTTGTGGATCTTGCTGCGCCGCCGGGATCTGGTGGATATGTAGCCCATGCTTGACGCTTACGACATCACCGTTTCGCTGGGACGGACGCAGATTTTGCACGGGCTTGGCTTTCGCGCTCAGGCCGGGCAGCTTAGCGCGATTGTTGGACCGAACGGGTCCGGCAAGACGACATTGCTGCGCGCGATCACCGGCGATGTGCCTTTTGGCGGCAGCGTTACGTTGAACGATGCCGACACCCGCGCTTTGAAACCGTGGGATCTGGCCGCGATCCGTGGCGTGTTGCCTCAAAGCGCGGTCCTCGCCTTTCCGTTCACGGTCATCGAAGTGGTGCGCCTTGGTTTGCAAAAAGGGCTGTCTGCGGCCGAGACGGACATCTCCATGGCGGCTCTTGAACGGGTCAGCTTAGCCCATTACGCAGATCGGTTTTTTCAGGAATTGTCGGGCGGCGAGCAGCAGCGCGTTCATCTTGCCCGTGTTCTGGCGCAGGTCTGGCAGCCGGTGCAGGACGGCGTGCCCCATTGGCTGTTGCTTGATGAACCGGTCGCCAGCCTTGATATCGCCAACCAGCTTGAGGTGATGGAAATCGCACGCGGCTATGCCAATGCAGGGGGCGGTGTTGTGGCAGTGATGCATGATCTCAACCTGACTGCGATGTTTGCCGACCATGTTGCGATCCTGTCGGGCGGGCGCTGCCTTGCTGCAGGCCATCCGAAACAGGTGATGACAGATGCAATTCTGTCAAAGGCTTATGGCTGCAAGCTGCAGGTCAACACGCCGCCGCACACCGACACAACCTTCGTGTTGCCCCACACAGCCCAGCGGGTGTGACAAGGCCTTCGCCGCTCCAAAGCGGTCGGGGCTAAAGCCGATCCCAAAGCTCTTGCGCGACGGGGTCGAAACCAGCGGGATCCGCAAATGCAGTGATGGTCAGGGACCCTGTCCAGTCAGCGCCACCAATCGGCACGACACGTCCCGCAGCAAGCTCAGCGGCAATCGCGGTTTGCGGTATCCAAGCAAATCCGCCCCCGGCCAGCATCCGCCTTTTGATCGCCTCGACAAGACCATCGACATAGATCGTGTCGACATGCATCGGCTTTCGGTCGACCGTGTGTTCAACCACCATGCCCAGAAAGGAAGATCGCTCGTAGGCGAGATAAGGGATCGGTGCGTCGCTTGGCCCATCAAGGGTCCAGCCGTGGTGGCGCACGGCCTCGGCGGCTGCCACAGGGATCAGCGGGTCATCGATAAGGTCTTTGCGCGTAAACGCCCCCTCGTCGATCATCGGAGAGACCTCCTGATGATAATAGCACAGCATCATATCAACCGCGCCTTCGACCAGAAGCTCGCAACAAACACTCAACGAATCGGAAAGCACCCGGGTGCGCAGATCTGCGATTTTCGTCTGCATATCTTCAATGCGACCTGCCAAAAAACTAACCGAAATCGTGTGAAGCGCTGAAATCTGGATAAATGGGCTGTCGCCGCGGTCTGCCTCGCGGATCGATTGCCGGGCTTCCGACAATTGCGAAATTGCAGCGCTTGCGATTGGCAAAAGCTGTGTGCCTGCCTCGGTCAATTCGATCGGATAGGTCGCGCGGTTTACAAGAGGCAAGCCGACCCAGCTTTCCAACGCCTTGATTCTACGGCTAAAAGCAGATTGTGTGATATGGCGCTCATCTGCGGCGCGTGTAAAGTTGCGGGTGCGTGCCAAGCACTCGAAATCCCAAAGCCAGTTCAAATCCACGGTGCTGTCCTTCGTTGGTTTGGCCGTTATTTGGAGCGTAGCGTAAAACTATGCAAATTCAGAATAGTTTGATGAATTGTTCGAATTGGCCCTTTGAAATCGGCCCGACCTAGGCTCATCACCATAAACACGACGCGGCAAGACGGGTGTGATGCCTGATAGCTGCCGACGAAAGCGCCGCAAACAGCGCACACCACAGAGGAGAAGACAATGAACGCAAAGATGAAATCACTTGGCCTTGCGGCTGCTATAAGCGCATTCGCGCTGCCAGCCTTTGCCGCCGAAGAGGTCAAGATCGGCGTGCCGTCCTGGACAGGCGCGCAGGCCATCGCCCACGTGCTGGGCGCTGTTGTCGAAATGCGCATCGGCGGTCAGGTTGAATTCGTGCCAGGCAACAACGCCACGATTTTTCAGGCAATGGACCAGGGCAAGGGCGACATTGACGTGCATCCTGACGTCTGGCTGCCCAACCAAGAGAGTTTCACCAAAAAATACGTCGATGAGGCCGGTACCGTGACGCTGTCTTCGAACCCCTATCAGGGCAATCAGGGCTTTTGCGTGACCGAACAGTTTGGTGAGGCAAACAACATCACCGACATCGCCGATCTTGGTCGTCCGGATGTAGCGACTTTGATGGACAGCGATGGCAATGGTCAAGGTGAGATGTGGATCGGTGCGCCCGGTTGGGCGTCGGCCAATGTGAATGAGGTCAAGGTCCGCGACTATGGTTTGCTTGATTTCATCGAACCGGTTCGCGCCGAAGAAAGTGTGAAAACCGCGCGGATCAAAGACAGCATCGCCAAGGACGAAGGCTATGCGTTCTACTGCTACAAGCCCCATGCGGTGTGGTTCATGTTTGACGTCAAGATGCTGTCAGAGCCCGCGTTCGATCCGGAAAAATACGTGATGGTCCAGCCGTCGGATGATCCCGATTGGTACAACAAATCCATGGTCGCCTCGAAAGATGCGCTTAAGGATGTGCAGATTGCATGGTCAAATTCGCTGGTTGACCGCTCTCCCGCGATTGCTGAATTCTTTGCCAATTTCGAGCTGACCGCCGATGACGTCTCAAGCTTTGCGTTCGAGATCAGCGGCAATGGCCGGGATGCTGCGGAAGTGGCCCGCGAATGGGTCGAAGCAAACCCCGAACGTGTGGACGCCTGGCTGGGTCTCTAAGCCCACATCGACACACAAGATGGCGTGCCTTCGGGCGCGCCATCCTGAAACGGCGCAACCCAAACAGCAACCTTCTGGGGGATATATGGGCGACGATACCGTTGTAGAAATTTCAAATGTCTGGAAAATTTTCGGCGCCAAGCCCGAGATTGCCCTGCAGGCGATCCGCGATCGGGGTCTGAGCAAGACCGAAGTGCTGGCCGAGTTCAACTGCGTTGTCGGCGTGGCGGATGTCAGCCTCTCGGTAAACCGGGGCGAGATTTTCTGCATCATGGGCCTGTCTGGCAGCGGCAAGTCGACGCTTGTACGCCACTTCAATCGTCTGCTCGAGCCCACCGATGGCAAGATCAAGATCGAAGGCACCGATGTGATGGCGTTGGGACCCAAAGAGCTCCAGCAGTTTCGCAACAACAAGATCGGAATGGTCTTTCAGAACTTTGCCCTGATGCCGCATCGGTCGGTTCTGGATAATGTCGCGATGCCGCTCGAGATCCGCCAGGTCAGCAAGAACGAGCGGATGCGACAAGCCGCAGCGATTCTCGATATCGTCGAGCTGGGCGCGTGGGGCGCAAAGTTTGCCCATGAATTGTCGGGCGGGATGCAACAACGGGTCGGGTTGGCCCGCGCTTTGGCTGCAAATCCTGATGTCCTGCTCATGGATGAGCCGTTCTCGGCGCTTGATCCCCTGATCCGGCGGCAATTGCAGGACGAATTTATCCGGCTCAGCAAAATTCTGAAGAAGACGACGATCTTTATCACCCACGATCTTGATGAGGCTGTTCGCATTGGCAACCGGATCGCGATTATGCGGGATGGCAAAGTGGTCCAGATCGGCACCGCCGAAGACATCGTGATGAACCCAGCGGATGATTATGTCGCCGATTTCGTGGCCGGTATTTCAAGACTGAAGGTCGTGCGGGCCCATGCGGTGATGCAGTCGCTGCCAGATCATATCGCTACGCACGGGCCGATCTCGGCCGATGCGCCCCGCGTGAACGAGGGCGAAAACCTCAGCACGCTCATCAATCTTGCGATTGAGAAAAGCGACGCGATTGTTGTCGAAGACGGTGGTGCCGATGTCGGGGTGATTACCCGCGCGGATCTGCTGCGCACCGTGATCGAAGGAACGGAAGTCTCATGAACGCCTATGATGTAAACCCGCTGGAAGACACCGAAAGCGACGCCGCGCTGGCCTACGCCGAAGAGCGGCGCGAGAATATTCGTGCGTTCACCCGCACCAGCCCTGACTACTACATCCGCAACTTTGACAAGATCGGAGCATCATCACGTTTTACGCCGACATTTAACCTGATGGCCGGTCTTTTCGGCCCTGTATGGTTTGGTGCGCGCGGCTTGTGGACTTGGGCACTGCCGTTCTTGATCCTTGAAGCGCTCGCGTTGGTACAGATCGCCCGCGGCCTTTTTGGCGATCTGGCCGCAGATGCGATGGCAAGGATTGCTTCGATCGAAGGCACGTTGGAACTGCGTCGCCAGCAGTTGGCCGCCGCGATCGAAAGCAACTCTGACAGGGTTGACGCGTATCAGCGCACAGTGACGTCGCTTGAGGAAAATATCGGTGGTATCCGCGCAGAGGCAGAGGCCTTGGCCGCTCAAGGTCCGTCAATTGTGCTGATGGGCATCGTGATCTTGCTGGTCGTCAAAGCGGTCCAATCTGTCGTTGCCAACTGGGCGCTTGAGGCGCGGTTCTCGGATTGGCTGTCCGACCGCTCGATCCGGTCGGCGATGCCGGTCTCTCAGATCGCGTTCAGCGCGGTGTTCATGGCGTTGATCGTCTCTGCTGCGATGCTGCACTACAGCTTTCCGGGTCGCTACTCTTTGTTGAGTGAATTCCCGACCGATCCTGATATCCGCCTGACAAGCATTAGCGCCGTCGAAAACTTCATCGCCTGGTGTGTGCGTAACAGCGGCGCATTCTTCGATGGGCTCACTTACGGCATCCGAACGCTGCTTGATGCACTTGAGGTTATTCTGGTGCAGACCCCGTGGATCGTCATCGCCAGCCTGATCGTGTTGCTGACTTGGCTCACAGCAGGCATCCGCACCGCAATTTATTCCGGCGCTTTTCTGGCGTATATGGGCCTTTTGGGCTTTTGGGAGGCGGCAATGACAACGCTGGCCCTGCTGGGCACAGCCGCCTGTCTGTCCATCGTCATCGGAATACCGCTGGGCATGTTTGCCGCGCGCCGCCCCCGGTTCTATGCGTTCATCCAGCCGATTATGGACTTCATGCAGACCATGCCTGCCTTTGTGTTCATGGTTCCGGTGATTGCCTTTTTCGGTGTCGGCAAGCCAGCCGCTGTCGTGGTGACGATGATTTTTGGCGGTACGCCAGTGGTGCGCCTGACCGTGCTTGGCTTGCGCGGCGTGCCGGAAAGCGTGCGTGAAGCGGCGATCAGCTTTGGGGCCAACAAGTGGTATCTGCTGACCAAGGTTGATTTGCCATTGGCAAGCCCGTCGATCCGCGCAGGCATCAATCAGACGATCATGCTGTCGCTGGCGATGGTTGTGGTGGCGTCCCTGATCGGGGCCAAGGGCCTTGGCGAAGACGTGCTCGAAGCGCTGCAATACGCAAATGTGGGGCAGGGAATCCTGGCCGGCTTCTCAATCCTCTTCTGCGCAATGATCCTTGACCGCATCGTTCAGGGTGCCCGGAAATGACAACGCTTGTCTTTGTCCATGGCTTCATGGGCGGCAGTCAGCAATGGGAAGCACAGCGCGCCGCCTTGGGCGCTGAATATGAGGTTATCACGCTGGATCTGCCCGGATTTGGCAAGAATGCCGACCTTGAACCGCCCGATACAATTGCGGGTTTTGCCCTTTGGGTTCTGAATGATCTCAGCGCACGCGGTGTGGCGCGATTTCATCTTGTGGGTCATTCGATGGGCGGCATGATCGCCCAAGAGATCGTCGCACAGGCCCCGGAACGCGTCGGGCAACTGGTGCTTTATGGCACGGGCGCTGCAGGTATCCTGCCCGGACGGTTCGAGTCGATCCGCGCCTCCAAAGAGCGCGCGCATACCGAAGGTGCACGTGTCACCGCCCGCCGGATTGCCGCAACCTGGTTTTTAAAGCAAGAGGCCGCACTCAACTACGAAACTTGTGCTGCGCTGGCCGAACGCAGCAGCCTGCGTGCTATCCTTGCTGGTCTTGATGCGATGCAAAGCTGGAGCGGTGTGGCCAATCTTGCGGCCATCCGCGCCAGGACCCTGCTGATCTGGGGCGATCATGATCGCACCTATCCTTGGAGCCAGATCGAGCAGTTATGGCACTCCATCTCGGATGCGCGCCTCGCCGTGATCCCCGATTGCGCCCATGCCGCGCATCTGGAAAAGCCCGCTTTGTTTAATAGCGTTCTCGACGATTTTCTAAGGATCTAGAGCGTTCATGCGCATGTGACCAGATACGGCCAATCACACGTCCGATCACACTTGCGCCCAAAAACCCCGCTATTCTGCAATCAGGCGGACTGGTCCGGATGCCTTTAAACTGTCAGGTTTTGCGGTCTCTTGCGCGGCAGGCTTTTTGCGGTAAATCAGTGCGAACATCGGCGGGGTGAAATAGAACGACACCACAGCAGACAACAACACGCCCCCTGCAATCGCCACCGCAAAGGGCGGCCAGAACCCGCCGCCTTCCAGGATCAAAGGCAGGAAGCCTCCGAAGGTTGTGATCGTGGTCGAAAAGATGTGGCGGCTGGATCCGGTCACCACGCGCGTCATCGCCGCGCGGTCTCCTGCGGCGGCACCTGCGTCGCCTTTCAAACCCGTCAAGATGATGATCGCTGCGTTGATCGATACCCCGATAGAACCGATCACCCCGATGATTGCATTGATCCCGAACGGATATTGCATGATCGCAAGAGACAGCATCGACAGCCCCGCAGACAACACGCAGACCACCAGCGCCACAGCCGTCAGGCGGAACGAATTGAACGTCAGCGCAATCGTCGCAATCGTCAGCGTTACGATCAATCCGATTGAGGCCAGCAAATTGCCCACGGTGTTCGAGCGTGCATCTGAGTCGCCGCCCAGCTCCATCCGGTATCCCGCAGGCATCGTAAAGCCGCGGTCCTCAAGGGAACCCAGCACTGATTGCAACGCCTCTTCGGGCAGCACTCCGGGCACGATATAGGCCTGCACCGTATTCGAGCGTTCGCCGTTGCGGCGTGTAATCACGCTTTCCGCCGGCTCGATCACGGGGCGGGCCAGTTCGGATAAGGGGACAGCGGGGAAGGCACCTGTCGCGGAAATACGCGGCGCATCGGGCAGCACAATCGGCAGATCAGAGATTGCGTTCAGATCGCCGCGCAACCCGTTGCCCAGCCGGACGCGAACAGGCAACTGGTCTGTGCCCTCGACCAAGCTGCCGCCAGTCACACCAACCAGACCAGCTTCAAGCTGGGCTGCGATGTCTGTCACGTTAAGCCCCAAAAGCCGGGCGTTCACCTCGTCAATGTCATAGCGCAGTTGCGGGGCGCCGCCGGTCACGCCTGCGCGGACCTGTGTGACCAGTGGCAGGTCGGCCATCATCGCGCGCGCCTCGTCCCCCAGGGCGCGCAGCACTTCCAGATCGGGGCCGACCAGACGCAGTTCGACCGGCGCTGCAACAGGCGGGCCTTGCACCAGATCCCGCACGATGATCCGCGCTTGCGGTGCCAGAACATCAAGTTGCGCTTGCAAATCAGGCACCAGCTGCGCGGCGTCTTCCGCCGTCTGTGTCTTGACCATCGCCTGCGCGTAGCCCGGCTCTTGGGCCCGCCCGCCGGTGATATTGTAATAGAATGCCGGGCCGGATTTTCCGATGCTCCAATAGACCCGATCGATGCTGTCTTTGCTTTGCAGCAAGGCGTCGATCTGGCGTGCGAGGGCCGCTGTTTCGGAAATGGACGTGCCCGGGGGCATATCAACCTCAAGGTAGAACTGATCGCGCTCGACGCCGGGAAAGAATTGCGCGGTCAGCGTCGGAAAGCTTACAAAGCCCATCACAGGCAAGACCAGCGCAAGGGCGACAGACTTGATGCGGTTGTTCAACGACCACCGGATAGAGCCTTCAAAGAGCCGTCCCAGAACCGGAATGCGAATGCCGCCGCTCCCGGATTTTAGGAACCATCCCGCCAGTGCTGGCGTGACTGTGACAGCGATCACAAGCGACCAGATCAGCATCAAGACCACTGCAATGGCGATCGAGCCGACAAAATCGCCGGCTGGTCCCGGCAGCAGGATCATCGGCGTGAACGACAGCGCCGTCGTCACCGTCGAGGCAAGCAGCGGTGCCGCAAGCCGTTTGGTGGCGTCGCCCACAGCGTCGGCCCGTGCGATCCCTTTGGCCAGACGTTGCCGCACCTCGTCGACCATCACGATGGCGGCATCCACCAGCAGGCCCAAAGCCACGATCAGGCCGGTGACCGACATCTGATGGATTGGCAACCCGATGAAGTTCATTGTCGCGAGGGTTGCAAGCGACACCACAGGCAAGACCAGGGCAACGATCATCGCCGCGCGCACGCCCAGCGTCAAAAACAGCACCGCCACAACCAGCGACACACCGATGGCCATGTTTGTGCCCACCTCGGCCAGACGATCTGCGGTATAGGTGCTTTGATCGAACATCATCACTTCCGACAGCCCAACCGGGACTGCATCTGTGCCTTCGGCCAATTCAGCGCGCACAAAGCCCATCCAGCGGTCGATCTGGACACCGTCTTGCGCCAGCACGCCGACAAGGATGGCGGGGCGTCCATTGGCCAGCGCCAGCTCTTCTGCAGGGGCGCGGGCGCCGCGTGTCAGCGTCGCGATATCTGCAAGGGTAACCGATGTGCCTTGCGCGTTTTCACGCAAGACCACGCGGCCAAGCCGGTCCAGCGCGTCAATCTCGCCTGAGATGTTGATCGTCAGGTCTGTCTGCGCGCCTTGCAAACGGCCTGCCTGAACCTTGCCATCCGCCGCGTTGATCCGGTTCGAGATATCACGCGCCGTAAGACCCAGTGCAGCGGCGGCTTGCGGGTCCACTTCGACCAAAACCTCGTCTTCCGGCTCTCCGAACAGGTCCACCGCGCGCGTCGATGGGATTGACCGCAAACGATCTGCCAATGCATCAGCATGATTATAGGCCAGCGTCAGCGGCACGCCGTCATGATCTGCAGTGACCGCGATAACCGCCGAATAGGCCGAGATACCTTCAGCGTCGAATTCAGGGGCCTGCACGCCCGCCGGAAAGCGGCTGCGTGCATCTTCGACGGCGTCGCGCGCTTCCGACCAGACCTGCTCGATTGTGGCCTCGTCCAGCGTTTCGATCAGCTCGACCGACACCACCGACACGCCCGAGCGCGAGACGGATTCAACCGTATCGACCTCGGCGATCTCGCGCAGTTCTTCTTCTATCTCTGCGGTGACCAGCGCTTCGACACGGGCCGGATCAGCGCCGGGAAAGCTTGTGGTGACCGTGGCAAAGAGGTTGGTGATCGTCGGGTCTTCCTGACGTCCCAGCGACAGAAATGATGACATCCCCGCCGAGATCAGCACCAGCAGGATCAAAGCGACAAGGCGCGGTTGCCGGAAGGTCAGCGTTTCCATCGCTCTAGCCCTTCACCTGCTGAAGCTGCACCGATTGTCCCGGCACCACGCGATGTGCGCCGGTGGCAATCAACTGCGCGCCGTCTTTAAACGTGCCGCGCACATAGGCGCGGGTGGCTTCTGCATGCAGCAGCTCAACCGCTGCCGTGCGCACGATGTCATCCTCGACAACAAGCACGGTCCAGGCACTGCCCGAACCTTCCTGCAAAGCATCAAGCGGCACCCACGCCCCGCGTGCCTCGATCACCGTTTGCACAAAAAGTGTGGCCGTTTGCCCAAAGGTGGGCGCGTCGGTGGTCGCAAGCGTGAACAACGCGGTTCGGGTGCGGGTCACGGGGTCAATATCGGGGCGGAACTGAATGAAGTCCGCAGGATACCGCGCGCCTGCGATGGCGATTTCTGCACCGTCCAGCATGTCCTTTGTGAACGACAAAGGCAGACCGATCCGTACCTGCGGCGCACTGGTCTCGATCAGGGTGACAACGGCCTGACCGGCGGCCAACGTCTCTCCGCCATCGATGTTATGCGCGCCGATCCGTCCGGCAAAAGGCGCATAAAGCACCGATTTTTCCAGATTGATTGTGACGGTCTCAAGCGCTGCGTCGATTTCGGCGATCCGGCTTGTCAGTTCATCGCGCGTTGCTGTCGTTTCATCCAGTGTTTCCTGGCTTGAAAATCCCTGACCGCGCAGTTGCTCGGCCCGCGCAACGCGGGTTTTGGCAAATGTCAGCTGGGCTTGCGTCGCCGCGCGCGATGCTTTCAGACGGGTCTTTTCCGCCTCAAGCAAGGCGGTGTCCAAGCGCGCAATCTCTTGCTCCGCAGATACAGTGTCGCCTTCCTCAACGGCCACCTGTGTGACGCGACCGCCAAGCTCAAAAGACAGCACGGATGTGCTTGCGGCTTCGATCTGGCCGACAAACTGGCGCGGCACGCGATAGCTGCTTTCAATCCGCAAAGGCATCACCGCAACCGGCGTGGCAGCAGCGCCCGCGGCGGGGGGCGTCGCCTCTGCGCGCGCGGCCAGAAAGTCTGATCCCGCAACAATCCCCAATCCGGCAAGTCCAACGACCGCGACAGTGCCAAGGATAATACCAACGCGCCGGGCGATGCGCCGCATTACCGACGGTTTTTTGTCTTCTGCCATCACGACACCTTTAATGTTAGACACTCTAACTTATATGTTAGGAGCTCTCACTTTGACAAGAGATACGATGTCTGAAACATCTTGGATCATGAAAAACGAACCCGAGCCCCAAAAGCGCGCGCAGTATCATCACGGTGATCTCAAGCAGCAACTGATCGAGGCGACGCGACAATTGGTCGAGGAAAAAGGCCCCGATCACTTCTCGGTTTCCGAAGCCTGTCGTCGGGCAGGTGTGTCAACGGCCGCCCCCTATAAGCACTTCAAAGATAAGGGCGAAATGCTGCGCGCTGTGGCGCTGGGCGGGATGGAACGCAAGATGGAGCAGATGCTTGCAGCGGTCGAACCCCTTGCGCCCGGCAGCATCGACCGCATCATTGCGCTGGGCCGCGTCTATGTGGGGTTTGCGATTGCCGAACCGGGCGTGTTCCGCCTGATGTTCGGCCTGTCCGAAGACCACGATGAATACGAAGATCTGGTCAAGACCGGCGATACGATGGCCTTTAGCGTCCAGCAAGAGGTCGCTCTCTACCGTGGTAGCGATACCGTCGAAGAGCCCGACATCCGCCGCGCCTTTCTATTGTGGAGCTTCGTGCACGGGGTGTCGTTCTTGCTGCTCGACGGCAAGGTCACGCATATGGATATGGCCTTTGATCTGGAAAGCGTGCTGTCTGAAATCGCATATCGCGTCATGGATGGGCCTGACATCCCGGATTAGGGTCAATGTCGTCCCCGCACCACTGTCTGTGCGCGCGGGCTTTCTTGCTCCAAATTGTTCCCTTGGCGTCACTTTGCTCTAGGTCACTGCCCAACGCGCAATTGTAAACCGTGAATTAGCACGGCATCTTCTGCGTGGACCATCGTGTTTAGGGAGGACACAATGACGATTTTCAAAACAACAGCTTTGGCTGCAACCATTGCGCTTGGCGCCATTTCCGCGACAGCTGAGGATTTTCCGGAACGCCCGATCAACCTGATCGCGCCATTTAATGCTGGCGGTGGTACTGATCTGCTGCTGCGTGGCTTTGCGCCTCACTTTGCCGAAGCGGTTGGGGGCGATGTGTTCGTGTCCAACATGGCTGGTGGGTCCGGCACGGTCGCTGCAGGTGCGCTGGCCGGTCAACGCCCGGATGGTTACCAGTTGGGGTATTTCTCGATCACGGTCTCGACGATCCAGCCTCAGATCAAGGACGTGCCTTACAATATCGACAGCTGGTCGCCGATCTGTTCGGTTGCGGCATCACCGACATTGCTGTTTGCGAACGCCGATAGCCCGTTCAATACCGCCGAAGATGTGGTGGCCGCTGTCAAGGCAGAGCCCGGCAAATACATCTTTGGCTCGTCCGGCCCGGGCGCCATGACCCATCTGACAACCGTGGCGGCTTTTGCGGGTCTGGGCATCCTTGACGACCTCAAGCATTTGCCCTTCCAAGGCTCGGGCCCTGCGCTGCAAGCGATGGCTGCTGGCACGATCCAGTTCTTCGGTGACACCGAAATCCTGATGACGCGCGGTGACTTCAAGCCTCTGATGGTCTTTAACGACGAACGGCTTGCCAACTATCCCGACGTGCCGACCGCGGCCGAAGTGGGGATCGAAGCCCCGCTGAACGAGCTGTATCTCTGGGGCGGTCTTTTCGCGCCCGCGGGCACTGATCCGGCGGTTGTGGAAAAGCTGTCCACCTCGTGTGAGGCGGCTGTCAACTCAGACGGTTTTCAGGAGTTCGCCGCCCAGACCAGCACGGTCCTGAACTACCGCAACGCGGCGGATTTCGAAGCGTTTTACCGCGCGCAGTATGGCTCTAACGCGGCCATCATCGAAGCGGCTGGTCTGTAAAGACCATCGGGGTCGCGTCCCAAGCCGCGACCCCAATTCGAGACGTAAGCAATGCTGACCCGCCTTTTTTCCGAGCGCGCTTTGATCGCGCTGATCTTGCTGCTCATCGCATCCGCGCTGACCTATTCGACGTTTGGTCTTGAGTTTGCTGATCTTGGCGGTGCCTTCGATCCGACCTTTTTTCCGCGCATCATCCTGATCGCCTGGATGGCGCTTGCAGCGCTTAACCTGATCGTGGATTTGCGCGCAGGCACCGGCTGGGATGGTCAGGGCATTCTGCGTGTTGGGATCATGGCCGTCGCGACAGTGATCTACATGATCTTTCTAACCACGTTGGGCTTCTTTTTCAGCTCGGTCATCCTGTCGGTTCTGTTTCTGCTGCTTCTGGGCGTGCGCAACCCACTGCCCATTGCCGCCGTCAGCCTTGGCGTACCGGGCGCGATTGTCGCGCTTTTCAACCATATGCTGACCATGCCGCTGCCCACGTCCCCGATGTTCTGGTGGATTTAGCATGATCGAAGTTCTGCCACAGGCGCTTGGCCTGATCCTTACGCCACAGGGCCTGATGGTGCTCAGCTTTGGCACGATGCTCGGTATTGTTCTGGGTGCTTTGCCCGGCATAGGCTCGACCGTTGCTGTTGCGATGATCCTGCCTTTCACGCTGACCATGGATCAGGCGCCCGCGATCCTGCTCTTACTCGCAATTTATGCAGGGTCGGTCTATGGTGGCTCGATCTCGGCAATCCTCATCAACACGCCGGGCACGCCGCAATCTGCAGCGACCTGTCTGGATGGTTTCCCGATGGCGCAGCGCGGTGAGGCTGGCAAGGCGCTGGGCTGGTCCACGATTGCGTCGGTTGTGGGCGGGCTTGTCTCGGCGGTCGTGCTGATTTTCGCGGCGCCGCAACTGGCTGCGTTTGCACTGAATTTCGGCCCGATCGAAACCTTCGCTCTGATCCTTCTGGGACTGACCTGCATCGTGTCGGTGTCCGAAGGATCGCTTGTCAAAGGCCTGATCGCGGGCATGATTGGCCTTTTCCTGTCCTCTGTCGGGGGTGATCCGATCACCGGCGAGGCACGCTTTACCTTTGGAGAGTTCCAACTCATCGCAGGCTTCAACCTGCTGGCCGTCGTGATCGGTGTTTTTGCCCTGTCCGAGGTCCTGATCCGCGCGACCAAGCCGGGGGATGACGGCGCCACGCTGATCTCTTTTCAAGGTATCATCCTGCCCAAGCTGGCCGAATGGAAGGGTCGTCTTAAGAACCTCGCCAAGTCGGTGCTGATCGGCAATGGCATCGGCATCTTACCGGGCACAGGCGCGGCAACGGCCGCGTTCATCAGCTATGCCGAAGCCCGCCGCTCGGCGCCGACCCGGGCGAATTTCGGCAAAGGCGAACCCGATGGGCTGATCGCATCCGAGTCCGCCAATAACGCAGTGACCGGCGGCGCACTTGTGCCGACCATGGCGCTAGGTATCCCCGGTGATGCGATCACGGCTGTCATGCTGGCCACCCTCACCTTGCACGGCGTCACCCCCGGCGTGCGTCTGATGGAAGATAACCCCGTCCTCATGGCTGCGATCTTTTCGGGCTTTTTTGTCATCAACCTGATGCTGCTTCCCCTTGGCATGATGGTCAGCAAGGTCGCCGCACCCCTGTTGCGACTGCGCGAGGCCTATATGCTGGTCGTCATCACGCTGCTGTGCACGCTGGGCGTCTATTTCGTGCGTGGCAATCCGTTTGATCTGCTGGTCATGGCGCTGGCAGGCATCATCGGTTTCCTGCTGCGCCGCCAAGGGTATCCGATGGCGCCGCTGGTGATCGGGATGGTTCTTGGCCCAACGCTGGAAATCAGCCTGCGTCAGGGCCTTATCATCACAGATGGCAGCTTTGCGGCATTCTTTTCGGGTCACCCGATTGCGCTGTTGCTGGCCATCGCCGCGCTTGGGATGTTGTCGCTGCCGTTCATCCGCATGTGGCGGACGCGCGCCGCTTAACCCGCCATCAGCATATCCGCCGAGCGCTTTACGATCCCCGCGATCTGCTGCAACTGCGCGGCCAAAGGATGCGTCTTGCGCCACACCATGCCCACGGTGCGCGTCGGTTCGGCCCCTTCAAACCGCCCGATGACGACCGGGGCAGACCGTGTTTCGACCCGCACCGCCATTTCGGGGATCAACGTCACGCCAATCCCTGCGCCGACCATTTGCACCAGTGTCGACAGCGAACTGCCGTCCAGCCCGTCGCGCGGCTGGGGCGATGATACGCTGCAAAATGACAAGGCCTGATCGCGAAAGCAGTGTCCTTCCTCAAGCAGCAGCAAGTTCATCTGACGCAACTGCTCTTTGGCCGGAATGGGGGCATGGGCGTCGCCCTCGTGGCGTACCAGAACAAGGGCCTCATCAAAAAGCGGGATCTCGAACAAGGTCGGCTCGTCAATCGGAAGCGCAAGGATGGCTGTATCAAGCTGCCCCTCTTCAAGCTCTTCCAGCAAACGCGGGGTAACCGTCTCGCGCACATGCACGTCGATCTCGGGATGGGCGCGGGTCAACTCACCGATCAGGGTGGGCAGCAGATAGGGCGCGATTGTCGGGATCACCCCGATCCGCAACCGCCCTGTCAATCCGCCACGCGCTGCACGCGCCATATCGCCAAGCTCATCGACCGCGCGCAAAATCTCGCGGACCCGGACCGCGAAATCCTCGCCGAATGTGGTGAGGCTGACATGCCGGGGGCCGCGTTCAAACAGGGTCGTCCCGAGCGATTGCTCAAGTTCCTTGATGCGTGTCGACAGTGCAGGCTGCGAAATCGCCGAGGCCTCTGCAGCGCGCCCGAAATGCAAGTGCCGGGCCAAGGCTTCAAAATAACGAAGCTGTTTCAGGGTCAGATTATTCATAACGTGAAGTTATCAAAGACATTCGAAAATACAACTTATAATAATTATAAAACCTTGCTACCGTCACCTTGAGAGCATCTGAGATTCTGCGTCTCATGCTTGACACCCACTACGGACCCATAGCGACTTTAAGGAGCGAACCATGGACGGAAACGACGTTGGAACTGGTGGCAAATGCCCCGTCATGCACGGCACGACCCTGCACACAACCTTTGCCGGGCGCGGTAACAAGGACTGGTGGCCGAACCAGCTAAACCTGCGCATCCTGCACCAGAATGCGCCTGCCTCCGATCCCCTGGGTGAGGCGTTCGACTACGCCGAAGAGTTTAAAAAGCTCGACCTTGAGGCGCTGAAAAAAGACCTTACCGATCTGATGACCGAGAGCCAGGATTGGTGGCCCGCTGACTATGGCCACTACGGCCCGTTCATGGTTCGTATGGCATGGCACGCTGCTGGCACCTACCGTACCGCTGACGGGCGTGGTGGCGCCTCCACCGGTAACCAGCGTTTTGCGCCGCTCAACAGCTGGCCGGACAATGGCAACCTTGACAAGGCGCGCCGCTTGCTGTGGCCGATCAAAAAGAAATACGGCAACCAGATTTCCTGGGCTGATCTGTTCATCCTCGCCGGCAACGTGGCGCAGGAGTCCATGGGTCTGAAGATCTTTGGCTTTGGCGGTGGCCGCGCCGACATTTTCGAGCCCGAAGAAGACATCTATTGGGGCACCGAAGAAACCTGGCTGGGTGACGAGCGGTATTCCGGGGATCGCGAACTGGCCAACCCGCTTGCCGCTGTTCAGATGGGCCTCATCTATGTCAATCCTGAAGGTCCCAACGGCGAACCCGATCCCGTTGCATCCGCCCGCGACATTCGCGAGACCTTCGCCCGCATGGCGATGAACGACGAGGAAACCGTCGCGCTGGTTGCAGGTGGTCACACCTTCGGCAAAGCCCACGGTGCTGGCGATGCGGCCAAGGTTGGTGTTGAACCCGAAGGCGGCGCGATTGAAGCGCAGGGCTTTGGCTGGCTCAGCACACACGGCGTCGGCTCGGGTGGGGACACCATCACCTCCGGTATCGAAGGCGCATGGACGCCCACACCGACCACCTGGGACATGAGCTATTTCGACACGCTCTTCGGTTTCGAATGGGAGTTGGGCAAAAGCCCCGCAGGTGCGCATCAGTGGCACCCGAAAGACCCGGAATCGGCCAAGTTGGTGCCTGACGCGCATGATCCTGCGAAAACGCACAAGCCTATGATGACCACGGCCGATATGGCCCTGCGCATGGACCCTGAGTACGAGCGGATTTCGCGTCACTACCACGCCAATCCCGATCTGTTCGCCGATGCCTATGCCCGCGCATGGTTCAAGCTGACCCACCGCGATATGGGCCCCAAGGTCTGCTATCTGGGCAAGGATGTCCCCGATGAAGACCTGATCTGGCAGGATCCGGTGCCTGCTGTTGACCACCCGCTGGTCGATGCAAGCGACATCGCCAAGCTTAAGGCCGATATCGCGGCGACAGGTCTGAGCGTGGCCGAAATGGTCTCCACCGCGTGGGCCTCTGCATCGACCTTCCGTGGCTCTGACAAGCGCGGTGGTGCAAACGGCGCCCGCATCCGTCTTGCGCCGCAAAACGGATGGGACGTCAACGAGCCCGCAAAGCTGGCAAAGGTCATCCAAGCGCTTGAAGGCGTGCAGACGTCCTTCAACAACGGTGACAAAAAGGTCTCGTTGGCCGATCTGATCGTCCTTGCTGGGTCCGTCGGTGTCGAACAGGCTGCCAAAGCCGCAGGTCACGTCATCGAAGTGCCCTTCACACCGGGCCGCACCGATGCCACAGCCGAACAGACTGACGCCGAAAGCTTCGAACCGCTCGAGCCGAAAGCAGACGGCTTCCGCAACTACCTTGCCGAAGACTTCTCTGTCTCGGCCGAGGAACTGCTGGTCGACCGTGCCCAACTGCTGACGCTCAGCGCACCGGAAATGTCTGTGCTTGTCGGCGGTCTGCGCGTCATTGGCGCGAACTACAACGACAGCTCCTACGGCGTGTTCACAGAACGCAAGGGTGCGTTGACCAACGACTTCTTCCGCAACCTCATCGACATGAGCATCGAGTGGAAAGCGGTCAGCGACAGCGAAAACGTGTTCGAAGCCCGCTCGCGCGCGACAGGTGATCTGGTCTGGACCGGCACCCGCGTCGATCTGGTCTTCGGCTCCAACTCGCAACTGCGCGCCTTGGCCGAGGTGTATGCCCAGGACGACGCCGAAGTGCGTTTCGTCGGCCAGTTCGTCAAAGCCTGGACGAAGGTCATGGAACTGGATCGCTTCGATCTGAAATAAACCCACTCACAGGGCAAACAGAAAGGGCGGGGGCCGCAAAGCCTCTGCCCTTTTTTGTACCGGATCAACCCGGATCAGTCGTAAGATAACTCCGTCGCCTTGCCCCGGAAGACCGTATAGGCCAGCACCGTGTAGCCAATGATCGTCGGCAAGACGAACACCGTCCCCACCAGAATGATGAACAAGCTCTCCGGCGCGGAAGCCGCCTCGTAGATCGTGATCTGCTCGGGCACCACATACGGGTAAAAGCTATAAGCCAGCCCAAAAAAGCTCAGCGTGAACAGCACGATCGAGCACACAAACGGGAACCACGCCCAGCTGTCATCCCGTGTGGGCAGCTTGCGCAGCGCCGCCCACAAAAGCGCCACCAGCAGCACTGACATGATCGGCAAAGGCGCCAGCAGAATGGCTTCAGGGAACGAGAACCATTTCTCAAAAATACGCGGGCTGACCAAGGGCGACGCCAGTGAAATCGCGCCCAGTCCGATGACCAGCCCCCAGATGCCCCCCTTGGCCCATGCCACTGATTTCAACTGCAACCGCTCTTCGGTTTTCAGGATCAACCAGCACGCGCCGATAAAGCTGTAACCAACAGTCAGGAACACGGCCGTGACACACGCGAACGCAAAGGTTGCCCACGTATACTCCAACCCCATGATATACATGCCCAGCATAAAGCCCTGGCTCAGCGAGGTCATCATGGACCCGATAAAGAATGCGTTGTTCCACGACGCTTTGTGTTTGATCGGCGCTTTCACCCGAAACTCAAACGCGACGCCCCGCAAGATCAGCCCGATCAGCATGATCGCAACAGGCAGATAAAGCGCTGTCAGGATCGCGCCATGCGCGGACGGAAACGCAACCAGCAACAGGCCAATTGCCAGCACCAGCCACGTTTCGTTGGCGTCCCAGAACGGCCCAATCGACGCGATCATGCGGTCTTTCTCGTCGTCCTCGGCAAAGGGGAACAAAACCCCCACGCCAAGATCAAATCCATCCAGAACCACATAGATCAGGATCGACAGGCCCATCAGCCCAGCAAAAACAAGCGGAAGCCAAATGGCGGGGTCTCCAAACATATCCATGATCGTCTACTCCGCCGGGATCGAAACTGCGGCACCGCCGGAGGACGGCACCCGTGGCTTTATCGACTCGCCCTTGGCTGCCTTGCGCGCCATGTAGAAGATCGCACCGATATAGGCGAACATCAGCGCCACATAGATCACCAGATAGGCAATCAGCGTCGAAGCAACCAGCGGGGCAGGGACGTCAGCCACTGCAGAGGCCGTGTCCATCACACCCGTGACCAACCACGGCTGGCGACCAATCTCGGTCGTATACCAACCGGCGAGTGTCGCCACCCAGCCCGAAAAGGACATCGCGACAAAGCCATAAAGCATCGGCTTGGGCAGACCTGCGATCCCGCCACGCTTCTTGCGCATCAGCACCACGGCAGCCCAGCTCATCACCAGCATCAACATGCCAACGCCGACCATTACGCGGAAGCTATAGAACACGGGTGCCACACGCGGATGCATGATCGTACCGTCTTCCGCCACAAAGTCGTTCAGACCGGGCACCACGCCTTCCGGCTTGTGCTTGAGGATCAAGGACGCGCCGTTCGGGACACCAATCTCAAAATGGTTGGTCCGGTTTTCCTGGTCTGGGATTGCAAATAGCAGCAGCGGCACGTTCGGTCCGGTCTCCCAGTTGCCCTCCATCGCGGCCACTTTCGCGGGCTGATGCTCAAGCGTATTCAGCCCGTGCATGTCGCCTGCAAAAATCTGGATCGGGATCAACAGCGCGCCAAGGGTGACACCGGTGCGCAACGTCGCCCGCACGCTTTCGGATTTGTCCCCGACAAGGTAGCGGAAGGCCGAAATACCCGCCAACAGGAAGGCCACCGTTAGGCCGGATGCCAGCAGCATGTGAACCAGCCGATACGGCATCGACGGGTTGAAGATGATCGCCCACCAGTCTGTTGCAAAGGCCACACCATCGCGCATCTCAAAGCCTGCAGGTGTGTGCATCCAGCTGTTCAGGACCAAGATCCAGAATGCCGACATGGTCGTGCCAAATGCCACAAGGAAGGTTGCTGTGGTGTGCAACCAACTGGGAACCTTCGAAAATCCGAAAAGCATGATGCCAAGGAAGACCGCTTCAAGGAAGAAAGCCGTCATCACCTCATAGGCCAACAACGGTCCTGCAATATTGCCGACCGTCTCCATAAAGCCCGGCCAGTTGGTGCCGAACTGGAATGACATGGTGATGCCACTCACAACACCCATGGCAAAGCTCAATGCGAAAACTTTCACCCAAAAACGATAGCTTTCCATCCATTTCATGTCGCCGGTGGCTTTGAAACGCAGTTTGAAAAACAACAGCACCCACCCAAGGGCAATTGTGATGGTTGGGAACAGAATGTGAAACGAAATATTCGCTCCAAATTGAATACGAGACAGCAGCAGGGTGTCCATTATCTGGCCTTTTTTGATTGCTCTTTCACGATATATTACGCCTGACATAGGTGACTGGATTGCTCTTTCAGCCCCGTGCGACCGCACACCGCGCGTCAGCCTGTCTCGCTTGCAATCCGGCTAAAATTCCAGTGCGTTTTTTGTTGGTAAACGTTGTCTGGCCGCAGCAGAATCGATGGAAAATCAACATGATTTGGCGCATCCGGCCAATGCTGCGCTTCCAACGCGACTCCGCAGTAATTCGCGCTCTGTGTTGCCGCATCATAGACCTGTAGGCCCGGTGCATCAGTTTCAATTGTCATCCGCGCGAAACCACCGCTCAACACGGCGCGCCCGCCGCTGTTCAGACAGAAATTATGATCCAGCGGAGGGACCCCCTCCATCAATCGTCGCCCCTTCCGGAAGTCATAGGGCGTGCCGCTCACGTCGCTGATCTCGCCGGTCGGAAGGCTGGTGTCATCCGTCGGCAGGTAATGATCCGCGTCGATTTGCAGGTGATGATCTGCAAAACCGCCCCCAAGGCTCCAATAGGAATGATTGGCGATATTCATCAACGTCGGTTTGTCGGTTCGCCCTTCGATCTCCAGCACCAGCGCCGCGCCGTCCAGCCGATACCGCGCGATGATCTCGCGGTTGCCGGGAAATCCGGCCTCGCCATCCGGACAGGTGATCCGAAAGACGACCGTTTCGCCCTCCAGCGCCATGTCCCAGACCCGCAAATGCAGCGCAGCCGAAGCACCATGCAGCATATGCGGCGCGCGGTTCACCTCGAACCTGTGCAAGACCCCGTCGATCTCCCCACGGCCATAGCCGATCCGGTTCGCCACGGGCCCCACCAGCGCCCCAAACACCCGTCGGGGCCCTTTATAATCGGCCATCGTCGCCCCGCCGACCGTCATCTCGCGCCCGTCGAAAACAACCGACTGCACCGTCGCCCCATAGCTCAGAAATGCGACCCTCAGCGTGCCATTGTCCAGCACTGCGCGGTGCACATCCGCACCTGATGCCGTTGTCCCGAAAGGCTCTATAAAGGCCGCCATGTCACATCCGCCGCCCCGATAAGCAGCCCATCAAATTCGACCTCAAAGGCATTATAATTGATGTAGAACCGATGCGCGCCTGTATCGCGAAGGCGCAATCCGTCTGGCGGGTTCAGCGTCACGACGCCCGCCGCCTCGCACAAATCCTCCAGGATCCGCGCCAACGCCTCTTCGTCCGGCCAACCGGCAAGGTATCGGATCGCACCTGCCTGCACCATCGCCGGACGCCCATCGACCAAAGCCTCAACGACCTCGGCATCGCCCTTAAGATGCTCAAACCATTTCACGAAGGTCCCGCCCTTTAACAACGGCATCATCTCCGACGGCGGCAGGCTTTCGGTCAGGGCGATCACCGTATCCAGCCCGTCAATATTCGGCCCCATCGGCACCGGAATGACCATTTCACCGGTTTTCGTATTGGTCCGCGGCCCCAACATTGCTTGCCCGTCAAACCGCTCCAAAGCGCCTTTCAGCGCCCCAGACAGCTCCAACAGGCCCGGTGCCAGAACCACCTTATAGCCACTTAAATCTGCGCAATCCGGCGGCAGGATATCCACCGAAAGCCCCAGCTTCCGAAGCCCGCGATACATCTCAAAACACAGCCGGAAGTAATCAAAATCAGCACCCTGCGGCTGCGTCTCCCACGCCCATTGCGACGCATAGTCAAAGACCAACGCAACAGGCGCCTGCGCCGCTGACACATCCGGAGCTTCCACCAATTCCGCTGCCACCTGCGCCGCCTCCGCCAACCCCGGAGCCGCCTCCGAATCCGGCCTCAACAACCCCGCATGCATCTGCTCTTGCGCAAACGGCGCCTGCCGCCAGCGGAAATAGGTCACAACTTCGGCCCCGTGCGCAAACGCCTCCCACGCCCAAAGCCGCGCCATGCCGGGCAGGGGGGCCGGATTATACGGCGCCCAATTCACAGGCCCTGGCTGCTGCTCCATCACCCACCAGCGACCCTTGCCAACCGCACGATAGAGATCATGATGAAACGCTTGAAAATCTGGATCGCCCTGCCGCAAATACCGCTGCTTATGCGCCGCAGGCTCTTCCAACCGGTCCGACAAAAACCCAATCGGGTAGCTGTCCCACGACGCGATCTCCAGATCCGCGCCCACATCATAATGATCGAACGCGGTCACACGACCCATATAGTTGTGGGTGATCGGCGCGTCAGTCTGCGCCCGGATTAACCCCACCTGGACCTTGTTAAACTTCACCACCATGTCCGAACTAAACCGCCGAAACGCCAGCACATGGCTCGGGTTCGGCTCGGTCACCGTCAAGTTCGGCAGCGCGATCTGCTCAAAATGGTCATATTCCATCGACCAGAACACATTACCCCACGCCGTGTTCAGGGCCTCAATAGTGCCGTAAGTCTCTGCCAGCCAATTCTGAAATGCGCGCTCTGCCGCCGGAGAATAAGACAGCACCGTATCATGACAATCGTACTCATTATCGGTTTGCCACGCCGCCACATGCGGGTTTGCCCCATAGCGCCGCGCCAGAATATCCACGATCCGCGCGCATTCCTCGCGGTACCCATCATGACTGAAATCATAATGCCTCCGCGATCCAAAACCGCGCTCACGCCCCTGAGCGTCCCACGCCAGCATGTCCGGATGCTTGTCCAACATCCAACGCGGAGGGGTCGCGGTCGGCGTCCCAAGGATCACCTTCAGCCCGGCAGAGCCAAGCACCTCGATCGCGCGGTCCAGCCAATCAAACTGCAAATCCCCAAAGGATGGCTCAATCCGAGACCACGCAAATTCCCCGATCCGAACCCAGGAAATCCCCGTCTCGACCATCCGCGCCGCATCCTCGGCCCAGATCGCCTCCGGCCAATGCTCCGGATAATAACAAACGCCCAAAGCGCGCTTCATAAGATCACCTGATGCTCTTTCTGCCCTGTCGCATTAACCTTAACAGCGAAGGTCATCCCATTCGTCGGCTCGGCCTCCCGCTGCGCCTTGGAAACCCCAATCGCCGCGCTTGTGCAATAGAGCGTTTTAAGATCCGCCCCACCAAAGGCTGGACACGAGGTATGCCGCGCCGGAAACTCAACCGTTTCAATCAGTTGCGCGTTCTCATCATAACAAGCCACGCGCCCTGCACCCCATTGCGCCAGCCACATCCGACCATCTGTATCAATAACAGCGCCATCGGGGTTCAGCGCCTCTTCGCGCAAGTCCAACCAAAGCTCGGCAAAGTCATCGGGCATCCCGTCCGTGAGTCGCAAGGCCTGTCGCATCACCTGTTTTTTGGTAGTATCCGTATAATAGGCAAAACGCCGATCCGGCGAAAAACAGATCGCATTCGGGATCGTCACATTGACGTAAAGCTTTGTCAGCGCCCCTTGGTAGTACCGATAGATCGCGCCCAGATCCGGCTCTGCATTTTTACCCATCGTGCCGATCCAAAAGCCACCCCAAGGGTCGGCACGGCCATCGTTTGACCGCGTCGCGGTCTTCTCGGCCTCCAGCTTCACCAACAGCTCGGAAACGCCTGTCTCTATCGTGAAAACATAAAGCCCGCTTTCCGAGGCAATCAGTATTCGCCCTGCATCGATCCATCCCGCAGCCGAGACATTTTCATCAAATTGCCACACTTTCTGTGACCCATATTGATGAGTTATCAGCTGTTTTCCATCTATATCAAACCAGAAAAGCTGCTGCCGCACCGGGTGCCAAAGTGGCCCTTCACCCAGCTTACAGACGCTGTCATCAAAGACAGCGCTCATCGCGTCGCCTGGTCGTACGCTGCGACAATTTCAGAAGCGCGCGTCGCCACGTCCGGGGCGCGCATCCCCGGTTTATAGATCGCTGATCCTAGTCCGAACCCATCCGCGCTCGCTGCGATCCAGTCAGCGAAATTCGCAGGCCCCGCGCCACCCACAGCGTAAACTTTCGTGCCCGTCGGCAAGATCGCCCGCATCGCCTTCAATCCTCCGGTCCCGGCCACATCGCCTGGAAATAGCTTCAACCCATCCGCGCCTGCTTTCAACGCCGCAAACGCCTCTGTCGGCGTAAACACGCCCGGCCAGCTTTGCATGCCACGCGTTTTTGTCCGCCCGATCACCTCAGCGTCGCAATTGGGCGAAACGATCAATCCTCCGCCCACATCCGCCACCTGATCCACCTCAGAAGTGGTTAATACGGTGCCTGCGCCGATGACCGCATTTGGATAGGCGTTAACCATCTTTTCAATGCTCTTGACCGGTTCGGGTGAGTTCATCGGCACCTCAACCCAGTCAATCCCAGCCTCGATCAGAGCGCCACAGATTGGCACAGCCTCATCCGGTGTAATCCCTCGCAAAATCGCGATAAGCGGCCGCGTCATGCCGAAATCCCCTCCCGAAGCCGTGCCGCATTCAGCCCCGCAATCGTCATGCGATCGCCATGCACATGCGTTGCCGGAACGCCTTGTTCGGCGAGTGCTTTCACATAAAGCCGCGCCAACTCTGGCGCACCAACGACAGCCACCTGTTGCCCCAACCAATAGGGTCTCGCTGCAGCCAATTCCGCCCCGATCAGAAGCCCTGAAAGGCGCGGGCGGCTGACCTCAGCCGCTGTCCCGTTAATCAGATTATCCGCCCGGATCGAGAACAGCTTTGCCGCCAGCTTCTCAGGCCGCGCCATCGCATCAGACAGCGCCTCCGCAAACGCGGTATCGTCCCAGCCACCCGCTGCCAGACTGTGCCGTAAAACCGATTGCTCTGATAGAAGCGCAAACAGCTCCCCTGTCATAAAAGTTTGAAAGGAAACAATTTCATCTGCGCTGACCAAGGCCCATTTGCTGTGGGTGCCGGGCAGGCAGATCACGCCATCCCATCCTTTGTTTAGCGCCAAAAACCCTGCGATCTGCGTCTCTTCCCCGCGCATGACATCCGCAGGATTTGCCTGTTTCACCCCCGGCAAGACCCGCACGTCCAACCGCGGATCCAAGGTCGGCGCGTTCACCATCTTCACCTGATCCACCGCCGTGGGAACGCTCGCATAAGGCGCCTCGACCCAGCCTTGCCGCGCCCCGACCATGCCGCAGGCCAAAACCGGAGTCCGTGTCCCCAACCAGTCCGAAACAAGCGCCAAAAGCGCCCCTTCAAACTGGTCACGCTCCAACGATCCCATGCCATCTTCCGACATGCGCTCGTCCAAAACAGACCCGCCCGACATCGCATAGGCCCGCAAATGCGAGGTCCCCCAATCGACCGCTATCCAGTCCGTCTTGCTCATCCCGTCGTCACCACGCCGCCGTCGATCACCATGACCTGGCCGGTCATCATTCGGCTGATATTCGACGCCAAATATAAGACGCCGCCGACCACATCATCGGGTGCCAAATGCTCTTTCAAACATTGCTTCTCCAGATGATCTGCCAAGCTCTTGGGATCGGCCCACATGTCCAACTGTTTCTGCGTCAAAACCCACCCCGGAGCCAGCGCATTAACCCTGATCCCGTCCGGCCCGAACTCCCGCGCAAGGCTCCGCGTCATCCCCGTAATCCCTGCATTCGCAGTCGTGTAAGAGGGATACCCGCTGTTGCCCATCATGTAGCTGACCGACGAAAAGTTAATGATCGCGCCAGCCTTGGCCGCTTGCATGCCCGGCAGCACAGCCTGACACGCAAAGAAATACGCTTTAAGATTAATGGCTTGCGACCAATCCCAAAATGCTTCGTCCACAGAAAGCGTATCATGCCGATTATCATTTGCCGCATTGTTAACCAAAACCGAAATGGCACCATGCTCTTCTGCCGCCCGCGCAATCGCAACTTTCAATGCTGCCATATCCGTGATGTCACACGGCAAAAACAAAGGTCGGACCCCGTGCTTGTCTTCCATCTCATCGCAAAACGCGGACGCATCAGATCGCTGAACAAACGCCACGCGTGCGCCCTGTTGCAAAAACCCGTCCGTGATCGAAGCCCCGATGCCCGATCCGCCCCCCGTGATGAACACGGAAGCATCTTTTAGATCCGGAAATACAGCATCCATCAGTGGCTCTCCCGCGTCACGGGGCGCGTGTCTTTACCCACCAGAAAATCAAGATCAGCGCCTTGGTCCGCTTGTAGCACATGGTCAATATACAACTTCGCATATCCCCTTGAATAATGTGCTTCATCCGATTTCCACACATTTTTCCGCGCCTCTAGTTCAGCCTGATCGACCAGCAATTCGAGTACACCGTTTGAGGCCGACACCCTGATCCGGTCCCCCGTCTTGACCAAAGCCAATGTTCCCCCGGCTTGCGCTTCAGGCGACACATGTAGGATCACAGTGCCATAGGCCGTCCCCGACATTCGCGCGTCCGAGACGCGGATCATGTCGCGCACACCCTGCTGCACCAGCTTTTTCGGGATTGGCATATTACCCACCTCGGGCATCCCCGGATAGCCCTTCGGCCCGCAGCCTTTCAGCACCAAAATCGTGTCAGGCGTCACGGGCAGATCATCACGGTCGATATTGGCTTTCAAATCCTCGATGTTCTCAAAGACAAACGCCTCTCCCTCGTGCTCAAGCAACGCATCCGTCGCCGCCGAAGGTTTCACGATGGCCCCGTTCGGAGCCAAGTTCCCACGCAAAACCCGCAGCCCCGCCGCAGGCTTCACCGGATCGGCAAAGCTGTAAATCACATCACGATTGTAGCATTCCGCGCCATCGGAATAGGCGCTGATATCACCGCCAAGCACCGTTTTCGCAGGCCGCAGATGGTCTTTCAGTTCGTTTAGAACCACCGGCATTCCGCCCGCATAGCAAAAATCCTCCATTAGATATTTGCCCGATGGCATGCAGTTCACCAGCAGTGGAATCTCCCCGCCGATCTCGAAATCCTTAAGATCAAGGTTAACGCCGACGCGCCCGGCAAGCGCGAGCAAATGCACAACAGCGTTGGTCGATCCGCCCACAGCGGCATTTGCCAGGATCGCGTTCTCGAACGCTTCCTTGGTTAAAACGTCCGACGGTTTTATGTCTTCATCGACCATTTCCACGATCCGTTTGCCCGTCAAATGTGCCAGCGCCATCCGCCGCGCATCCACCGCGGGCAAAGCGGCGTTTGTTGGCAGCGACATGCCCATCGCCTCTACCAAAGACGCCATGGTCGAGGCCGTGCCCATTGTCATGCAAACGCCCGCGCTGCGCGACATGCCGGCCTCTGCCGCCATGAAATCCTGCAAGGTCATATCTCCGGCGCGAACAGCTTCCGAGAACTTCCAGACGTCGGTCCCTGATCCGATATTCTGCCCTTTGAATTTCCCGTTCAGCATCGGGCCAGAGCTGACCACAATCGCAGGCAAATCCACCGACGCGGCCCCCATCAACTGCCCTGGGGTCGTCTTGTCGCAACCGCCCAAAAGAACAACGCCATCAATACCATAGGCGCGGATCGACTCCTCGACATCCATGCTCAGAAGGTTGCGAAACAGCATTGCTGTGGGCTTCATCTGCGTCTCGCCAAGGCTCATTACCGGGAACTCAACCGGGAAGCCACCAGCCTCCCAAACCCCTCTCTTCACGCCCTCGGCAAGGGTGCGCAAACCGCTGTTGCAGGGCGTCAGTTCCGACCACGTGTTGCAGATGCCGATCACAGGACGGCCATCGAAAGCGTGGTCCGGAAACCCCTGGTTTTTCATCCACGACCGGTGGATAAATCCGTCTTTGTCCAGCTTGCCGTACCAGGCGCGATTGCGGCGGTCTTTGGTCATATCTTGTGGCCCTCCAGGACCCAGATTGTCTCGGGGAAGGCCCAGGGCAGGGCAATGCCCCGCGCCATTAACGATTGCCCGGTTAATCTTACCGGACCGCTCTTTAACTCAAGGGCTCCGCGCGACAAATGGCTGCCATCGGCTTTATTAAGCAGGTTGATCTCATAGACGGCGTCAGGCTCCAACCCTGTTAACCTAAGTAAACGCGGCGAGATTTGGGTGCTGTTGGAAATCTGAGTGCGGAAGATCACAAATCGGTGGCCCTCGACACTGATTTGTTGCTCTGCCAGAACTGCGGCGTCCTCTGTATCAAGCCGCAGGATGTCCGCGCCCATCATCCAGCTGCGGTTTTCTTTCCACCAACCCGTAATCAGCGTCAGCGACTCCGCCTCGTCGTCGGTCAGTTCGCGCGGATCCATCTCGAACCCCATATGGCGCTGTGCCGCAGTCCAGGCGCGTAGCTTGATGTTCAGCTTGCGCCCGGACGTATGACAGGTGCGCGGCCCGACATGACTGCCGGTGATTGCGCCGGGCAGAAACAGCGCGGAATCGTGTTGAATCCGCGCACGCTCTACGGCGTCATTGCTATCAGAGAGCCAAACGCGCTGGGTAAATTCCATCATCCCAAGGTCAATGCGACCACCGCCAGAAGAGCAGTTTTCAATCTCAACCTTCGGGTGGGCGGCCCGCAGGCGGGCAAACACATCATAGATCCCATAGGTTTGTGCCACATCCGAAACCGGGAGCACACGGTTATGGTCCCATTTGATGTATTCTATCTCATTTTCGCTCAAGAGTTTGGAGATTTGATTTACGATGTATTCCCGCACATCAAGACGAGAGAGATCGAGCACGCGCTGCTGACGTCCTTCAAGCTGATCCATCGCGCCTAAGATCCAATCGGGACGTGCGCGCGCGAGGTTGCTGTTAAGGTTAATCATTTCGGGCTCGAACCACAGCCCAAAGCCCATCCCCAGCTTGCGTACATGATCGATAAGGGGCTTCAGTCCCGTCGGCCATTTGCGCGGATCAATCTGCCAGTCGCCAAGGCCAGAGGTGTCATCATCGCGCACTCCGAACCATCCGTCATCCAGCACGAAGCGCTCTGCACCAAGGGCGGCTGCGCGCTCTGCAATCTCGCGCAGCACCTCGAAATCATGGTTAAAATAGACCGCTTCCCAGCAGTTGTAATGCACGGGTCGATCCCGCTTGACCCAAGGCACCAAGGTCTCGCGCACATGCCGCTGCATTGGGACTGACACGCTGTTATACCCGGCCGTTCCAGCGATCAGAACCAGCGGAGCTGTTGCGAATTCTGTACCGACCCTTGCTGATCCATCGGCATGCCCCCATTGCACCTGGCGACGCCCATCAGGCAGTGCCTCGATCATCATTCGGTGCCCACCCGACCAAGCGTAAGCCATTGAATAGGCAATACCATCCGTGTTCGACAGGGCCGGATCATGCAGGATTGCGAAAGGTGGATGGTCATGCCCTGATCGCCCTTGCCGCGCCTCGCGCATATGGATGCCGTGACGAATATCCGATCGATGCACGCGCCACTCGCCAACCCATTTCCCGGCGACATCTGACACCTCGGTGCAACCCTCCGGGACAGGCAAGACGGGAGCTGCCAACCGGTGCAGCAACACCGGCTCAGACGTGGTTAACTGAGTGGAGGCCTCAATCATCGCTCCGCGCGTGTGAAACACGAAGACAACGGTCAGGTCATCATCACCCACGGTGATACGCAGCGTGTCATCATCCTCTCCCCCTTTGGAAAACCGATCCGCCGACATAAAGCGCAACCGCGTTTGCAGCAGTTTGCCGTCGCGATAGGCCATCAGCCCGGGTTGCCCGGCAAAGCCTGTCGCGGCCTCAGGGCAAAGCGACAAGGGCGCGATCCCGTCTAGCATCCCGCCGGTGAAATCCAGCAATCCGGATCGGGCAAGCGCCTCCAGATCCTCCTCCACCGGCAAAGGCGCGCCCCAATAACTCACCCACGGCACACCGCCATCAGAAGCCAGCGCAATGGTTTGCGCTTCCGTATCCACTCGCCACGTGTGCATTACTTCACGGCGCCCAACGTCAATCCGGCGATGAAGTGTTTCTGCATCAGAAAGAACATCGCCACGGGGGGCAGGGCGGCCACAATGCTGCCTGCGGACAGCATGTGATAGGCCACGCCAAACTGTGCGTTGAACGATGTGATCCCTGCCGTCACCGGCTGTGCGGATGGCCCTTGGGTCAGTACGACCGCCCAGAAATAATCGTTCCAGATGAAGGTGAAGACCAGCACGGCCATCGCCGCCAGCGCGGGTTTCATCAAGGGCAGCACCACGAACCAATAGATGCGCCATTCCGCAATGCCTTCAACCCGCGCGGCCTCGATCAACTCGAAGGGCAGGGCGCGGATGAAGTTGCGCATGAAGAGCGTGCAGAACCCCGTTTGGAACGCGATGTGGAACAAGACCAGCCCCATTTTGGTATCGTAAAGCCCCAAGTTCAAAGTCAAATCGCGCACTGGGATCATCAGGATCTGGAACGGCACGAAGTTGCCTGCGACGAACATGAAGAAGATCAGAAGATTCGACTTGAACCGGTAAATGCCCAGCGCAAAGCCCGTCATCGACGACAGCACGATGCAGCCCACCACCGTCGGGATCGTGATAAGGAACGAGTTCAGCAAATAGCGCGGCATGTCGCTTTGCGTGAAGACGGCCATGTAGTTGGCGATGCCCTCGAAAGAGCTTGGCGCGCCCCAGTAATTGCCCGTTGTGAAATCAGCAGCAGGTTTGACTGAGAAGATCGCAACCGCGATCAGCGGCAACAGCCACATAATCAGCGCCAGCGGCAAAAGCCCCTGATAGGTCAATTGCCACGGACGGGAGGTTTTCTCGATCGGGGTTGGGAACATAGTTAATGCCCTCTTTCTTCGCGGAACATCGAGAACAGGAAATACGCGATGAAGACCAGCATGATGAGGAACAGCACCACCGCAATCGCCGCGCCATACCCCATGCGGAAGCCGTATTCCGACAGCGCCTTTTCGAACATGTAGAAGGACAGCACGCGCGACGATCCAAACGGCCCCCCATTCGTCATGATCGAGATCAGATCGAATGACCGCAGCGCACCGATGATTGTCACGACAAAGCAGATGAATGTCGCCGGTTTGAGCTGCGGCAGGATGATATGCCAAAGCATCCGAAAGCCCTTGGCCCCGTCCAGACGACCGGCTTCAATCTGCTCAGGATCGACCGCGTTCAGCCCTGTCAGATACAGGATCATGCAATAGGCTGTCTGCGGCCAAAGCCCTGCTGCGATAATGCCATAGGTCACCATTGTCGGGTCGCCCAGCACGTTGATCGGCCCCAGCCCGACCCAACCAAGGATCGTGTTTAAAAGCCCGAATGACGGGTTGTAGAACCACGCAAAGACCAACCCGACGACCACCTGAGAAATCACGAATGGAAAGAAAAACAGTGACTTATACAGCCGGATGCCCACAACCGTCTGGTTCAGGAACAGCGCAATGAACAATCCCGCCGGGATCGCCAGCAGATAGAAAGCCAGCCATTTGACGTTGTTCCAAAGGGACACCTCGAACGCCCGGTCGGTCATCAACTCCTGATAGTTCGCGATGCCGACATAGCGCGCTTCGCCCAAGCCATCCCATGCGTACAAAGACAGGTTGAAGCTCTGGAAAATCGGGATGATGACGTAGATGGCAAAGAACAAAATGCCGGGCGCCAGAAACAGCCACGGGGTCAGCGCGATCTCATTGCGTTTGTAAAACGACTTGCGGCGCGGCGGGTTCATATCCGGAACAGTGGCAACGGTCATAGCGGCTCTCCGAGGTGGGTCTTTGACCAGAAAAGCCCGTGCGCACGCGAGCTTGTCAGGGCAAAGCGGGCCGGGCGCAGCGCATCACTGCGCCCGGCGAAAGCTTTTAGTAAACGCGGGCGCGCACGCTCTCGAGACGGGTCAGGATGTCGTCCAAATTGTCCGGGAACACCATGAACTCCTGCAGACCCTGCATCGCTTCCGCGGCCATTTCAGCCGGGAAGTCGCGGTCAAAGAACTGTGCGACGCCACCGGGGGAGTTCGACGACAGCATCTCGAACCCTTGGTTCAGGAACTCATCGTTATCCACCGAAGAAGACGCGTTGACCGGCAGCTGACCCAGGTTCTCGCCATTGTTGATAAGCGTCTGGTTGTCCGCCGACACCACAAAGCGCAGGAAGGCGCGGGCGTTGTCTTTGTTCTCGGCATTGGCCGGAATGTGGAACGTGTCCGTCGGTGCGTTTTCGGCCAGCTCAAGCCCTTCAGTGATTGCGGGGAACTGGTAGAAGTCCAGCTGATCGTCGGTCAGGCCCGCCTCGCGGAAATGCGGGACCGAGAAGTTGCCCATCAGATACGCCGCTGCCTCGCCGCGCACCATGAAGGGCAGGGCTTCCTGCCAGCTGTAGGACTGGTGGTCGTCGATAAACGCGCCCATGTCGATCAGTTCGCGCCAGTTGGCGAAGGTCGCGCGCACACGGTCATCGGTCCACGGCACTTCACCACGGGCCAGCTCCATGTGGAAGTCAAAGCCGTTGGTGCGCATGTTGAGGTAGTCAAACCAGCCGCCAGCAGTCCACAGGAACTTGGAGCCGATGGTGTAGCACTTGCGACCGCTATCAAGAATGGCCTGGCAGTTGGCCTTTTCCTGCTCCCATGTGGTCGGCTCTTCCAGACCCAGTTCGTTGAAGATGTCCTCGCGGTAATAAACGCCCCACTGATAGTAGGTATAGGGCACGCCCCATTGCTTGCCGTCGATGGTCATCGCACCTTTGGTGGAGGCAAGGTTCGTCGCGATGTCTTCTTCGGCCCACAGGTCCGACACGTCTTCAAACAAGCCGGCCGAGACGTAAGGCGTCATCCGGTTGGCCGCATACCACGTGGCCACATCGGGCGAGTTTGCGGTCAGGAAGTTGCGGATCTGCGTCTTGTAGGCTTCGCGGTCGATGATCGTGGTTTCGATGTTCAGATCGGGGTGCATCTCGCCGAAGCGGGCGATCATGTCCTCCATCGTCGCGCGGGGCGCGGGGTTCGATGTATCCAGGAAAATCTTCAGATCGCCAGACAGCTTTTCGCCGTGACCATCGGCCAGCGCGCCGCCTGTCAGAACAGCCGTTGTCGCAAGCGCCGCGATGGACGCTTTGAGCATGGAATGCATGGTTTCCTCCCTAGTGCTTCCGCTATATCTTAGTTTCATTATTTGAAACTTAGTTTTGTATATTGAAATCATAATCCCGACTCGCCTATGCTTGTCAACAGCGCCGGTCACGGGATCACCAGAATCCCGGCCCAGCCGGGAGGAGAAAGATGAACGCACCGCGCAATGGCGACGGCACCGTGGGCAAGGCCCTTGATGTGCTCGATCAGGTGGCCAGCTTTGGCCGCCCCGTCCGCTTTGGCGAACTGCTTGCGGCCTCGCCCTATCCCAAGGCCACGCTCTACCGCTTCGTGCAGACGCTGACCTCCCAAGGGATGCTCAGCTACGACCCCGACCGTCAGGTTTATGCCCTTGGCGTGCGTCTGGTTCGCCTCGCCCATGCGGCGTGGCAACAGGCCAGCCTCGCGCCCATTGCGCGGCCCCATCTAGACGCGCTCAGCGCCAAAGTCGGCGAAACGGTGCATCTGGCCCAGCTTGACCACGCGCAGGTCCTTTATGTCGACAAGCGCAACGCCAAAGACCCGGTCGAAATGTATTCCCAAGCCGGTAAGGTC
Source organism: uncultured Paracoccaceae bacterium (assembly GCA_937883775.1). Lineage (GTDB taxonomy): Bacteria > Pseudomonadota > Alphaproteobacteria > Rhodobacterales > Rhodobacteraceae > JAHTBL01. The sequence goes on from CAKZXZ010000138.1 coordinate 38,217, forward strand.
GGCCCCGCCTATTGCACCGGCGTCGGCAAAGCCATGCTCGCCTTTCTCGACCCGTCCGAACAAGACCGCGTCATCCCCCAACAGAGCTTTCACCACTTCACCGAGCATACGCTGACCAGCGCAGACGCGCTCCGCTCGGAGCTCAGCGACATCCGCGCCAATGGTTACGGCTTCGACCGCGAAGAACACGAGCCCGGCATCATCTGTGTAGCCCACCCCATTCTGACCGCCTCAAACCGCGTCCTCGGCGCCCTTTCGGTCACCTCGACCACCCAACGCACCAATCTCGCGGCCCTCGAACGCCTCGTCCCCGACATCCGCGCCGCCGCCCTCGCCATCGCCGAGGAAGCAGGCGCGTGGCATTTCCCATCCCAAGTCACAACCGCAGGATCCTGATATGACTGGAGTCACTCTTTCCAACGTCATCAAACGCTACGGCGAAACCCAGGTCATCCACGGCATTGATCTGCAGATCGACGATAGCGAGTTCTGCGTCTTCGTCGGCCCCTCTGGCTGCGGCAAGTCCACCCTTTTGCGCATGGTCGCGGGGTTAGAGGAAACGACCGAAGGCCAGATCAATATCGGCACCCGTGACGTGACCCGCCTTGACCCCTCCGACCGGGGAGTCGCGATGGTCTTCCAGACCTACGCGCTTTACCCACATATGAGCGTTGCTGAAAACATGGGCTTCGGCCTCAAGATGAACGGCCACCCCAAGTCCGAGATCGACCAGAAAGTCGCCGCCGCCTCCAAGGTCCTCAAGCTTGACGACTACCTCAAGCGCAAACCCAAAGCGCTCTCGGGCGGCCAACGCCAACGCGTCGCCATCGGCCGCGCCATCGTGCGCGGGCCAGAGGTCTTTCTCTTCGACGAACCTCTCTCCAACCTCGATGCCGAGCTGCGCGTCGAGATGCGGGTCGAGATCGCGCGCCTGCATCAGGAAATCGGCGCGACGATGATCTACGTCACCCACGATCAGGTCGAAGC
>CAKZXZ010000139.1 GCA_937883775.1 uncultured Paracoccaceae bacterium
GTTACCCCACAGCGACCTCAACGCTGCGCGTCTACCAATTCCGCCACGACCGCACTGTCTAGGCTTGGTAGCGGGGCGTATAGACCGACCGATCCACCTTGTGAAGGGAAAAATGCGCGACTTGCGCGGGTTCGGGGCACTCCGCTAAATGGCACCGCAAAGGAGCCCCTTATGGTCGAATGGATCGCCTCCCCTGACCTTGTCGATTACGACCTCGCCGTCCGCGAGATGGAGGCGCGCGCGACCGCCATCGCAAGCGGCGATGCCGACGAGGCGATCTGGCTGCTCGAACATCCCCCGCTTTATACGGCAGGCACTTCGGCCAAGCGCGAAGATCTGACCGATCCCGACCGCTTTCCGGTCTATGACACCAAGCGTGGCGGGCAATATACCTATCACGGGCCGGGCCAGCGCGTGGCCTATGTGATGCTTGATGTCGGCAAGCGTGGGCGCGATGTGCGCCGCTTTGTGCAGGGACTGGAGCATTGGGTGATCGCCACCCTCGATCAGTTCAACGTCAAAGGCGAAATCCGCGAAGGCCGCGTGGGTGTCTGGGTGACCCGCGAGGACAAACCGCGCACCGCAACCGGGCAAAACCCCGAAGACAAGATCGCCGCCATCGGCGTGCGCCTGCGCAAATGGATCAGCTTTCACGGCCTGTCCATCAACGTCGAACCAGAACTCGATCATTTTACCGGCATCGTTCCCTGCGGCATCGCCGAACACGGCGTCACCTCGCTGGTCGATCTGGGCCTGCCGGTGACGCTCGAAGACGTCGATGTCGCCTTAAAAAGGACATTCCCGACTGTCACAGAGCTACAAAAACCCGAGTAACGAGGATCCCATGTCGCGCCGAGACGAGCTGATCGCCCAATACCGCCAGATCCACGAGACCAAGACCTACGGCCGCTCGTCCGAAGTGATGGTCGGCTATATCCAGCGCCCGCTGGACGACATCCCGAAAATCCGCTCGGTGCTGGATTTCGGCTGCGGGCAATCGCGGCTGGTCGATTGGATGGGCGCGATCAACGATGCGAGAGTCTACCGCTATGACCCGGCGATCCCCGAATTCGCCGAGATGCCGGTGGATAAGGTCGATCTGGTGATCTGCACCGACGTGATGGAGCATATCCCCGAAGACGACGTCGATGCCCTGTTCGCCACCATCCGCAGTCTCAGCAAACACGCGTTCTTCAATATCTCGGTCCGTGAAGCGAAAGAGATTTTGCCCAACGGTGAAAACGCGCATTGCACCGTTCAGCCCCCGCCCTGGTGGCGTCAGCGCCTGCTCAAGCAATTCAGGATCGTCCGGCGGACCCGCTCCCCCGATCCGACCGCTGTCAGCTTTCTGACCTGGCCCGAGGCAAAGGGCTAACCAAAGATCCACGCCGCGCCCGGCGCCCCTTGTCTCGCCGTGATCCACCATCTGGCATCCGCAAATGATCGGCATCTGACAGGGCTTTGATGAGCCACGTCTCAGCAGCCGTCCGCCCGCCCGCGCACAGATTTATTTACGCAATCGGCTGTTTTGTGGCAGGCTTCCCCTTAGGCACACGACAAGAAAACAAAGACCGGTGCCTCATTAAGGGAGGAAAAAATCATGAATTTAAGACCCGACCCAACATTTTACGCCACGCCAAAAATCGCCATGGAGGCACCAGCGGAAACTTTGGCCTTTACCCTGATGCTCAGTCCGGATGGATCACAGCCCGATGGGCTTGCCGTTGTGGATGTCGACCCAAAGTCAAAGACTTACGGCCAAATCGTCCATTCGCTCTTCATGCCCAACAAAGGCGATGAGTTTCACCATTTCGGGTGGAACGCCTGTTCGTCTTCGCTGTCCCCATTGACCGGGCATTCGTTTCTGGAACGCCGCTACCTGATTATTCCCGGCATCCGGTCTTCGCGGATTTACATCATTGATGTGAAAGAGCCGCTCAAGGCGAAGATTCACAAGATCATCGAACCAGAAGAGCTTTTTGAAAAGACCGGTTACTCGCGGCCGCACACGATTCATTGCGGTCCGGAAGGCATCTATGTCTCGACCCTTGGTGGGGGTGGCGAAGACGGCACCGATGGTCCTCCGGGCATCTTCATTATGGATTGCGAAACCTTCGAAATCCTTGGCCGCTACGAAATGGACCGCGGCATTCAGGACAAGCATTATGACTTCTGGTGGAACCTGCCACGCGACTACATGGTCTCAAGCGAATGGGGTCTGCCCCCACAGTTTGAAAACGGCGTCGTCGCCGAAGATCTGCTGTCGAACAAATATGGCCACACCATCCATTTCTGGGACCTCCGGGGGCGAACGGTCAGCAAATCCATTGATTTGGGCGAAAACCACCAGATGGCGCTGGAAATCCGGCCCGCCCACGATCCCGTCAAGGAGTACGGATTTTGCGGCGTGGTCGTGGACACGACCAATCTTCAAGGCGCGATCTTTACGTGGTGGCGGGATGAAGACGGTGAATGGCAAGCGAAAAAGACCATCACCATTGATCCGGTTCCCGCTGCAAAGGAAAATCTTCCGCCTTTGCTTCAAGGATTTGAAGCAGTGCCGCCGCTGGTCACTGATATCGACCTCAGCCTGGATGACAGGTTTCTCTATGTCGCGTGCTGGGGTCTGGGCGAGATGCACCAATACGACGTGACTGACCCGATGCATCCCAAGCTGGTCGGCAAGGTCGAAATCGGCGGCATCGTTGCCAAGCGCAAGCATCCCAACGGCAAAGAGTTCGGCTATGCCCCCCAGATGGTCGAGATCAGCCGCGATGGCAAACGGGTCTATTGGACGAACTCGCTTTATTCGACATGGGACGATCAGTTCTATCCAGGCGAACGCGGCGCGGCGATGGTTATGGCGCATGTGGGCGAAAACGGCGGTCTGACGCTGGATCAGGATTTCTGGGTTGAGTTCCCGGAAGGCTATCGCAGCCACCAGATCCGCCTGGAAGGCGGCGATTGTTCAACTGACAGTTTCTGCTACCCGTCCGTCTGACACGTGGACACCGCACAAACAGCAACGGCCCTTTGGTGGGCCGTTGTGGCATCGGGCATCTACCACGGCGTCAATCCGGGCATGGGGTGGCCACTGGCCGTCTCTGCCGCGTTGATGGAGCGGAGCCGTGGCAGCCTTTACAAAGCGCTTACTGCGCTCGCGGGGGGGCATCTGGTGGCGATGGCCGCTGTTCTTTTCCCGTTTACGGTCATGCTGTTTCTTGTCGAATGGCAGCGCGAAATACAGATCGGCGCCGCCTGTCTTGTGATCGCGCTTGGCGCCTATCTTCTGATAAACCGGCGCCATCCACGCTTTCTGGCACGGGTGCCCCCTTCAAGATTGGCGCTTTGGTCATTCCTTGCAGCGATGGCGCATGGTGCGGGGTTGATGCTGGTGCCGATTTATCTAGGCATCTGTCGCACGATAGACACCGACGCCGGTCATGCCGCCGCCGCGGATCTGATGGCGGCAAATGCCGGGATCGCGATTGTCGTGGCGCTGGCGCACACGCTGGCAATGACCGTATCGGGCGGTGTTTTCGCCCTTGGCATTTATCACTGGCTTGGCCTTAAGTTCCTGTCAAAGACCTGGTTCAACCTGGATGTGGTCTGGGCGCTTAGCCTGATTGGTGTCGGCGCGCTGTCGCTTGGCTTTCTGCATTAGGAAAACGGCAAGGCTGCCAAGCGCTTCTCGCAAAACAGCAGCTTAAATGACCCAGATCAACTGCGCCAAAATAACACGGACAAATGCGCGGGCCCCCGTTGCTCTGGGCGGGCGGGCGCTCTAAAACAACCTCTAACATATGCGCGATTCAAGTTGCGGTGTGACACGTAAGCTACTCCGAGCCTAGCCAACAGGAGGCACCCCCTATGGCAGACGCAGCCATTCACGGTCAAGAACACGAAGACACGCGTGGGTTCTTTACCCGCTGGTTCATGTCAACGAACCACAAAGACATTGGTATTCTTTATCTTTTCGCATCCGGCATCGTCGGGTTCATCGCTGTGGCCTTCACGGTCTACATGCGCATGGAGCTGATGGAACCCGGCGTTCAATACATGTGCCTCGAAGGCGCACGCTTCACCGCCGCCGCGGCGGGTGAGGTCTGCACGCCCAATGGCCACCTCTGGAATGTCCTGATTACCTATCACGGCGTTCTGATGATGTTCTTCGTTGTCATCCCGGCCTTGTTCGGTGGTTTCGGCAACTACTTCATGCCGCTGCAAATCGGTGCGCCCGATATGGCATTCCCGCGCATGAACAACCTGTCTTTCTGGATGTTTATCGCTGGTGTCGCGCTGGGTATCGCGTCGATCCTCGCACCGGGCGGCAACGATCAGCTTGGTTCCGGCGTGGGGTGGGTGCTTTATCCGCCGCTCTCCACAAACGAAGGCGGGATGTCGATGGACCTCGCGATCTTCGCGGTCCACGTCTCGGGTGCCTCGTCGATCCTGGGCGCGATCAACATGATTACGACCTTCCTGAACATGCGCGCCCCCGGCATGACGCTGCACAAAGTGCCGCTGTTCGCGTGGTCGATCTTCGTCACAAGCTGGCTGATCCTTCTGGCCCTGCCCGTTCTCGCGGGCGCTATCACCATGCTTCTGATGGACCGCAACTTCGGGTTCTCGTTCTTTGACCCCGCTGGCGGTGGTGATCCGGTGCTTTACCAGCACATCCTGTGGTTCTTCGGCCACCCCGAGGTCTACATCATCATCCTGCCGGGCTTTGGCCTCATCAGCCACATCATCGCGACCTTCTCGCGCAAGCCCATCTTTGGCTACCTGCCGATGGTCTATGCGATGGTCGCTATCGGTGTTCTGGGCTTCGTCGTCTGGGCGCACCACATGTATACCGTCGGTATGTCCCTGACCCAGCAATCCTACTTCATGCTGGCGACGATGGTCATTGCGGTGCCGACAGGTGTGAAAATCTTCAGCTGGATCGCCACCATGTGGGGCGGATCGGTTGAGTTCAAAACCCCGATGCTCTGGGCCTTCGGCTTCCTGTTCCTGTTCACCGTCGGTGGCGTGACAGGTATCGTTCTGTCTCAGGCAGGCATCGACCGCGCCTATCACGACACCTACTATGTGGTTGCACACTTCCACTACGTGATGTCGCTGGGTGCTGTCTTCTGCATCTTCGCCGGGATTTACTTCTACATCGGCAAGATGTCCGGACGCCAATACCCCGAATGGGCCGGCAAGCTGCACTTCTGGATGATGTTCATCGGCGCAAACCTGACCTTCTTCCCCCAGCACTTCCTGGGCCGTCAGGGCATGCCGCGCCGCTACATCGACTATCCGGAAGCCTTCGCCTACTGGAACTACGTCTCTTCCATCGGTGCCTTCCTCAGCTTTGCCTCGTTCCTCTTCTTCATCGGCATCATCGCCTACACCCTGCTTGCAGGCCGCCGCGTGACCGAGAACAACTACTGGAACGAATACGCTGACACGCTTGAGTGGACGCTGCCCTCCCCCCCGCCCGAGCACACGTTCGAGCAGCTTCCAAAGCAGGAAGACTGGGACAAGCAGCACGCACACTGATGCCGGTCGAATGGCTTATAAAACCAGAAACGGCCTCGGAGATTTCCGGGGCCGCTTCATTTGAGGCTGGCGACGCCCCGCTGGCCGAAGCGCATCTGTGGCCTTACCGCTCGCTGCCGCGCCGCGGCTTTGTGCTGTTCATTGCGATCACCGTCGCACTGATTTCGGTCCCGCTGATATCAGTCCTTGGCACCCCGGTCTTGTGGGGCGTCCTGCCCTTCCTTGCCATCACGGTGGGTGGCGTCTGGCTCGCGATTGAACGCAGCTACAAAGACGGCGCCATCGTCGAAGAACTGCGCGTCTGGTCCGATCATATCGCGCTCATCCGCCACGATCCCCGCAAGGCCATGCAGGAATGGAGCGCGAACGCCTATTGGGCCGACGTGCACATGCACGAAACCAAAGGCCCCGTGCCCCATTACGTCACGCTGAAAGGCAGCGACCGCGAGGTCGAAATCGGCGCGTTCCTGTCCGAGGACGAGCGCAAGACGCTCTACCGCGATGTGCTTGCCAGCCTGCGGATCGCGCGCAAATCCAACGCCTAGGGAACGCGCGTCAGCCTTGGCTTTTTCGCTATTACGGCGCACCAATTGATCCACTGCGTGGGTTGAATATCCGCGTTGAACGCTATGTTTTGGACCAGATAGCTAAAGCAGACGCGCATGAAACCGAAACTACCCCTGCAAACACCCGCGCCTACGCGCGGCCGCACACCGCGTGTGCTGTTCGTAGCCCTATCCCTTTTTACGATCTGCCTTGCATGGCTCGCGACCGCACCCAGCGCAGGGGCCCATGTCCGCTGGTTTGTCGACAGCAATGTGACGCTTGAAAATTTCGAAGCCTACAACCTCACAGATCCAGAAGTTCTGATCTGGATCGCCCTTTCGATAACCATCATTGGCCTGTCGGTCGTGCTGGATACGGTCCTGCCAACGGTGCGCATTGTCGACAGCAAAACACGTCACGACTTCATCGAACTTCTGCGCATCATGACGGGTATGTCGCTTCTTCTGACAGCTTATGAAGGCGCCATTGTGGCCCCTCACCTCACGGCATATGGCAGTTTCGGAACGGTCCTCATCACCTTGCAGGTGGTGATCGGTATTCTGCTGATGGCCAATCGCTTTATTCGACATGCGGCCATCTTTATGATCTTCCTGCAGCTTGGCCTCGCCATCCAGTTCGGCGTTCTCTCGGCGCTGGAATACTTGATTGTCATCGGCATCGCGACGTTCCTGCTGATTAACGATCTGCCCACCGCTGAATTGCGCGAACGCTACAAACCCTATTCGGTTGCCCTTTTGCGAATCTTTACCGGGATCTCGCTCATCACTTTGGGACTGTCTGAAAAGCTCTTCGGCGCCGTCATGGCCGAAAGCTTCCTGGCGGCCTATCAATGGAACTTTGTTTCGGCGTTGGGTTTGGAGTTTTTCACAGATCGCCTTTTCGTTCTGTCCGCCGGATTTATCGAGGTGATCTTTGGCGTTATCCTTGTACTTGGCACCACGACCCGTCTGAATGTGCTGGCACTCTCGGCCGTGCTTTTGGCGTCAAACCTGCTCTTCATCATCGAAGGCAATAAAGAGGCCGCCCTGGTCGAGTTCGTGGGCCACATGCCGGTGATCGGTGTGGCGCTGATCCTGATCCTTCTTGGATATGGCCAGCGCCTGAAGGTGACCAACCTTTTGCCGGCCCGCCGGGTCAATTCCGATATCAAAACAATCCGGGTGCCCAAAGATGCGTGATCTGTCTCTCCGCCTGCCTTACCTGATTTACCTCAGCATTGGTTCAATCCTAGTGGGTGTCCTGATCGCACCGGTGTTTCGCGAATTGCCCGATCTGGACAACCCGACATTCGAGATGACCGAGGATATGCGCATGCACGAAATGATGCATGGCAGCATTGAGGTGCCCGCCGATACCGCACCCGAAATCGCAATCACCGTCGAAAAAGATCCAATGGACGGCTGGAACCTAACCGTTGAGACGACCGATTTCACCTTTACGCCGGAAACTGTGAATGTTGAAAACGTCGCGAACACGGGCCACGCGCATCTTTATCTGAACGATGTGAAAGTCGCGCGCCTTTACGGGCCGCATTTTCATATTCCCGGACTGCCTGAAGGCGAATACGACGTGACTGTCAGTCTCAGCAGCAATGACCATTCCTATTATCTGGTGAACGGCGAACGGATCTCAGCAAGCGCGACACTGCGCCAAGAAGAGACTGGCGGCTCATAAAGCGCGCCCGCCCGGCTATCGACACACACGCGCACTCCGCCTAGAACGCTGCGAACGCAGCTGTCCAAGGTCCGCCTGTCATGGCCCAAACCCCCGCCACGCCGAAAACCCGCCGCTGGGCGCTGTCGCTCTGGGCGCACCTGATCGGCCCGGACCGACTGGCCAGAACGGCCAACCTGCAAGCTTCGGAACGCGCCGCCCTTGCCTTGCGGACAAAGGGCGCCCCTGCTGCGCCACAGGACCCAATGCTCACATTCATGATCCCGCTTGTCGGCAAACACCACGTCAACGACTGGTTCGGCGTCAGCCAGCGCCTCGCCGCCACGCTGACCAGCTTCACCCGGCAAGACAATGCCAACTGGCGCGCCCTGATCTGCGGGCAGGACGCCCCCGACCTTCCAGCCCCCCTCGCCGAGGATCCGCGTATCACCTTCCTGCCCTTCACCACCCCCATGCAGGGCAATGACAAATGGGCCAAGCTCCGTACCCTCTGCGACGCGCTCCCCGCCCATGTCACGCATGACGGCTACGTCATGCCCTTTGACGCCGATGATCTGCTCGCCCCGGGCCAAATCAGCGCCATCCTAGACAGCCAATCCCCCGGCGGAGCCCTCGTCTCCCTCGGCTACGTCGCCGATCAGCAAAACGACCGCATTGCGCTGGCAGGCCCGCCAACCCTGACAAAACCCCGCCGCAAGCCCTTCTGGAAGCTCTGCGGCTCCTGCGCCGCGATCCGCTATCGTCCCGAAGACGGCCCGGACTTCCTCGCAGAGCTTACCAGCCACGAACACCGCATGTTCCCCTATCTCGCCGCCCTTGCCGGTCGCCCGCTGAAGCCCTTGCAAGACCCAGCCGCCCTCTACGTCCTCAACCACGGCGACAATTTCGGCGCACGCAGGGGCCGCGTCTCCTCAAAGACCCGCTTCGCCCAACGCTACGCCATCACCGATCCGCAAAAGATCACTGACATCCGCACGGCTTTCGCTTTTGAAAAAATATCCCCGCCGGAGGCGTCCGCCCAAAGCCGCTAGCCCAGACGATCCTTCACCATCGGGCCAACTGCGCCAAAATCCATCTGGCCTGTGTATTTGCCCTTCAGCACACCCATCACCTTGCCCATGTCGCGGATGCTCTCGGCCCCGGTCGACGCAATCGCCGCATCGACAGCCTTCAACGCCTCGTCTTCTGACAACTGACGCGGCAGGAACTCCTCGATGAACACGATCTCCTCGCGCTCTTTCTCGGCCAGCTCCAACCGCCCGCCCTCTTCATAGGCGCGCGCGCTTTCCTGCCGTTGCTTGACCATCTTACCAAGGATGCCCAGCACATCAGCGTCCGACACACCTTCGTCATTGCCCTCGCCCCGCGCGGCAATATCGCGATCCTTGATGGCCGCATTGATAAGACGCAGGGTCGACAGACGCCCTACCTCCTTGTTTCGCATCGCTTCTTTCACACTTGCGGAAATCCGGCTGCGTAAATCCATCTTTGATCCCATCCCAACGGTTCAAGAGCCTTCATACATATGCACATGCAGCAAAAGGTTCAATCCATTCCTCGTGTCACCACGAAGCCCTTGTTTTCAAGGCGCAAAGCCCCCTTGACCCCACGGTCCACACCCAATATCACCCCGATAATTTGCGCTCCGGAGACTGCCATGCCCACTAAGCCCACCGCCTGCCTTGCTCTCGCTGATGGAACGCTCTTTTACGGCATGGGTTTTGGCGCAACCGGCCAGACAGAGGCTGAGCTGTGTTTCAACACAGCCATGACCGGCTATCAGGAGATCATGACCGACCCGTCCTATGCGGGCCAGATCGTGACCTTCACCTTCCCCCATATCGGCAATGTCGGCGTGAACCCTGACGATGACGAAACCGCCGATCCTGTCGCTGCGGGCATGGTCGTCAAATGGGACCCGACCGAGCCGTCGAACTGGCGCGCCGCCGAGCCGATGGTTGATTGGCTGACCCGGCGGGGCCGCATTGGCATTGGGGGCGTCGATACCCGTCGCCTCACCCGCGCCATCCGCCAACAAGGCGCGCCCCATGTGGCGCTGGCCCATGATCCGGAGGGCAATTTCGACATCGAAGCACTGGTCAAAGCCGCCCGCGCCTTCTCTGGCCTCGAGGGCCTCGATCTCGCCAAAGACGTGACCTGCGCACAATCCTACAAATGGGACGAAATGCGGTGGGCCTGGCCCGACGGCTTCCCCAAGCGCGAGGGCAAGGGCCATAAGGTCGTCGCCATTGATTACGGTGCCAAACGCAACATCCTGCGCTGCCTGGCTTCTGCCGGATGTGAGGTGACAGTGCTGCCCGCCACGGCCACCGCCGAAGACGTCATGGCCCAGAACCCTGACGGGCTGTTCCTCTCAAACGGCCCCGGCGATCCGGCGGCAACCGGCGTCTATGCGGTCCCGATGATCCAGGAAGTCCTTGAGAAGACCGACATGCCGGTCTTTGGGATTTGCCTTGGGCACCAAATGCTTGCCCTCGCCCTTGGCGCGAAAACGATCAAGATGAACCACGGCCACCACGGCGCGAACCACCCCGTGAAGGACTATGAGACCGGCAAGGTCGAAATCACCTCGATGAACCACGGCTTCACCGTGGACAGCCAGACCCTGCCCGCCAATGTGAAAGAGACCCATGTCTCGCTCTTTGACGGCTCCAACTGCGGGATCCGCGTCACGGATCGGCCGGTCTTTTCGGTGCAATATCACCCCGAAGCCAGCCCCGGCCCGCAAGACAGCTTCTACCTGTTCGAGCGTTTCGCCGACGCGATGAGCGCCCGCAGCTAAACACCCCCGCCCCGGACGTGATCCGGGGCCTCCGCACCCTTGCGCGCCCCTACCGCCGCCGCTTCTTCTTAGGCGCGCCAAACGTGGCATAATCGACGAAAAGCCCAAGCTGCGTCAGGAAAAACCCCGCGATGACCACCGGCATCGCGATGGTCTCAAACAGCACCCAGAACCGTTCCGACTGCGTGCGCCAGACCAGCTCATTCGCGACCGCTGACAGAAAGAACACCACCGTCACGCGCTTGGTCAGGATCATCCATCCCTCTGGCTTCAAAGGGATCATGTCCTCCATGATAAACTTCAGCCAGGATTGCCCCCGCAACAGTCCAACGCCAAGGATCAGCGTCAGGACCAGATAAATCACCGTCGGCTTCATCTGGAAAAACCGCGGGTCGTTCAGCCAAACGCTCAACCCGCCAAAGACCGCTACCATCACGGCCGTCGCGACCTGTATCCGCGCCACCTTGCCCGCCAAAGCCCAAAGCGCCGCGATGGCTGCAATAAAGATCGGGATGAACGCGGCGGTCACAATGATGAAGCCGCTATAGGGCGTGCCTGCGATCACAAAAGTCTCGGTTCTAAAGATCAGATAGGCCACGACGAAGCCGATAATCGGGCCGAATTCCAGCGCGGCTCTCAACCCGGAGTGCAGGGGTCTGGATGTCATGCGTGATGGCCTTCAAGGTCTTCTTCGTGCTGCTCAAGGCGTAAGATAGCACCCTCAACGCCATTTGCGCTGCTTTTTTGGTGGGCCGCATTAAACCCGCGCTGAACGCGCCGCATCCAACGCCCGGCGCATCCACAAAACCGCTTCTGCCTCGACCAGCGCTGCAAAAATTTACCACTTGTTAACCTTCACTTAACCGCCCGTTAACCGACCGTCGTTACCCCTGATTGTGGTAGCGAAAGGAAATCAACGTGGCCCCGCCCCGCCCGGCTCTCAGGCTCGTCCCCACACCGCCCCCAGCGGTCCCCAGCCGTGCACAAGTGCACCGGTCGCTGGGCGCATTGCTGCTGGAGCGCGGTGAAATCAGCGCGCAGGATCTGTTTCACGCGCGCGCGCTGCAGCGGCGGCAGGACGTTTCGCTTGCCACAATCCTGCGCGCACGCCGCATGGTGAGCCCCAGCGCCCTTCAGGCCGCGCGCGAAGACATCCATGCCACCACAACCGTTCATGCCAAAGATCTGCACCCTTGCCCCGAAAGCATTGCCCTGATCGGGCCTGCGCAATGTCTTAAGCTGGGCGTGCTACCGGTTCGCGATATCGATCATACGCTTTGGCTGGCCACCGACCGCGCCGAAGCGATGGAGCGTACGCGCCGCCATTTGCCAAAGGCTCTTGAAAATACGCCAATGGTGCTGGCCGACGAAGACGCGCTTCAACACGTGCTTGCCGTGCAAGAAGTTGCGGCGCTGACCCATCAAGCCGAAACGCGCGTGCGTGCCGAAGAAAGCTGCCGCATCTGGCAGGCGCGCTATCCGCTGCTCAAACTGTTCGTCGGTGTCGCCCTTCTGGCTGCACTCTTTTACGCCGCCCCGAAACTCACCTTCGGCAGTCTGGTCGCGATCGCCCTTGTGACATTGCTGGCCAATATCGCGCTGAAAGTCGCGGCTGGTGTTCTCGCCTTGCGGCAGGACCCAGACGCAAGGCCGCGCGATCCGGTGCCAGCCCATGACCTGCCACTGCAATTACCCGTGATCTCGGTCCTCGTCCCCCTTTTCGAAGAATCCGAGATCGCAACACGCCTCGTGCGCCGCCTTGAACGCCTCGAATACCCCCGCGAATGCCTCGACATCTGCCTGATCGTCGAAGAAGACGACGCCTGCACTCGCGCCACACTGACAAAGACCACCCTGCCCGATTGGATGCGCGTCATCCAAGTCCCGCCCGGCTCCGTCAAAACCAAACCCCGCGCGCTGAACTACGCGATGGATTTCGCCCGTGGCACGATCATCGGGGTGTTTGACGCCGAAGACGCGCCCGCCCCCCGCGCGATGATAACCGTCGCGCGCGCCTTTCACGAACGCGGCCCCGAGGTGGCTTGCCTCCAGGGCCGCCTCGACTTTTACAACAGCCGCTCCAACTGGATGTCGCGCTGTTTCACCATCGAATACGCCACCTGGTTCGGCGTGATCCTGCCCGGCCTTGCCAAGCTCGGCTGCGCCATCCCCTTGGGTGGCACGACGCTTTTTTTCCGCCGCGCAGCCTTGGAACAACTGGGCGGCTGGGACGCCCATAACGTCACCGAAGACGCCGATCTGGGCATGCGTCTGGCCCGCTACGGCTTTCGCACAGACCTCGTCGACACCGTCACCGAGGAAGAAGCCAATTGCCGCCCCTGGCCTTGGGTCAAACAACGCTCCCGCTGGATCAAGGGCTACGCGGCGACCTATGCCGTACATATGCGCAAGCCCCGCCAGCTTTGGCACGATCTGGGCCCGCGCAAGTTCTGGGGCTTTCAGCTGCTCTTTCTCGGAAGCCTGATCCAGTCCGCCCTCTCACCTGTGTTGTGGAGCTTCTGGCTCATGCCGTTTGGCCTATGGCATCCGCTTGGATCGGTTATCTCGACCCCTGTGCTGTACCTGTTGGAGGGCGTGTTTTTCCTGTCCTGCCTGGCCACCATCGGCGTGTCACTGATCGGTGTGCGGTCGCGCAAACATCGGCACCTGCGCGTATGGGTTCTCAGCTTGCCTGCATATTTCCCACTTGCCACGGCCGCTGCGTATAAAGGCCTGTGGGAGCTTATTAAAAAGCCGTTCTACTGGGACAAAACCGATCACGGCCTGTTCGAAGATGACGCTGCAATTCAGCCCGTCAAACCTGCGAAATTTCAGATATCACCGCTCAAAAGCGCGCCTATTCCGCGGCTTTCACCTCACCCGCATCCAGCTTCAGACGCACCTCAAACGCGACCGAGATGTGATCGCGAAGCGCCTTGAACGCAGCGTCCCCGTCGCGCGCCTCGATCGCTGACACGATCTTGTCATGCTCGGCAACCGTGCTTTCGCCCCGGCCCTCTGCAGCGATCGACGTGTTGGCCATCAGCGCCATGGACCGGTGCACCAGATCCAGCTGCTGCACCAGATAGCGGTTATGCGAGGCCAGATGGATCTGCTTGTGAAAGCGCCGGTTGGCACGGCTCATCTGCTCGGGATTGCCAATCAGCGCGCGGTCATCCTCAACCATCTGGCGCAGCACGCGCACCTCTTCTTCAGCGGCGTGACGGGCGGCCAGCCGGGCGGCCAGACCCTCAAGTTCAGCGCGCACCACATACAACTCCGCCAGCTGCGAATGATCCAAAGACGCCACGATCAAAGATCGCCCATCCCGGGTCAGCAACGATTGCGTCTCTAACCTCTGCAACGCCTCGCGAATGGGCGTGCGCGACACGCCAAACCGCTCGGCCAGCTCTGATTCCACCAACCGATCACCAGGCCGGTACACGCCCACATCAATCGCCCGAAGGATCAGCGAATAAGCGTCCTTTTGTTCGGCCCGTGCGTCGGTCATGTGCGGCATCCTTGCGTTGATGTGTCAATCTATACGCCTGCGGGGCTGTCAATCAAGCACAACAGCTTGCCTCGCCCTTCTAACAGATTTAGGTCTCGGACATGCCACGCCAAGAGTTCTCACATGTCGACGCCTGGGTCTTTGACCTGGACAACACGCTATATCACCCCTCCGCACGGCTCTTCGATCAGATCGAAGTCAGAATGACCGAATGGGTGCAGCAAACCCTTGGCGTCGATGCCAGGCGCGCCGATCACTTGCGCCATCACTACTGGCAAACCTACGGCACAACCCTTGCCGGGCTCATGGCCGAACATGACGTGGACCCCGATCCCTATTTGCACGCCGTCCATGAGATTGACCTGAGCCATCTCGACAAAGATCCAGACCTTGCACGCGAAATCACCGCCCTGCCGGGGCGCAAGATCGTCTACACCAATGGATCGCGGCCCTATGCCGAAAGGGTGCTTGAGGCACGCGGGCTAGATGGCCTGTTTGGGGCAGTTTACGGGGTCGAACATGCTGAGTATCGACCGAAACCCGAACAAATCGCCTTTCAAACGATCTTTGCACAGGACGGCATAACGCCGACCAAAGCTGCTATGTTCGAGGATGACCCCCGCAATCTGCAAGCCCCACATGCGATGGGAATGCGCACCGTGCATGTTGCGGATGAGGCCCAGCAGGCGGACCATATCCACCATCACACCGACGATCTGACCGGGTTTCTGCGGCGCTTGCATGGGGCGGAATGACGCTTGGACGCGGGCCGCGAAGCACCTACCTTGAGCAACATGGACAAGACAAGCACAGACATTCTCGTCTCAGGCGGTGGCGTTGCAGGCCTGACGGCAGCGGCCGCCTTTGGAACAGCCGGATTCAACGTGATCTGCGTCGATCCCGCACCGCCCATAACCGACCGGGATGCCGAAGGCGCCGACCTGCGCTCGACCGCGTTCTTGCAACCGGCCCGCGATTTTCTGGAGCGCGCCGGGATCTGGGACAAGCTTGCGCCCCATGCCAGCCCACTACAGATCATGCGCATCGTCGACGCCGGCGGCGCGCAGCCCGAGCCGCGGCTGACCAAGGATTTCAACGCCGCCGATATCGGCGATCTGCCTTTTGGTTGGAATCTGCCCAATTGGTTGCTGCGCCGGGAAATGACCGCCCGTCTGGCCGAATTGCCCAATGTCGATTTTCGCCCTGGCACCGGCACGGCGCGCGTCTTTACCCGCTCGCGTCAGGCTTTGGTCACATTATCAGACGGCACGAAGGTTGAGGCCAAGCTGGTCATCGCCGCCGATGGGCGCAGCTCACCCGTCCGCGAAGCACTTGATATCCCCGTGAAAACAACGCGCTACGGACAAAAGGCGCTAGCCTTTGCGGTGACACACCCGATCCCCCATGAAAACGTCTCGACCGAAGTGCACCGCTCTGGCGGGCCGTTCACGCTGGTGCCGCTGCCCGACCGTGACGGCGTGCCTTCCTCTGCCATTGTTTGGATGGAAGACGGCCCCGAGATTGCACGCCTCAAGGCGCTGCCCGAAGATGAATTCAACGCTGAAATGACGACCCGCTCCTGTGGCCTTTACGGGCCCCTCACCCTGGCATCGGCGCGCACGGTCTGGCCGATCATCAGCCAGCTGGCCGACCGGATGTATGGCCAACGCACCGCCCTGGTCGCCGAGGCCGCCCATGTGGTGCCCCCAATCGGGGCGCAGGGTTTGAACATGAGCCTTGGCGATTTGCGCGTGCTGCTGGATCTGGCGGTAGAAAACCCGCACCTGATCGGCGAGACACCCATGCTTGAAGCGTATCACAAGGCGCGCCACACCGAGGTCCGCGCCCGCGTGGCAGGCGTTGATCTGCTAAACCGCACGTCCCAACTTGAGGCACAGCCGCTGCGCGATGTTCGCGCGATGGGTCTGAACGCGCTTTACTCGGTCGCGCCTGTGCGAAAGACCATGATGCAGCTCGGACTTGGAGCGCGCGGTCGGTAATTGTCTTTTTGGCTTCGCCAAAAACATAGCTGGGCAAGCGGTTTCAGGTCCTGAAACCGCGGCGCGCGACAGGCGATTTGCAAAGCAAATCTGCCGATAGCGGCCGCCGCCCCCAGAGCCCCGAGATATTTCGAAAAAGCGAAGAGTACTCGGTATTATGTTAAATCATTAGGTCAGAGAACCTGATCTAACACGCGGGTCAGGCGCGCCATCGTGCCGTCCACATCATAGAGCTTATCCAGCCCGAAAAGCCCCAGACGGAAGGTGCGGAAATCCTCCGGCTCGTCGCATTGCAGCGGCACACCAGCGGCGATCTGCATGCCTTGGGCCGCGAATTTCTTACCGTTCTGAATGTCCGGATCAGCGGTGTAGCTGACCACAACACCGGGCGCGCCGTAGCCTTCTGCAGCCACGGATTTAACGCCTTTTTCCTTGAGATATGCGCGCACAGCATCACCCAAAGCCCACTGGTTTTCCTTGAGCTTCTCGAAGCCATACTCGCGGGTTTCAAGCATCGTGTCGCGGAAAGCGCGCAGGCCATCCGTGGGCATCGTTGCATGGTAGGCATGGCCACCAGCCTCGTAAGTATCCATAATCGCTGCCCATTTCGCCAGATCAATGGCAAAGGAGTTGGAGTGCGTATTCCCCAGCCGCTCTTTCGCGCGGGCGCTCATCATCACGAGGCCAGCAGAGGGCGTCGAGGACCACCCCTTCTGCGGGGCCGAGATCAGGACGTCGACACCCGTGGCTGCCATGTCGACCCAGGCACAACCCGAAGCGATGCAATCAAGCACCATGATGGCGCCGACCTCGTGGGCGGCCTTTGCCAGTTCGGCCACGTAGTCATCGGGCAGGATGATCCCCGCCGAGGTCTCCACATGGGGGGCGAAGACAACGTCGGGTTTGGCTTCAAGAATGCGGGCGGTGACGTCCTCGATGGGGGCCGGCATGAAGGCCGATTGGGGGTCGTTGCCCGTTAACCTTGCCTTAACCACTGTCGTTTCGCGCGCGAAACCGCCGGCTTCGAAAATCTGGCTCCAGCGGTAGGAAAACCAGCCGTTGCGCACGACCAAAGCGTGGGTGCCGGTGGCGAACTGGCGGGCGACCGCCTCCATCGCGTAGGTGCCGCCGCCGGGCACGATGGCCGTGGCGTCAGCCTTGTAGACGTCCTTCAGCATGCCGGAAATGTCGCGCATCACATCGCCAAACGCGGCGGACATGTGGTTCAGCGAGCGGTCGGTGAACACCACCGAGAATTCTTCAAGCCCATCAGGGTCAATCGTGTCGAGCAAAGCGGCCATCGTTATCTCTCCATGTTTGGAGATGTCGTATCGCAGCGAAACCCATCCAGGCAAAGTCTATTTCGGTATACATTCGCCGCATTGCAGCAGTTCATGGCGCGGATCGGAAACTGCGTTATCCAATCGGCCCCGGCAGGCGTTCCTCGGACAGCAAGACGTTGGCTTCCACGTCCCCGACCCCCGGCAAGGTCATGATCCGGCGGCGCAAAACCCGTTCGAAATCCGCAAGGTCCCGCGCCACGATGCGAAGGCGATAGTCAAAGAGGCCCAGCACATGCTGCACTGACTGCACCTCTGGGATGGCGGTAACCGCCCGTTCAAAATCCTCCAAACTCACGCGGCCCTTGCGGGCCAGTTTCACACCCAGGAAGACCGACACACCAAAGCCCAGCTTTTCGAGGTCGAACACGGCGCGGTAGCCGGTGATGACACCTGCTTGTTCAAGCCGCCGGATGCGCCGCCATGTGGCGGGTTGGCTGAGCCCCAAGCGTTTGCCCAAGGCGGCTGTTGATACACCGGCATCGTTAACCAAGGCCTTCAAAAGCGCGCGGTCGGTTTGGTCGAGATCGATCATATCGGCAAACCCTCGTCTGACTTGACGGAGGCGACGTGCATGAGCGCCTCGATATCGGCGATATGCGGAAGGGTTAAAATCCGGTCACGATAGAGTTCCTGGTAATGCGCCATGTCGCGGGCGAGCACGGACAGACGCAGATCAACGCGGCCCAGAAAGGTCTGGATTTCGATGACTTCGGGGATGTCGCGCGCGGCTGCGAGGAACTGATCGAAGCCTTGTGGTTGCGCCTTGTCGATCGTGATCCGCAAAGACACCTCAACCGCATAACCGAGCGCGGCCCAGTCGATCACGGCTTGCCGGCCTTTCAAGACGCCAGCGGCCTCCAACCGGTCCAGTTTGCGCCGCGCCACGGCCACCGACATGCGCGCGTCTTTGGCCAAAGCCGGGACCGACGCGGTCGGATCGGATTGCGTGAGGCGTAAAAGGCGGCGATCCAGATCATCTACTTGCATGAAACTATTCATAACATCTGATCTGACGAATAACTATATATCTTCTTTTGTCAAAAAATACCGAAACGATACGGGTATCTGATGCGAAACAGGCCTATGGTGCGCGGCAATTAAACCCTAACGGAGGACCGCCCCATGCGCGTTTACTATGATCGCGATTGCGATATTAACCTGATTAAAGACAAGAAAGTGGCTATTCTTGGCTATGGCTCCCAAGGCCACGCCCACGCGCTGAACCTGCGCGATTCTGGTGCGAAGAACCTTGTTGTTGCGCTGCGCGAAGGCTCGGCTTCGGCCAAGAAAGCCGAAGGCGAAGGCCTGAAGGTCATGGGCATCGCCGAAGCCGCCGCGTGGTGCGACGTCATTATGTTCACCATGCCCGATGAGCTTCAGGCAGAGACCTATAAGAAATACGTGCATGACAATATCCGCGAAGGTTCGGCCATCGCATTTGCCCACGGTCTGAACGTGCATTTCGGCCTGATCGAGCCGAAAGAAGGCATCGACGTCATCATGATGGCCCCCAAAGGCCCCGGCCACACGGTGCGCGGCGAATACACCAAAGGCGGCGGCGTGCCCTGCCTTGTGGCGGTGGATCACGATGCTTCGGGCAAAGCGCTGGAAATCGGTCTGTCCTATTGCTCGGCCATCGGTGGCGGGCGTTCCGGCATCATCGAGACAAACTTCCGCGAAGAATGCGAGACGGACCTCTTCGGTGAGCAGGCGGTTCTGTGTGGCGGCTTGGTCGAGCTGATCCGTATGGGCTTTGAGACGCTGGTCGAGGCGGGTTACGCGCCCGAGATGGCCTATTTCGAGTGCCTGCACGAGGTGAAGCTGATCGTGGACCTGATCTACGAAGGCGGCATCGCGAACATGAACTACTCGATCTCGAACACGGCGGAATATGGCGAGTATGTCAGCGGCCCGCGCATCTTGCCTTACGACGAGACGAAAGCGCGCATGAAAGCGGTTCTGACGGACATCCAGAAAGGCGCGTTTGTGCGTGATTTCATGCAGGAAAATGCGGTCGGTCAGCCCTTCTTCAAAGGCACGCGCCGTCTGAATGACGAGCACCAGATCGAGCAGGTCGGTGCCAAGCTGCGTGAAATGATGCCGTGGATTTCTGCAGGCAAGATGGTTGACAAAGAGAAGAACTAAGCGCCTTTAAGTGCTTGAAGAAAGGCGCGTTCTTCGGGGCGCGCCTTTTGCTTTTCGGGAGGGATCATGGACAAGCCGGGCGCCATAAATTGGCTGCGCATCATCGTGGTTGCGATGATCTGGGGCAGTGCGTTCATGACGGTGTCGATTGCGCTGCGGGATTTCGATCCGTTGACGCTGGCAGCCGGTCGGATCGTGATCGGTGCAGGGGCTTTATATGCGTTGATGCGCGCACGGGGGCACCATCTGCCAGCGTTGTCAGAGCGGCGCATCTGGGGCTTTGCGATTGCCATTGGCCTGCTGTCGAGCGCGGTGCCGTTCATGTTGCTGAGTTGGGGGCAACAACACGTGCCATCGGCCTTTGCGGGGATGAGCATGGCGGCTTTGCCGATTTTCGTGCTGCCCATGGCGCATTTTCTGGTCCCCGGAGACCGGATGTCTTTGCGCAAGACCATTGGCTTCGGGATTGGGTTTGTGGGTACAGTCTGGCTGATCGGTCCGGGCAGCCTCACACAAATGTCGAACGATATCGAGGCTTTGGCGCGCATGGCCTGCGTGTCGGCAGCGGTGTGTTACGCTGTGGGATCTATCGTGACGCGGCTTTGTCCGCCGGTGAACCAGTTGGCGCTGTCAACAGCTGCGTTGATCGTGGCGATGGTTTTGCTGGTCCCGCTTGCGGTGCTGGTTGAGGGCGTGCCCTCGGATATCAGCGTGCGCGGATGGGCGGCGATTGCCTATCTGGGCGTGGTGCCGACAGCGGTGGCGTTCATCATCAAAGTGGCGGTGATCCGATCGGCGGGACCCACCTTTATGACGTTGGTTAACTACATGGTGCCGGTCTGGTCAGTGCTGTTCGGAGGGCTGTTTCTGGCCGAGGCGTTGCCGCCGCAATTGTTCGGCGCATTGGCCGTGATCCTTGCCGGGATCGCGGTGTCGCAGGCGGGGACGTTGCGCAGGCTCTTTGCCTAAAGGGCAGCTTCGACCTCGGCGACGATGCCGTCCACGACCTCGTGCAAAAGCGTATCATCCTCGCATTCGGCCATCACGCGGACCAGAGGTTCGGTGCCGGATTTGCGGATCAGAAGGCGGCCTTTGCCGGTGAGCTGGTGCTCCGCCTCGGCGATGCGTTTGAGAACGGACGCGGCGGAGAGCGGATCTTGCCCTGTCGCATAGCGCACGTTTTTCAGCATCTGCGGGACCGGCTCAAAGCTTTTGACCAGCGTACTAGCGGGTTTGTCCGAGCGGGCCATTTCAGCGAGGAATTGCAGGCCTGCGATCAGGCCGTCGCCGGTGGTGGCGTAGTCGGTCATGACGATATGGCCAGACTGTTCACCGCCCAGGTTCCAGCCGCCTTTGCGCATGGCTTCAACGACATAGCGGTCGCCGACCTTGGTGCGCTCAAGGCGCAGGCCGTGGGTTTGCAGATAGCGCTCAAGGCCAAGATTGGACATCACGGTGGCAACAAGCGTGTCATCACGCAACTGGCCTAGATCAGCCCACCGGCGGGCCATCAAGGCCATGAGCTGGTCGCCATCGGCCACCGTTCCGGTCTCGTCCAGGATCATCACGCGGTCGGCGTCGCCATCAAGACAAATGCCGACATCGGCGCCATGGGCGACGACCATTTCAGCGGCGGTCTTGGTGTTGGTTGAGCCGCAGCCTTCATTGATGTTGTAGCCGTTGGGGGCGGTGCCGACGGGAATGACGGTGGCGCCCAGTTCCCACAAAACCTCAGGTGCTGCTTTGTAGGCGGCGCCGTTGGCGCAATCGACGACCACCTTGAGGCCCGAGAGGCGCTGGTCACGCGGAAACGTGGTTTTGGCGTATTCGACATAGCGTCCGCGGCCATCATCGATGCGCTTGGCGCGACCGATATTCTTGGGCTGCGCGGGTTCGATTGCGCTGGCGACAAGGGCTTCGATCTCCATCTCGGCCTCATCAGACAACTTGAAGCCGTCGGGACCGAAGAACTTGATGCCGTTATCGTGGTGCGGGTTGTGGCTGGCCGAGATCATGATGCCAAGATCGGCGCGCATGGAGCGGGTCAGGTAGCCGACAGCGGGGGTCGGGACAGGGCCAAGCAGCAGGACGTTCATTCCGGTCGAGGTGAGGCCCGCGGTGAGCGCGTTTTCAAGCATGTAGCACGAGAGCCGCGTGTCTTTGCCGATCACCACGCGATGACCGTTTGAGCCGTCACGGCGGAAATAGCGGCCTGCGGCGGCGCCCAGCTTGAGGGCCATTTCGGCAGTCATCGGATAAGTGTTGGCGGTGCCACGCACACCGTCTGTGCCGAAAAGTTTCCGTGTCATTTCTTTGCCCCTAGCACTGCTTGCGCCATTTTCAGCGCTTTCACTGCCGGAGTGATATCATGGACGCGGTGCAGCTGAACACCCTGCATGGCCGCGATGAGCGTAACAGCGAGGGTTCCGGGCATCCGGTCGGCGGGCTCTGGCGCATCGGTGAGCGTGCCGATGAATTTCTTGCGCGACGCCCCCAGCAGGATCGGGCAGCCCAACCCATGAAACACGCCAATATGGCGCAGAAGGGTCAGGTTGTGCTCTTGGGTTTTGCCAAAGCCAATCCCGGGGTCGACCAGAATACGGGAGCGGTCGATGCCTGCGGCCTCGGCGACGGCAAGGCGGGCATCCAACGCTGCGTATACCTCGTGCAGGACATCGGTGTAGCGCGGATCGTCTTGCATGTTTGTCGGATCGCCCTGCGCATGCATCAGGCAAAGCGGAACCGCCGATTTCGCCACAACATCAGACATTTGCGGATCAAAGCTCAAGCCGGACACATCATTTACAAGTTGTGCACCAGCGGTCAGCGCGGCTTGGGCCACAGCGGCCTTGCGCGTGTCGATCGAGATCGGCGTTGCGACGGCTTGGGCTGTCGCCTCGATCACGGGAACGATACGGGCAACCTCTTCGGCTTCAGGCACAAGTGTCGCGCCGGGACGCGTGCTTTCACCGCCCACATCGATCACATCCGCGCCAGAGGCCGCCATATCGCGGGCGTGGGCGATTGCTGCTTTTGCCCCGATGAACTGACCCCCATCCGAGAAGCTGTCGGGTGTCACATTTAAAATGCCCATGACATGCGGTTTGGCCCAGTCGAGCCCCGCAAAAGGCATGCGCGGCGCGGTCAGACGGGCAAGCGCATCGGATGGGACATCTGCAATCGGCAGGATGCGTGAGGTTTGACCGGGCTCCAGCAGTTCAACTTGGGTGAACCAGCACCAGCCGCCAGCCAGGCATTGCGCGCCCTTTGGGGCGGGGCCGGTTTGGGCAAGAGGACGATAAAGCGTCATAGCTGCGCCTGATCGGCGTCGATGCTGCGCGCCGCGTGGGGTGTGTCGGGCCCGATGACCCAATAGGCCGCTGCTTCGAGTTCGGTGGCAAACCACGCATTGAGCGCAACAGCATCGCGCGGTTGCGTCGCTGGACCTTCGACCGCATCCAGCACGATCTTTGAGGGTGCCCATACGCAGATCTGGCCGTTTTTCATGGCCCAATCAAGCTCGGTGCGGGTGGCGACCACAACGCAACGCGGATCGCACCCGGCAAGCACCCATGCGTTTTGCTCGATCGCCAATAGATCGATGCGGCGCTGTGCAGGGCCGACCTGAGACGCAGGCGGCGTGCCCTCAGGCAGGCCGACGCACAAGATCACAGGGGCATCCTTTGAGGCCAACTGATCGAGCCACCCTTTGAGATGAGAGGCACCGATTGCGGCGTTTGACAGCATCACCACCAAAGGCGGCAACGCCAACGTGTCCGACGGATCGACCACTTTCAGTGGCCTTGAGCGTACGATTTCAACGCCCAACGCGCCAGAGCCGCGGTCAAGCTTTTCGATCCGCACGAAGCAACGGGTGGCCTGTGGTTCAAGTAAGATCCGGTCGGCAACCCTTTCGGCAAGCGTTTCAAGCAGGTTCAGGCGCTCTTCGGACAATTCTATCGTGATGGCTTCGGTGACGCGGTCATAGGACAGGATCCGGTCGACATCATCGTCAATCGGGCCTTCAATCGGTTGAACCTCGACCACGATATTAAATTGCACGCGCTGGGTGGTGCCGCGTTCTTGCTGAAAGGCGCCAATTTCGACCTCGACGATATAATCGCGCACGGAAATCCTGTCCGCAGGCCCATTGGCCGTGGCGGCGGCACGTTCGGAGGGGTGCGCGAAGGCGAGGTGAATGTCGTTGGTCATGAATGCTGCCCTAAAGATGCAAACCTGGCTCCTGATACGCAAAGCGGGCGGCCCCGCAAAGGGTCGCCCGCGTCGCAGTTTCTTTGAAAACCGACCTAGTTGCGCGCAGTGCGGTAGGACTGGCGGTAAAAGTGGTGATAGCCGATGGTGGCTGTGCGCGGATAGGTGCGCGCCCAGCGGGGGCTGACCGATTTGGTGTGGTAATGCGTGGCCCCACCGGTCAGGCGCAAGGGTGCCCCATCAACCATCGCTTTGGCGATCTTGGCGACGTTCTGAAACGCGCGCGGTTCGTTGATGACTTCGGCCTTGCCGTCGCATGTATAGGTGAACTGGCAGGCGTATTTCTTGCCGGTGCCTTGGTTAATCACGCCACAGACCGAAGCTGGATAGCGGCTGGAGGCGACGCGGTTCATAATGACCTCGGCCACTGCAAACTGGCCTTTTACACTTTCACCGCGTGCTTCAAAGTAAAGAGCCTCGGCAAGGCAGCGCCATTGCTGGCCGCCTTTTGCTTCGGGCTGTGCCTCGAGCCAGGCGCGGTCATAGGTGATACCGGCATAGGCGGGGCGTTGTGTTGGCGTGATCGAGCTGCGGGGCGCGGTCGTTGCGATCATCGCAAGACGATCTGCGCCGCCGCTCATCAAGATACGGCGTTCGGTGTCCAGCAAGGCTTTGACGCTTTTTCCCAAAGCGTCGGCTTGTTCCGCTTCGGCGGCTGTCGCGGCAGCGGGTGCCACGAGCGCGCAAAGCGAAAGGGCGCATGAAAATGCGATCCTTTTTACTAACATTATTTGGTCCTTCTCAGGCAGTTTCCCGTCAGGTGGCAGCCGCTCCAAAATAGGAGGGGCGGTTGGCAGCCAGCGCGTGACTTAATGCGCTTTGCGGCAAACGTCGAGTCGCGCAGGCTGTCGCGTGATAAATCGGCAACAGCTTGCCGATCGCTTTGCCCTCAAAAAGTCGGAAATTAGTTGCTACTTTTCAATGGCTTAGCTGTCAAAGGCCTTGATATTGCCATCATCCTGCAACGTGACCTGCGCAGCAGCAAGGCGCGCCACCGGGACACGGAACGGCGAGCAGGACACGTAGTTGAAACCGGCTTTGCGGCAGAATTCGATCGCCAGAGAGTCGCCCCCATGTTCACCACAGATCGACAGAACCACCTCAGGGCGCACGAAACGCCCCCGCTCAGCCGCGATGCTCAGAAGCTCACCCACGCCTTGAATATCAAGCCTGTGGAACGGGTCCTCGTGGAACACCTCTTGCTGGACATAGTTCGACATAAAGCGGCCCGCGTCGTCACGCGACAGACCGTATGTCATCTGCGTCAGGTCGTTCGTGCCAAAGCTGAGGAAGGCCGCCGTTTCGGCGATGTCCCCGGCGCGCAAGGCGGCGCGTGGGGTTTCGACCATCACACCCAGCTTGAACTGAAAATTCGTGCCCCGTTCTGCGCGCACAGCCGCTGCGACAGCATCAATCCGAGAGCGCACCAATTCGACCTCGCGTTGCGCAGACACCAGCGGGATCATGATTTCAGGTGTGATATCAATGCCCTGCTGCATCGCTTCGACAGTGGCCTCAAAGATCGCACGCACCTGCATATCGTAGATTTCGGGCACGGAGATACCCAGACGCACGCCGCGCATACCCAGCATCGGGTTGAACTCGCTCAGCGCTTCGACGCGGTGGGTGACGTCTGCCAGAGGCAGGCCCAGCGCTTCGGCCAGATCGCGCATGCCATCACGGGAGCTGGGCAGAAATTCGTGCAGCGGCGGATCGAAAAGACGGATGCAGACGGGCAAGCCGCGCATGATGCCAAACAGTTGCACAAAATCCTGGCGCTGCATCGGCAACAGACGGTCAACAGCGGCGCGGCGATCGTCGGAGCTGTCGGCAAAGATCATCTCGCGCATCACGGTGAGGCGATCCCCTTCGAAGAACATATGCTCGGTGCGGCAAAGGCCGATGCCTTCGGCTTCGAAATTGCGGGCGGTCTGGGCGTCGGCGGGGGTGTCAGCATTGGCGCGCACACCGATATCGCGGACCTCGTCGGCCCAGCCCAAAAGGGTGCGGAAGGTGTCATCCAGCGCGGCTTCGCGCATCTTGGGCTCTCCAGCCAGCGCTTCGCCAGCAGATCCGTCGATGGTGATCGTGTCGCCTTCGCGGAAGGTGCGGCCATCAGGCGTCAGCAGGGTTTTTTGACGCGCATCCAGCTGGATTTCAGACGCTCCGACGACGCAGGGCACGCCAAGGCCACGGCCAATAACCGCCGCATGAGACGTCATCCCGCCCCGTTCGGTCAGCACCGCAGCGGCCGCATGCATGCCGCGGATATCTTCAGGCGTGGTTTCGCGGCGCACCAACACGCAGGCCTCTCCCCGCGCGGCACTGGCCTGAGCATCATTGGCAGTAAACACGATCTTGCCCGCTGCGGCCCCGGGCGAGGCGGCGATGCCGGTCGCAATCGGGTCGCGTTTGGCCCGTTCATCGACCTGGCGGTGCAACAGCTCGTTCAGCGCGCGCGGCTCGACCCGCATCAGCGCTTCGGTTTTCGGAATGATGCCCGCCTTTGCAAGATCAACGGCAATCCGAACATCCGCGCGGGCAGATCGGACCACACGCACAGCGTCAAGCACGTGTAAGCCACCAGAATCAATGGTGAATTCGACCTGCATCTCTTCGCGTAGACGTGTGCGCGCAATATCACCACAGGCCATCAGCTGCGTGAAAATATCCGGACACAGCTCTTCAAGGGAGGCACCACGCGGGTCGCGGGTCAGATAGCTGGCCTGGGCGTTGGGCGACAGCGCTTCACGACCCTGGCTTTGGCTGAGATACCGCCCCGTGACGCCCGGTTCACCGGTATCCGAAGACACGAACTGGATCACGCCCGAGCCGCTTTCAGCAGCCCCCACACCCATCGCCATTTCCTGCACGACAAGGCCCAGCCCCGCATCCGCAGGGGCGCCTTTGGCCTGGCGTAACAGCCGGGCCGTGGTGCTTTCCCAAGTGCGCGCCATCGAGCGCAAAACCTCGCCGAGTTGCTGGGCCGGGTCCTGAGGGAAAGCGCTGTCTGTTTCGGTCTCATAAGCGGCCAGCGCAGCGCTGAGATCGTCTGGCGTGGGATGGGCGGGCAGATCAAACTCATCCGGGTCCAGCCGGGCGACGTGGATCGCAAAAGCGCGCACAAACCGCGCGTAAAGCGCAGCGGCGGCGGGTTTGCCCATCGTCTCGCACAGATCGACGTAGCGAGCGTCGTTCATGCCGATATTGAGCACAGCCCCCGGCCCGCCCCAATCAGGGTCCTGACTGCTGGGGCGCACAGAGACCAGTGCGCCTTCTGCAAAAAGCCCTAAAAGCTGTTTGGTATCAGGCAGTTGCCCAGCTGCTACTGCATGTACGACAGCGAAAGACAGTGCGACGGTGCGCGGTACGGGCAGATCAAGGCGGATCAGCCGTTGCAGACATTTCGCACGCCCCCCATGCTGGTCCGCAGCAATCGCAGCGGTGGGGGTAATCAGCGTAAAGTCTTTAAAATCAGCATGTTTCTGCACTGCAGCACAATCCTTTCGTGCCTGCAGCATACGCCTGAAGCGATTCTTAACAAGGGTTGTTTGCGCTACCCTTCGACACGCGTCAGATCAGCCACACTCAGGCAGATCGTGCGGATCCGGCTGAGCAGGTTGAGCCGGTTGCGCCGGATCGTGGCGCTGTCGGCGTTGACCTGAACGGCTTCAAAGAAGGCATCGATTGGGGCGCGCAAGGCGGCCATGGCGGTCATGGCTTTGGCGAAATCTTCGTCCTGCATCGCGGGGGTGATTTCAGCGTCGGCGTCAACCAGCGCTTTGAAGAGCGCGCGTTCTTCATCGGTCTCGGCGAATTTGACATCCGCGCCGTAGGAATATTCGACGCCATCTTTTTCCTCGGCTTGGGAGAGGATGTTGTTGGCGCGTTTGAAGCCTTGCAGCAGGTTTTCTCCGTCGTCGGTCTTCAAGAAATCGCTGAGCGCGTTGGCGCGTTTGACGAGAAGGGTGAGGTCGTCATTGCCGGGCATGGCGAGGCACGCATCGATCACGTCGTGGCGGATGCCTTGGTCGCGGAGATAGACCTTAAGGCGGTCGTGGAAGAAGGAGAGGAGGTCGGAGGGGATTTGAGGGAACCACGTCTGATAGTTAGATAGTATTGAGCCGACTTCTTCACGTCGGATCTTAAGATCAGCTAGCTCTTTTTCTTTATCTTCTCGCGTGCCGCCTAGCACAGTCCAAACATAATTCGGGTCAGAGAGTCTCTTTTGTATTTCTTCAATTTTTGAAGAAACATCCGATAAAAGGGTTTTGCCAAGCTCAGTCACCTGCTTTGTAAGGCTCTCCGAAGAAAGAGCCGCTAGGATACTGAGTTTTAGATTGTTCTCCAAAACCAACCGAATAACCCCCAACGCAGCTCTTCGCAGCGCAAACGGATCTTTGCTTCCGGTCGGCTTCTCGTCAATCGCCCAAAAGGCGGTGAGTTTGTCGATCTTCTCGGCCAGCGCCACGGCGACAGACACCGGCGCGGTTGGCACATCATCCGACGGCCCGAGCGGCGCGTAGTGGTCTTCGGCGACGGCGGCGATTTCAGGCGCCTCCCCTGCCCGCTCGATATAGTAGCGGCCCATGATGCCTTGGAGTTCGGGGAATTCGTAAACCATCTCGGACGCCAGATCGGCTTTGGCGATGCGGGCGGCTTTTTCGGCTGCATCCGCGTCCGCGCCAACCACCGGCGCGATTTCGCGCGACAGGGCGGCGATACGGTCGATCTGGTCAGCGACGGTGCCGAGTTTGTTGTGGAAGGTGACTTTGCCAAGGCTGTCGAGCCACGGTTGCATACCCTCTTTGGCGATGCGCAGGTCGTTTTCCCAGAAGAAGACGGCGTCGGCCAGACGGGCGGCGAGGACCTTTTGATTACCCGCGAGGATCGTGGCTCCGTTATCTGGGGTCTCGGTGTTGGCGACGGTCACGAATTTCTCGATCCGGCCCGTCTTGGGGTTGCGGACAGAGAAAAACTTCTGGTGCTCTTTCATGGAGCTTTGCAGCACCTCGGGGGGCAGGTCGAGGAATTGTTCTCCGATCTCGCCCATCAGGACGACGGGCCATTCGACCAGACCAGCGACCTCGGCCAGAAGGCCCTTATCGTCAACAACTTCAAGACCTTGCGCGAAAGCCATGGAGGTGGCATCGGCCCAGATGTGATCCGCGCGTTCCTGCGCGTCCAGCACGACATGAGCCTTTTTCAGCTTGGCCTCGTAGTCTTCGAACGAGGTCACTTTGATCTCACCGGGGGCCATGAAACGGTGGCCTTCGGTGATGTCGCTGGATGTGATGTGATCGACGGTGACGGGGACGATTTCGGTGCCCTGCTCGTCATAGGTGATGCACAGGATGCGGTGCAGCGGGCGGACCCAGCGGAGGCTGCCAGCGCCCCAGCGCATGGATTTGGGCCAGGGGAAATTGCGGATCGTGTCTTCGAGCACCTCGGCGACGATGTCAGCGGCGGGGCGACCCGGCTTGTCGATCACCGCGAAATAGGTTTGGCCCTTTTTGTCGTCGCGCAGTTCCAACTGGTCTTTGGTGAGACCGGTGGAGCGCAGGAAGCCTTCGAGCGCTTTTTCGGGGGCGTCGGCGCGGGGGCCTTTGCGTTCTTCGCGCAAATCGGGGGAGCGGGCGAGCATATCGGACAGGGTCAGCGTCAGGCGGCGGGGCGTGGAATAGGCCCGCGCGCCGGCATAGGTGATACCCGCTTCGACCAGCCCGTCGGTGACGCGTTTTTGCAGGTCGGCGGCGGCTTTGGCCTGCATGCGGGCTGGGATTTCCTCGGAGAACAGCTCGATCAGGAGATCCGGCATTATTCGGTCCTTTCGGGGGGCGGTGGGCAATCGTCGGGGAGCGGTTCGCCGTCAAAAAGTTTTTCACCACAAAGGTTTATCTGGTGCCATGCATAGCCGCGGCCATCATCGGTTAGCGCGATGATCCGGTCGATGCCGTAGGTGATGTTTTCGGTGCCGAGGAAGGCGAGTGCTGTGCCGTCTTGCAGGGCGGCGCCCAGCGCATCGGCATCAAAGCAGTCAAACCAGCCGGGGGCTTCGAGCGGTTCGGCGCGCTGATAGGCGACGTAGGTTTCCGTGGCCATGGCCAGCGACATGGACGTGGTGAAGCAGGAGCGGTAGCGGATGGGCGAAGACGTGGCGTCGATCGCCTCGAAGTCGTCATAGAGGACGGTTTCGGGCAGGCCGGAGACGAGCGAGGTCAGCTGCACGTCATCTTCGCCAGTCACCACAACGGGTTCATAGAAGTGGTAGACTTGCAGGTAATAGAGCGCCGCACCAGCGATCAGGGCGATAATCACAAGGATGCTCCCAACGAGTTTTCCGCTCATGCGGCGTAGCCTCCGGCATCGGTCTGCACGAAGGCGTCGGCGCAGGCTTTGGCGAGCGCGCGGACGCGGCCGATATAGGCTTGGCGTTCGGTAACCGAGATGACACCACGCGCGTCGAGCAGGTTGAAGACGTGGGAGGCCTTGATGCATTGGTCATAGGCGGGTTGCGCCATGACGATGCGGCGACCCGTTTTGGGGTCATCTGCGGGCTGTTCGAGGATGCGGGCGCATTCGGCTTCGGCGTCCTTGAAGTGCTGGAGCAGCGTGTCGGTGTCGGCCACGTCGAAATTCCAGCGGGCGTATTGCGCTTCGGCCTCGCGGAAGACATCGCCATAGGTCAGCGGGATCGGCGCGTCGGGCGCGTTGAAGGGCATTTCGTTACCATCGTCAAAGCCCAGCACATACATGGCGAGGCGTTCGAGACCGTAGGTCAACTCGCCCGAGACCGGGTGGCAATCATGCCCGCCGACCTGCTGGAAATAAGTGAATTGCGAGACTTCCATGCCGTCGCACCAGACCTCCCAGCCCAGCCCCCATGCGCCAAGGGTCGGGCTTTCCCAATCGTCTTCGACAAAGCGGATGTCGTGCATCTTCATGTCGATGCCGATGGCCTCAAGCGAGCCGAGATAGAGGTCTTGCAAGTCGGGCGGGCTGGGTTTGATGATGACCTGATACTGGTAGTAGTGCTGCCAGCGGTTGGGGCTGTCGCCGTAGCGGCCATCCGTCGGGCGGCGCGAAGGCTGCACGTAAGCGGCTGTCCAGTCTTTGGATCCCAAAGCGCGCAGGGTTGTGGCAGGGTGGAACGTCCCTGCCCCGACTTCCATGTCGTAAGGTTGCAGCATCGCGCAGCCCTTCTCGGCCCAGTAGGCCTGAAGGCGCAGGATGATCTCTTGGAACGAGCGCGGTGTGGTGGTCTGGGATGCCATATCTAGCCCCTTGGAAAAGCGTGATCTTACTAGGCGGGCGCGGCAAGGGCGTCAATGAAGCCAGCCGGAAATCACAGCATAAAATACACGCGAAAATGAAAGCGCGGCTCTGGCACTTTGCGGGATTTTGCTTAGAACAGCCTTAGGCACATGCAATGAGGGGTCTACAAGCATCATGCGCGGGTATTTTACGGGGTTGGTCGTGGCAGGCATTTTCGCCACTCAAGTGGTCGCGCAGGATGTGCAAGTCTGGGTTCAGATCGAAGCGCAGCCTACCTTGGCCGAAGCGCAGGAAAGGCTGCGCGACTATGCAAGCGCGCTGCCCAATGTGAACGGATTTACCCTGGAAAGCGGCTGGCATGCGGTGGCTTTGGGCCCCTATGCGCCCGACGATGCCGCCCAGCTTTTGCGCACATTGCGCCGGGACGGGCTGATCCCGCGGGACAGTTTCGTCGCGCTGGGGAATAATTTTGCCCGCCAGATCTGGCCGATTGGCGGCGCAGCGGTGCGCCCGGTGCAACCCATCGCGCCACTGCCTGAGCCTGAAACAGACATCGTGGCGCCTGCGCCAGATCTTGCGCCAGACGCCCCCGAAGTACCGGTCGTGATTGCCGAGCCGGAGCCTGTGATCGTCCCGGACGAGAGCCCGCGTGAAGCGCGCCAAAGTGAGCAGCTGTTGTCACGCCCGGATCGCGAAGCGTTGCAGATCGCATTGAAATGGGCGGGCACCTATACGGCGGCGATTGACGGATCTTTCGGACGCGGCACGCGCAGCGCGATGGCACTTTGGCAAGAGCAAAACGGGTTTGAGCCCACAGGCGTCCTGACGACCCGGCAGCGTGCTGCATTGCTGGGGGCCTATAACGCCGTTCTGGATGGGATGGGCCTGGCCAATATCCGCGAAGAGGCCGCCGGGATCGAAATGACGCTGCCCATGGGAGTTGTCGACTTTGCCCGCTATGAGCCGCCTTTCGTGCAATATAATGCAACTGGTGAACTTGAGGCGCAGGTGTTGCTGATCTCGCAGGCCGGAGATCAGGACACCTTGTTCGGGCTTTATGACATCATGCAAACGCTCGAGATCGTGCCCCTGGACGGCCCCCGTGAGCGGCGCAATTCCAGCTTTGAGCTGCAAGGCGAGGACGAGGATATCGTCAGCTATACGCAAGCCGAATTGCGCAATGGTCGTATCAAGGGGTTTACGCTGATCTGGCCTGCAGGCGATGAGGATCGGCGCACCCGGATCCTGGACGAGATGAAAGCAAGCTTTCAGCCCATCGAAGGCGTGCTGGACCCTGCTTTGGGCGATGCGGGCGCCGGTCAGGCGCCTGATCTGGTTGCGGGGCTTGAGATCCGCAAGCCAGTCTCGGTGCGATCGGGTTTCTACGTGAGCAGTGATGGCGCTGTCGTGACCTCTGGCGCTGATCTGGGTGCTTGCGCGCGCATCACGCTGGATGAGCTTTACGAGGCCGAAGTGGCCGTCAATGACGCGCAAAGCAATGTTGCTGTGCTGACCCCCTCCGAGCCTTTGGCTCCGGCACAGGTCGCCGCCTTCCAGCAAGGTGTGCCGCGGTTGCAATCGGATGTGGCCGTTGCGGGCTATCCCTATGGTGGCGCGTTGGGTGCGCCGACGCTGACATTTGGCAAGCTGGCCGACATTCGCGGACTGAACGGCGAGGAAACGCTGGATCGCCTGGCGTTGAGCAGCTTGCCCGGTGATGCGGGCGGTCCGGTGATTGACGGGGCGGGCACCGTTCTGGGCATGCTTTTGCCGCGCCCGACAGGTGACCGACAATTGCCCGCAGAGGTCAGCTTTTCGGCTGATGCCTCGGCGATCAAGGGGGTTCTGGAGGAGGCTGGTATCAGCTACGCGGCCAGTGATGCGATTGCCGTGAAAGCGCCCGAGGACCTGACCAAGATCGGCATGGGCATGACCGTGCTGGTGAGTTGCTGGGACTAGGCGTCAGCCGCGCCAGAACGCGACGGTGAGGATGGCAAACACGGCCATCAATTCAAGCCGACCGATAAGCATCGCGATGGACAAAATCCATTTCGCAGCATCATTCAGCGGAGCGTAATTGCCCGAGGGCCCGATGATATCACCCAGACCGGGGCCAATGTTGGCCAGTGCGGCTGCCGCTCCGGAAACCGATGTGATGAAATCAAGCCCGGTCAGGCCCAGCGCCACAGCGGTCACGCCAAGCGTCACGATGAAAAGCATGAAGAACGACATTACCGAGCTCAACACGTCCTCGGAGACGCTGCGGCCCTGATAGCGCGGTTCAAACAGGCCGTGGGGCGAGTGGATCTTGCGCACCTGTGCCCGGATCGACGCAAAAAGCAGCTGGTAGCGGAACACCTTGATCGAGCAAGAAGTCGAGCCCGCGCAGCCGCCGATCAGGCCCATAAGAAAGAAAACCATCACCGGGAAGCTGCCCCATTGCATGTAATCCGCGCTGGCGTAGCCAGTGCCGGTCAGGATCGAAACGGTGTTGAACAGCGCCTTGCGAAAGGCGATCTCGGAGCCGCCGACGGTGATGAAAAGCCATATCGTCAATGCGCCTGCAAGCAGGGTAATCAGCACAAGAAATGTCTTGATCTGGCTATCTTTCCAAAGCGCCTCGGGAGCGCCGGAGATCAGCTGTACGTAACGCACAAAGGGCAAGGCGGCTGCGATCATAAAGAGGGCGGCCACGTATTCGGCTGCGGGCGGCATCGCGCCAAAGGATGCATCCGAGGTGGAAAACCCGCCGGTCGACACGGTTGTCATCGCATGGACGATAGCATCGAGCGCGCCAACGCCTGTGGTCATGTAGGCGATGCCGCACATCAGGGTAATCCCGATATAGATCACCGAGATGCGTGATGAAATCTCGGTCGCGCGGGGCAAGATTTTGCCAAAGGTATCAAAGCCTTCGGATCGGAAAATCTGCATACCACCGACACGCAGTTCGGGCAGAAACACCATCGCAACAACGATAATGCCGATGCCACCCAGCCATTGAAGGATGCCGCGCCAGAGCAGCAGCCCGTCGGGTAGCTCATCCAGACCGGCAAAGACCGTTGCCCCTGTGGTGGTCAGGCCTGACATTGCTTCGAAAAATGCGTCGATAAAGCGGGCTTCGGTCGCGCCAAAGATAAACGGCAGCGCACCGAAAAGCGGCAATGTCAGCCAGACGCCGGTCGTCAGCAAAAAGGTTTGCTGGATCGTCAGCCCTTGTTTGACGCCGTTCTGGCAGGCTAGCGCCACCAAGCCCCCGGTAAAGGTGGTGATGATCGCGCTTTCGAGGAAGGCGGGCCAATGCCCGTTTCCGGCCATCAGATCAGCCGCAAGCGGCGCCAGCATCGTCACGCCGAGGCAAGCCACAAGGAGGCCGATCACGTATCCGACGGGACGCAGGTCAAACATGGAGGCAGGGTTGGCGTGGGCTGCAAGCGGTGTCAAGCGGTCGCGCAGGCTTTGCCGCCATGGCGTGATGCGCCGAAAGAAGCTGTTTGGGGAGCGTGATGCCCCCCAAAGCGCTTAGGTTCGCAATCGAACTAAGGATAGTTGTTACAGGCGCAAGGCCCCATCACCCATGGGCCATAGAGGGCCCTGCGTCATGCTTAGCCAACGTGGAACAACGTGTTGAACAGCTTTGGATCAAGGCTGTCAGCGGCAAAGGTCTCGCCTTCGGTCAGCACCGACACGGCATCATGGCTATGCAGGCTTTCCTGATGGCTGGCCACGACGCGAAAGTCTTTGATCCGGGTGTCATTTTGCAGCTGTTCACAGAACGACCGCGCCGCGTCTTCGACAAAGATCGGGTTTGCCGCATTGAGTTCGGCAAATGCCTGTTCATCTTCGCGTTTCACCATCACTTGCGTTTCGGTCGGCACCGCTGCGCGGCACAGATCGATCAAATCCTCGAACCAAAGCGTGTCTGCTGTCGGGTCCAATTCGACAGACACCCGCGCGACAGAGCGCTGCGAATGCGGGGTGGCCAGTTGGCCGCGGAACTGGCGGGCATGTTCGCTAAGTTCCAACGAGCACGGGCATGTGCTGGAATAGACATAGTCGAGATGCACGATCTTCTTGCGCACGCCGTTCTGTTCGACCAGCTCCAGCGCGATGTCGTAATACTGATAGCCCGACAGGCCCGAGCGTAGGCTTTCGATTTTGACGGGGAAGGACAGGCGCATCTGGATGCGGGCGTCGAAGCTGTCCAGATCGGTCTTGTAGTCGTCGAGCGCGGCCTCGATCACTTCGAACGAAAACGTCTCCTCAGCGCGGCGATAGAAAGTGCGCATGATGCGCGACATGTTGATGCCCTTCTTCTCCGCCTCAAGCGAGACCGTGCCGGTGACAGAGGTTTCCAGCGTCAGCGGGCCGTTGTCGCGGGTCTTGAACGAGATCGGCAGGCGGAAGTTTGAAATCCCGACATGCTGGATCTGCTGCTTGGCCCCGCGGATCAGAGATGTCGGGCCGTTTTGCAGATCAGGCATGGAGGCTTTGTAGGCCGCATCAACCTCGAAATCCTCAGGATAGGCGCGGGCGAGAGCGGGATAGTTTGCAACCTCCTGCCCCGGGATCAGACGCGAGATCAATGGATCAAGCGTCGCGACCTCGGTTGGAGTGACGTCATTGGCCCAGCGGCGCAACAGCGCAAGTGCGGCCTCGGCCTCTTCGCGGCTTGGGTGACGATCAAGATCAGTGGCATGGATATTCATGGCAATTTCCCCCCTTTGGGTGCGGGCCAGCCCCAAAGATATAGGGAACCAACACGGTGTGTTTCAACCAGTACGCATCTTATTACGGGTGCACGGGGAGATCGGATCAAAGATCGCAGCGCATTTTGTAATTGGGGATCAAGACGCCGTGCCGTTCAACCTGCTGCGGGGTGACAACCTGCCAGCCGAACTTTTCAAAGAAGGGTTTGGCGAGGTGGCTCGCCTCGGTTGTGAGCGATTTCAGACGCTTAACAGTCGCCTCGTTGAGGAGCGCCGGATAAAGCGCGGCGGCGGTGCCGCGGCCCATTTCTTCGGGCGCAACGTAGGCGAGGCCCACATGGCCGTCCGGCTCAAGCGTCATGAAACCCGCGATGACCCCGTCGCGTTCGGCCACGAAACAGGCGTCGTTTGAGAGGCGTTTGTGCCAGTATTCGGTGTCTGGCACCTGCTTGGCCCAGGCGTCGCGTTGCTCTGCTGTGTAGGCGGCGGACGCCCCTTCATGCACCGCGCGGTAGAAGAGCACGGCGCAGGCGGACGCATCGCCCGGCTTGTATCTGCGGATCCACATGGCTCACGCGGCCTCCAGCGCTTGAAGGAGGTCCGCGATCAGGTCTTGGGTATCTTCCAAACCCACCGAGATGCGGATCAGGCCGGGGGTGATACCGAGGATGTCCTTTTGCTCCTGCGGCAGGCGCTGATGGGTCGTGGACGCAGGCGGCGTGACGATGGATTTCGCATCCCCAAGATTGTTCGAGATCGAGAAGATTTCGAGCGCATTCAAGAGCTTGAAGGCCGGGTCCCGCCCGCCTTTGACGTCAATGGACAGGATCGTGCCGCCTGCCTCCATCTGCGATTTCGTCAGATCATATTGGGCGTGAGACGGCAGATAGGGATAGATCACGCGGGCTAGCTTTGGGTGCCCGTCAAGCGCCTGCGCCAGCGCGAGGGCCGAGGCCGTTTGCGCGCGCACCCGCAGATCTAGCGTCTCCAGGCCTTTGAGCATCAACCAAGCCGTGAACGGGCTCATGGAGCCGCCGGTATGCTTCATGTAAGGCTCGACCGTGCCGCGGATGAACTCGCGAGAGCCAAGGATCACACCGCCCAGCGCGCGGCCCTGACCGTCGATATGCTTGGTGGTGGAGTAGATGATGACATCTGCCCCCAATTCGACCGCACGAGAATAGACCGGGGTCGAGAAGACGTTGTCGATCAGCACCAGCGCGCCGACTGCGTGGGCCAGATCGCAAACGGATTTGATATCAATGACTTCAAGGGTGGGATTCGAAATCGACTCAAAGAAAACCGCCGTGGTATCGGGGCGGATCGCACCTTTCCAAGCGTCCAGATCGGTGCCGTCAATGAGCGTCACCTCGACCCCGTAACGGGGCAGGATTTCTTCGAGGATATAAAGACAGGACCCGAAAAGCGCCCGCGCCGCGACGACGTGATCGCCTGCTTTCAGCATCGACACCAACGCACCGTTTACCGCCGCCATGCCGCTGGCGGTTGCAAAGCCGTCTTCGCACCCTTCAAGCGAGGCGATACGGTCTTCGAACATGCGCACGGTGGGGTTGCCGTAGCGGGCGTAGATGAACTCATCCTCCTGAGCTTTCAGAAACCGCGCCTCTGCGTCTTCGGCGGTGGGGTAGTGAAAGCCCTGAGTGAGGAAGATCGCCTCGCACAACTCGCCATATTGGCTGCGACGTGTCCCGTCATGGACGGCTTTTGTCCGGGGTTTCCAATCGCTCATATCTCAACTCCTTCGGGCCGCTTATCGGGGGCGCGGCCACAAAAAAACCCCCACCGTTCAACAGACGCCGGGGGCTTTGCCCTGACCTCTTTAGCGGCATGTTTAACGTGGCCCGCAATCCGGAAGACAAATCGCCACGACCCTTGGAATAGGCCCGTGGGAACATATCGTCAAGCGGCGTCATCGAGCTGTCATAGCGGTTTTATGTCTGTGTCATAGTTGCAGGGCATCAGGCAGCCACAAGATATTGTGGAGAGGTCCGCGATGGCTTTGCACGCCCTGACAGCACACAGCCCCGTGCCGCATCTGCCGGAGGGTCCTGGCCCCATCATCGTGATGGTGCATGGCTACAAGTTCTCCCCCGACATGCCGCGCCATGATCCGTTTGAGCATATCCTGTCGATGACCCCCGCACCGGGGCGGCGCAGCGCCGTAAGTTGGCCGCGCCATCTGGGGTTTCGCGGACGCTCCGAGGATGGTGTTGCAATTGGCTATGGCTGGCATGCACGCGGGCCGATCTGGCGGGTGACAGAGGCCGCGTTGGAGGCAGGAGCGGCCTTGGCCCGGATCATCGAAGCGCTGCAATCGCGCCATCCCGCGCGCCCAATCCACGCGATTGCCCATTCGCTTGACGCGCGCGTGGTGCTTGAGGCGATGGCGCGGCTTGAAGCTCCTGCGCTGAACCGGGTCATTCTGCTGTCGCCTGCCGATTGGACCGATCACGCCCACGCCGCGCTTGGGAGCGTGGCAGGGGACGCCGCAGAGGTTTTCAACATCACTGCGCGGGAGAATGATCTGTTCGATACCCTTCTTGCCCGCGCTGTCCCGCAGGCGGCCCCGGCTTTGGGGCAAGGGCTGCCGTCTGCGCCTGGCAACTGGCTCGATATTCAACTCGATCATCCGCAAACCGAGGCCGCTTTGGCCCGGTTGGGCCATCGTCTGGCCCCCTCCAGCCGAGCAGTATGCCACTGGTCCAGCTACCTGCGCCCCGGCGTCTTTGCCTTCTACAAACGCCTGCTGCGCGCGCCGGAAACGCTGCCCATGACACAGTTGCGCGCAGCTTTGCCGACACAAATGCAACCCAAATGGAGCCGCCTGCCCCTTGTCCCTGCCGCAAAACCTGCGATCTTGCGCGCAACGACAAAGGGAGCGCCTGCATGATTGATCTGTATTACTGGCCCACGCCGAATGGCTGGAAAGTGTCCATTGC
>CAKZXZ010000140.1 GCA_937883775.1 uncultured Paracoccaceae bacterium
TCGTCTTTAGCGACCGCGAGGTTTGGGTCATTGGCACGCCAGTCACTGGTTTTATGGCGCTCGACACTGCGTCGGAAATGGTGACCGCACTTTATGTTGCGACCCCTGGCAAAGGTGCGGGCCGCGCGCTGCTGGATCATGCCAAGATCGGGCGTGACAGGCTGACCCTGTGGACCTTTGTTGCCAACGCATCGGCGCGCCGGTTTTACCAACGCGAAGGGTTTAAAGAGTTGCGTCGGACGGACGGGGATAATGAAGAAGGCCTCCCTGATATTCTGATGCAGTGGGAGCGCGGCTGATGCGAAACGTCCTGCCCATTCTGACCGTTCTCGCGGCGCTTGTCGGCATTTGGTATCTGGCCGTGGCGCCGATGAATGTGCGTGTTGCATTGGATACGGTGGAGCGGGCGGGCGCGGTCGTGACGCCAGAAGGCTCCGCGCAGCGCCGCGATGTCAGCGTGTGGCGGTTGATGGCGCAGAACCGCGACCATGTGGCGGCAGGCTATGCGTTGGACCGGCCGCGTTTGCCGACGCCTGCGCAAGTCGGCGCAGAGCTTTGGAAAACGACAGGGGCTATGGCAGCCAAGGGGCGCGCTTGGTCGAAACGCTCATTGATTTATCACAGTTGGATCACGCTCAGATCGACGCTTTGGGGCTTTGTGCTGGGCACTTCCATTGGCATCATAGGGGCCATCGCGATTGTCTATTCGCGGGTCGCGGATCTGAGCATCATGCCTTGGGCGATCATCAGCCAGACGATCCCGATTGTGGCGCTGGCGCCAATGATTATCGTCGTGTCCAGTCAGCTGGGCGTGGAAAACCGAGGTGTGCCGAAGGCCATTATCTCGGCCTATCTGTGCTTCTTTCCGGTGCTTGTGGGCATGGTCAAAGGGCTGCGATCCCCAGAAGCGTCGCAATTGGATTTGCTGAAAACCTATGATGCAACGGGGTTGCAGACCTTCCTGAAATTGCGGCTGCCGGGATCGGTGCCGTATCTGTTTACATCATTGAAGGTCGGGATCGCGGCAGCCTTGGTGGGCACGATTGTGGGCGAATTGCCGACGGGTGCGATCAGCGGTTTGGGTGCGCGGATCCTGATTGGAGATCAGTTCGGCACGCCACTGGCGATCTGGGCGGCGCTGTTTGCTGCGGCGATCCTTGCGGGCCTTCTGGTGACTGTGCTGGACGTGACCCAACGCCTGACCCTTGGCCGGATGGGGATGCGCGCATGAGCTGGATACTCTTCGGATTGGGATTCTGGCTGATCGCGTGGGGCGTCAACATCTGGCTTGCGCGGTCGGCTTGGTCGGGCACACGTGCGGTCAAGGTGCTGGTGCCGGTGATCTTTGGCGTCACCTTGATCGTGCTGTGGGAGGCGGGCGTGCGCGGGTTGGGCGTCAGCCCAGTGATCCTACCGCCGCCCAGCCAAGTTGCGCAGACCTTCGCGGCCTCGACCGACATTCTGTGGATCGACTTTGTGCAGACGGTGGTGCGCGGGGCGCTGAGGGGGCTTGCCATCGGCATCACGGCTGCCGTCATATGTGCTATCCTGATCGACCGCTCGGCGTTTCTGACCAAAGGGCTGCTGCCCATCGGCAACTTTTTTGCAGCGCTGCCCATCGTCGGGGTCGCGCCAATCATGGTGAATTGGTTCGGCTTTGATTGGCAGTCGAAAGCCGCCGTCGTCGTGGTGATGGTCTTCTTTCCAATCCTTGTGAACACGGTGCAGGGCCTGCGCGCCACGGATGCAATGCAGCGCGATCTGATGCGCACCTACGGGGCCAGCTATTGGCAGACGCTGTTCAAACTGCGCCTGCCTGCGGCGATGCCGTTTGTGTTCAACGGGCTCAAGATTGCCATGACGCTTGCACTGATTGGGGCCATTGTGGCTGAATACTTCGGCTCGCCCACGCGCGGCATGGGTTTCCGCATCTCAACCGGCGTCGGAGCGTTGTCGATTGATCTGGTCTGGGCCGAGATCGTGGTTGCCGCTTTGGTAGGCACTTCGCTGTATGGCGCGGTTGCCTGGATCGAAAAACGGGTGACCTTCTGGCATCCATCCCAAAGAAATTCATAAAATAAATCATCAACAAGGAGAGAGACCATGAACATCAGGACTTCCCTAGGCGCTGCCGCCCTCAGCCTTTTGGCGACGGGCGTGATGGCAGCAGACGAAGTGACGCTTCAGCTGAAGTGGGTCACCCAGGCACAGTTCGCAGGCTACTATGTGGCTTTGGAGAATGGCTATTACACTGAAGAAGACCTCGACGTGACGATCAATCCGGGCGGCCCGGATATCGCGCCGACACAGGTGCTGGCCGGTGGCGGTGCGGATGTGACCGTCGAATGGATGCCCGCGGCACTGGCCGCGCGCGAAAAGGGCTTGCCGATGGTGAACATCGCGCAGCCATTCAAATCATCGGGCATGATGCTCACCTGCCGCAAGGACGCGGGCGTCGCCACGACCGAGGATTTCGCGGGCAAAACGCTGGGCGTCTGGTTCTTTGGCAACGAGTTTCCGTTCCTGAGCTGGATGAGCCAGCTGGGCCTGCCCACCGACGGCTCTGCCGAAGGGGTTGAGGTGCTCAAGCAAGGCTTCAACGTCGATCCGATCCTGAACGGGCAGGCGGCCTGTGTGTCGACCATGACCTATAATGAATACTGGCAGATCATTGATGCCGGTCTGACGCCTGACGATCTGGTGCTCTTCAAATATGAAGAGCAGGGCGTCGCGACGCTGGAGGATGGCC
Source organism: uncultured Paracoccaceae bacterium (assembly GCA_937883775.1). Lineage (GTDB taxonomy): Bacteria > Pseudomonadota > Alphaproteobacteria > Rhodobacterales > Rhodobacteraceae > JAHTBL01. The sequence goes on from CAKZXZ010000140.1 coordinate 2,750, forward strand.
TCTATGTGCTTGAGGAAAACCTTGAGGATCCCGCGTTTCAGGACAAGATGGCCCGCTTTGTGCGTGCCTCGATGAAAGGTTGGAAATGGGCCGAAGAGAACCCAGAAGATGCCGCCATGATCGTGCTGGAATATGACGAGACCGGCGCGCAAACCGAAGCGCATCAGGTGCGCATGATGGGCGAAGTTGCCAAGCTGACTGCCGGTTCAGACGGCGCGTTGGATCCTGCCGATTACGAGCGCACGGTCGCGTCATTGCTAGCGGGTGGATCCGACCCGGTTATCACCAAAGCGCCGGAAGGGGCGTGGACCAGCATCGTGACCGACGCGGCGTTCCAGTAAACTGAAAAGGGGCGCGTGCTGTGTTCCTGCGCGCGCTCCAACTGCTTTGGATGATGGCCCGAATGTCGGCTATCGCTCTCCCATGGCGTCCTCGATGGTTTTGACGATAGGGGCGAAAAAGTAGCTGATGATGCGACGGCTGTCTGTTGTGACATCGATTGTCGCTGTCATGCCCGGGCGCAGCGTGAAGCGGTCAGTACCGGCCTGCAGGTAGCTCTGCTCGGGGGCGATGCGCACAACGTAACCCCACTGGCCTTCTGCATTTTCGGTCGAATCCGCCGCGATATCCGAGACGGTTCCGGGCACAAAGCCAAAGCGTTCCGAGGGGTAGGCATCCAGCCTGATATTGGCGGGCTGGCTGACAGTCAGAAAGCCGATATCCTGATTTGAAAACGTGCCTTCCACTTCGATCTGCACGTCCGTTGGAACGATCCGCAACAGCTCGGCGCCAGCGGTTGCGACGCCGCCGACCGTGAAGACCGAAAGCTGATCGACGATACCCGCGACCGGCGCGGTGAGCGTCGCGGTTTCGACCCGCCGCTGTGCAGCGCGTTCTTCTTCGTTCAAAGTAGCAAGGCGCGCGTCGATTTCCGTGTGCCGATCGACAAGCCTTCTGCGCAGATCGGTTGCGATGCGCCGTCGCTCACTTTCAAGGGCCGCGCGTTCCGCGATCTTTTGCTCAAGCTGCCTGAGATAGATGTCGCGCTCGCGTTCCAGCGCAGTAAACGCACCCTGCACATCCAGAAACGCGGTGCGGCTGGTCGAGCCCTGTTCGACCAGTTGTTCGGCGATTTGCAGACGCTCCCCTTGGATGTCCAAAGCGTCATTCACACGGGCGACATTGGCGTTCGTCACCTCTTCGGATCGGCGATTGGCCTCTTCACGCGCGGTGATCTGGTCCAGCGATGCGCGCAGATCAGTCAGTTCGGCAATCAGAAGGCGCCGCTGTCTTTCGGTAAAGGGATGCGCTTGCAAGCCTTCTGGGACGGCGTAAAGAGCCAATGCCTTTTGTGTCTCAAGCGGCCCATCTGTTCCCAGATCAAGCAGACCCACCAGCGCGTCAATGCGCGCCGTTTCGATTTTCAGCCGATCTTGTTCCGCTTGAATTGTGCCAAGGTCCGCGATTGCCTCTGTCGGATTCAAGGCGATCAAGACTTCGCCGCGTTCGACCAGATCACCATTGCGCACATTGATTGCGGTGATCTGGCCCGAAAATTCGGGCTGCACCACCTGCACACGGCCCACCGGCACCACGCGGCCTTCACCGCGGGCGACGACTTCGACCTGAAAGATGAATGACAGGATCAGGATGACCACAAAAACCGTGATCGTGAACAGGATCGTGGCATGCAGCGTCGGAGAAGTGATGTTCATCGGGGGCGGGATGGCTGTCATGACAACGCCTCGAAGTCGACAAGCTGGTCGGGATCTTCGAAGATATCCGGGCTGTGGGTGATGATGACCAGCGTCGCCTTTGTCTTGAGCGTTTGAAGTTGCGCTGCCATCTTGCGCTGCGCCACACTGTCGAGCGCGCTTGTCGGTTCGTCCAAAACAATCACTTTTGGGCTCTGGATCAACGAGCGGGCAATGGCCACGCGTTGCCGTTGGCCGCCAGACAGCGCCGAGCCGCGTTCGCCGACAGGCGTGTCGAGCCCAAGCGGAAGCTGGGCGACCAACGTCTCGGCCGCCGAGATTTGCAGCGCCTGTTCAATCATCGCATCGGTTGCACTTTCGTCGCCAAGCGTGAGGTTTTCGCGCAGGGTGCCTGAGAAGAGATAGGGCTCTTGCGGGACATAGGCGATGCGTGTGCGCACGTCGTGGGGATCGTATTCAGCGATGTTTTCGCCGCCCAAAAGCACGGCGCCCGCGTCCGGCACATCAATGCCCGAGGCAAGCCGTCCGAAGGTTGATTTGCCGATGCCCGATGGGCCGACGACCAAGGTCATCGTGTTTGGCGCGGCTGAGAAATTGAACTGACGCAGGATCGGGGCCGAGGGGACATATCCGAAATCGACGTTGCGCAGTTGCAGATCGCCTTCGATGTTGGGAGGCAGCTTTGGCAAGGCGTTGAACGGCTCCATGGGTTTGTTCACGACATCGCCAAGCCGCTGACGCGAGACGCGGATGTTTTGCCAGGCTTCCCAAAGGCTCGAGAAATTCTCAATTGGGCCGGTGACCTTGGCTGCGAGCAGATGAAAGGCGATCAGCTCCCCAAGGGTCATTTGCCCGGCAAACACGTATTGCGCACCGAAATAGATGATGCTGATCGTGATCGCCTGTTCGACAATAAAAAGCAGCTTGTCGTTCCAGACATTAAGCAACCCGACACGATACCCGGCATTCAGGTTTGCGTTCAGCGTTTCATCAAGCCGTTCGAGCATCTTGGCTTCGGCGCTCAGCGCTTTGACCGAGGCGATCCCCGAGATGTTTTCAACCATCTGCGTTTGATGGGCGGCCCCTGCATCAAACTGCACCCGCAGGCGGCGGCGCAGGAACGGACCAAAACCGACATAGATCAGGATCTGGATCGGAAGCGCTGCGAGGATGATAAGCGTGAGCTCGGTCGACAGCGTGAACAGCACCGCGATGTAGATAAAGACGAAAATCAGATCAAGAAAGACGCCCGTTGTGGTGCCCACAAGAAAGGCGCGGATCGTGTCTGTTTCGCTGACACGCGCGATGGTTTCACCGACGGACCAGCGGCGAAAGTGGCTGAAGGGCAGCTTGAACAGATGCTCGAAGATACGCGCGCCCAGCTCGCGCGTGACCCGGTTTGCTGTAAGCATCCCCAGCAGTTCTGACAGGATCTGGAACCCCAGCTGAAACAGGCTGACGGCAACGAAAATAGCCACGACGACCAGCAGGGACGCTTCGCGTTGAAACGGCAGGATGCGGTCGATGATGACCTGAAAGATAAACGGCTCAACCAGACCAATCAGGCGCAGGCAAATCGCAAGAAAGATCAATTCGATGTAAAGCGGCGTGAACTTCCACAGCGTTTTACCAAACCACGAGAGGGGGATCTCCCTGGAGGTGTCTTCGGGCGTGTCGTTCATCAGCACTCGGCTGCGTCGCGCGGTGTCGTGATAATGCAGGCGCCAGGCAAGGCGTCGCGGTCAGGGGAAACGGCGATCACGATAAAGGTGTCTGCCGGCGGAAAGTCGTTTTGCAGCCGTTGGTTGACCGTGTCGTCTGTGACAGCAGCAAGTTCGTCAAGCAGTGCAAGGGAGCGGCCGACCTCAAATCCGTCCAGCCTGCTTTGCAATTCAGACCTGGCCTGATCGGCGACGAAATTCGGCAGTTCTGTAAAGCTGTGCTCGAACGGCGCTTTGCGTTCGGCCAACTCCTCGAGGGTTCCGGCCTTTTGAAAGCCATCATAGGCTTCGCGGACCACACGTTCCACATCTGCCAGTCTGGCGGTTTCCACCTCGCCCGACATAACCATGATCCGGTGCACGCGGGTGTAGTTGGCGACGTCTGCGCTAAAGCCGTAGCTGGCGCGCAGTTCGGTTCGCACGGCGTTGAACAGCACGCTTTGATCGCCGCTGCCCAATGCGTTAAGCAGCAGCAGATCTTCAAGCTCTTTGCCCGCCTCGGTCGGGGGCAGGGGCGCAATGAAGGCAATGTTCGTCACGGTCGCTGCTGGATCGTGCAACAGAATGCGACGCGGTGCAAAGTCAGGTGTGACCTCTGGCGACAGGGTCGGGCGTGTGTCAGGCAAACCCTCAAGCAGCCTATCCACAGTTTCACCTGCCATCTGCGCACCGATCCCGCCAACAACCACGATCGCATCGGGTTGGCGTGTAAAGGTTTCTGCGTGCCAGGCGGCGATATCGTCTTGCGTCACAGTTTCAAAGACGTCCGGATCATCCAATGAAAGCGCCATGCGCAGTGGTTGATCCTTGAAGATCGCCCAACGGCCTGCATCAAATCCGGCATGGCGCGGATGGGTCTGCGCTTCGGCCATGTTCTGGGCGATGCTATCGCGAATACGGTCCAACCAGACCGGATCAAGGGTCGGGGCGCGCAGATGCGCATTGGCAATTGCGATCGTGTCATCAAGCATCGTGCGCTCGAAAGCCAGTTCGCCAATGATGTGGTCATTCAGCCCTGCATAGATATCCCCTTCAGAGTTGAGATCTGCAAATTGTTCGATGACGTCACCCGCGGGATAGCCTTCCGCACCGCCGGCAAGGATCAGATCTGTGCCGACAATCGGCACGGCTTTGTTGGTGCCGTCGCGGTAGCTCCAATCGGTGGGCCACGCGATATGTATCGCGACATCCTCTTGCTCGGGAAGTTGGATCAGCGTGTATTCGATGCCGCCCGGGCTGGTTTCCGTGCTGGCTGTCGGACCTCCTTGTTGACACGCGTTGAGCGTCAGAAGCGCCAGCAGGGCGAATAGGATGCGGATCATTGGAAGGTCTCCTTAGGGCCGATAAAGGCGTGGGCTGTGCGCCCTTCACCGACGAGGGCTTGAAGAAGCGCATTGATCGCTTCGAGTGACAGGTCATCAGGAAGGGTTTTGACATCGCCCAGAGGCAAGGGCGTGCGCACAGCCGACACCTGGTCAAGAATGTAGTCCGCCATCCAATAGGCCGTGTCGTCGTCATCGCTCCAATCGGGCCAGAAATTGTCCATCCGGCCTAGCACGCGGTCGTAGGTTTCTTGCGGAATGCCGTCTGCGGCGATGTTGTTGAGCGTCTGCTCGAACGCGTCTTTCAGACTTGTCAAAGAAATGTCGCGATCCGGAGCGGCGCTAAAGCTGATCTCGAGATTATCCTCATCAATTGGCCAGATTTGGACGTCAAAGCTGCGGGCAAAGGTTGCGTCAAAGCGCAAGGGGCCTGCCAGCCCACCGGGCTGTGTCGTATCAAGGATATCGCGCAACAGGACGGATTGGGCATAAAGAAGATCAAAGCGGATCGGTTCGGGCAAGGTCACAACTCGGCGCCAGATCAGGCGCGGGACGGCTGTGTCATCGGGATACGTCACCGTGGTTTGGGCGGGGGCAGCAAGCTCAAAGGGTTGGTCTGCGATTTCGATGTCGGCGCTGGTTTGCAAAGGCCAGTCAAGATCACGCAAGGCCCTGTGAACGGCGCGTGGCGTGATATCCCCGGTTACGACAAGGCTGGCCCTTTCGGGGATGTGCGTGGCCGCGTGAAAGGCGCGCGCCTCGTCATATTCGATAGCCGCGATTTGCGCCGGCGTTCCGAGGACCGAGGTGCCAAGCGGCGTGCCTTCATACAAAAAGGCCCGCATCTTTTCAGCGGTCATCGCGCCCGAGTTTCCGGCCATTCGAAAGTCATACTCACGCAGGATGATGCCGCGTTCCTGTTCGGCAAAAAGGGGATCAAGCGTGATGGGGTCAAACAGGCGTTTGAGCGTGCCCAGGATATCGGACAACTCTTCGGGCGGACCCGACAGCCAATAGCCAATCGCCCGATCCGAAGCCCAGGCGTTGGAGTGCAGATCCGCCGTCAGATCCTCTTGGCCGATGGTGTTGTACCACGCTAGATGTTCTGCGTAATGGGCCAAGCCGGGCGTGCTGCCTTGGGATGGAAAGATGACATGAACGGTGATGTCAGGCGACGGGGTCGGGGCAACGAAGACACGATCTGCGGTGCGCGCGCCAAAAGGCGGCGGCATCACCCAGACCAGAATGGCGACAAGCAGAACGACGGCGCCAATAAGGATGTAGAGCAGTTTGCTTTTAGGCATTGGTAGCGATCAGCCGCTCTGTTTCCTGAGCGTGAACTCGTTGCATGAAGCACAGATATTGGCCGTCGCCTTGCATGCCCGGATCGCTATTGGTCTGACGCAGCGCGGGCATACCCGATGCGCCCGATGGCTATCGCAAGGCTAAAGCAAATTGCGATGACCAGACTTGCCAAAGCGGAAATCGTGGCCGTGACCAAAGGAGACACTGCGAGAAACAACAGCATGCCAGCCCCCCAAAAGAACGCCAGTTTGCGCGCCTCAAGCCTGTGGCCTGCGACCACGCCAGAGATAACGGCGGCGATAAGCAGGGCATCGACAGTGATCCAATCCATCTTGGGCTCCTTTCAATCGCAGGTCAGAGAACGCAGGCCCGGTGCGATTGCCGGACCTGCGCGACAAGATTAGTCGAACGAGTCGATGACCATGCCACCACCGCCAACAACAGCGCCCGCCAGACCGGCTTTAGGCGCACCTACACCGGTCGCTGCGGTGCCTGCCGCGGTCAAAGCACCGTTGCGCAGATTATCGTTACGCTCTTGGGTGGACAGCCCGGGGCGCAGACCGGCGTCAATCTCAGCCTGACGCGCGGCGCGCTGTTCACCGCGCCGGCGCGCGGCCTCTTGCTGACGCTGACGCCCTTCGCGGTTACCGCCGCCACCGCTACTGCCGCCACCACTGAAGCTGATGGTCCATGTGAGAGCCGTCATTGAACGATCGTAGATATCAGACATTCCAGTCTTCCTTCCTTTTGCGGGTCAGACGTGCTAGCCTACCCACTGTTGCTGTTTGCCGGGATTTAATGTCCGGCAGCTCAATTGAGTGGAGGGATCTCGACCATTCCTCCACTCACTTCCGCCGGCCTTGACCGGGCGAAACGGGTTGTTCAAAAGACGCGACACTCTTTTTCAGCACCAGCAACCGTTAGATTGCCGGGTGGACGCAGCGTCTGTTGTGTCATGCGAAAGCGTCCTTCCCGGCGCGTGATGGTGTTTGAAGGCAGGTCTGCTGTGGGTCAAATTCCAGATACAGAGTGACCCTTTCTGCGTCCGAAGCATTGACTGCAAAATGCGGCTTTGACCCGTCAAAGACAAAGGCGGTGCCGGGGATATGTTGGCGAAATTCACCGTCGACATTCAGATAGGCAAAGTTGCGATCCGGTGCAGCTTCAAGCGTCAAATGCATCTGCAATAGCCCTTCTTCTGCCAGCTCGGGATGGCTGTGCGTTTCAAGAAAGGTCCCGGGCTGCATCTTGAGCAACGCGGCGATCTTGATGCCTGAGAGGGACTGCAACAGGTCAAGCGTGCGTGACATATGCCCGTTGAGAAATGGCACCGGCGTATCCTGCGTCACAAGGCCAAGTTGGGTCCAGTTTTCGCGTTGATGCGCGTTGCCCCAACCCTGAAGCCAACCGTATGCGCCACCTTCCTGAACATAGTCCGCAACCTCGGCCGCAACGTCTGCATGCGATTTGCCATCGCGATTGATCGGCAAGGTTGTCGCCGCAACGGCGCGCATCTCATCGCGGATGAGGCGCCAGTTTTCGGTGAGGTCTTTCAAAGCAGGGTAGTCATCAATGGGGGCAAAACTGAACGCTGCCGTCTTGCGCTGGGGCTGGGACGTTTGCTTCTCTCGGACGGACTTCCCGGTCCAGCGGTTCACCCGGCGCACCGTGCCGTCCATATGGCGGCGCAGACTTGTTGCGACCTGATCGGGAAAGGCCGTTTCGGTCATATCGCGCACAACCTCACGAAGGTTGCCATACGGCGTCACCCAATCGTTGAAGAAAAGCCGATCTCCGCAGGTCCACTCGGCTTCAGTCAGCGCACGACCTGTCTTGTGGATCTCTTTTTCCACTTCTTTCGAAAGCCACGCCCATGTCACAAGGGCCGTCGCAACACCGTCATCGGTCATATACAGCCGCATCTGATTGCGCCGCAGCGCTGGCATAACCTCGACCGAGAAATACTGACGCAGATCGTGCTGCTTGTGATATTTCGACTGGGCCAAAAGCTCTAACGCGGCGCCGACGCTTATATAGGGATCAAGCGCGGTCATGCGGCCTGCTCCGCTGTCATGTGACGCTTGGCAGAGGTGGCAATCCGAGCATGATTGCCGAACGGCGCCACCAGCCGGGTCAGCTGCCCGGATCGGTCCCAGGCGGTGTAGCCGATAGGCTTGCGATCCGGTCCGATTGACAACGATGCCGTGCGGTCGCTCGTATGCGCGAGCATATCGGCATAGTATTGATCGATGGGCTGAGCAGCCGTGCCCGACCACGCTTGAACATCCAATAGCACGGTTGCCCCAAGAACGCGGTAGGCGTCATGCACCGACTGGCCCCCCAAGGATGTGGGCATCGCAGGCAGGGTGTTGTCGATCTTTCCCGCTTTGTCGGCAAGCGCATCGAGGGGCAGGTGGCCAAGCCCATCGACACCACTGGTAAAGATCGCGGTCGCCTCAGCGCTTTGGAACATTGCAACAGCTGCAAGACGGGCGAGGGGGTAGTTGTGGCGGTACTGAGACGGCGTCGTCTGGTTCTGAAGCGCAGCTGACAAGCTGTCGAGATCAGATCCCAGATAGATCAGGTTTTCCTCGACCCAGACGTCATGAAGGTTCGCGAAAAGCGTCGGATCGATTATCCGGACGTGATCGAGCACCATCAGTTCGGCAAGAAAAGCGCAGGTCTCGCGCGCGGTCGGGGGCATCGGACCGTGATCTGACAGAAGGCTTTGTAGCGCATGCCCCGTCTCATGTGCAAGGCACAGCAGATCAGCGGGCCGGCCTTGCCAATTCATCGCAATCGTCGGTGCCGTGCCATCGCCTGCATCAATCGTATGCGCTTTGGCGTCTGGGCCGTCCTCAAGCGGTTTGAACCTGATCTGCTGAAGATCGTTTACAACAGAACCCATCTGTCCAAACGCAGCCATCAGGCTTGGACAGATGTAGCGCGTATAGCATTCGTGAAGCGTAGGCAGGCGCTGACCGGTATCATTAGACAAGGGCTGGCCCGTATCCTCGAATGGGTCATCCACAATCAGACCCGCCTGATATGCGGCGAAAATATCCAATAGAGGAAAGGCATCAAGACTGTGGATTTCTGTCCAGGTCGGCTCTGCGCGCATTGGTATATCTCTGGTTTCAGTAGCGGTCGAAAACGCGTGGTTGGGTAGAGCAAGAGGTATTCAGAAACGTCGCACCCTCAAGCAGATGTGTGTGAAGGTGGCAGTTTCGTGCTTATGAAAATTGCGTAGATATCACGTAATCTGCAATTTTCTTTTCCAGATCGCGCAGTTAGCATGGGCAACGCTTTGCCGATTGGA
>CAKZXZ010000141.1 GCA_937883775.1 uncultured Paracoccaceae bacterium
GGTTCGGGTTCGGGTTCGGGAGCCGTGTCGAGAACCGGGTCGGCGTCAACGATTTCTTCAACTGTTTCTGCGACCTCTGCCGCTGCAACCGTTTCCTCGGCGCCGCCGTCTTCGACGATGGCGTCCAACCCTTCCTCGATCTTGGAGGACGATTTAAAAAGCCGCTCTTTGAGTTTTTTGAAAAAGGCCATCGCCCGCCCCTCGTCACTTGCTGCTTTGCACTTACGCCTTGCGACGCGCGGATGCAAAGGGCGCGATGTGGTTTCTGTTGCGGAAACAGAGCGTTTGTCTACACCACGCGGGCCTTTGTGCTAAAATCAGTGCGTGTGTGTGGAGTGCCATGAATGACCAGACCAGTGACGCTGTTTGCAGCCGCAACCCTGATCCCGATCCCCCTTTTGCTGGCGGCCGCCGCATTCGGCGGAGGTTTTGTCGTTGTGGCTTTGGCCTACCTGACGGTCTTTACCTTCGCGCTGGATGAATTGGTGGCCTTTGCCGGGGACGAAGCCCCGGAGGGGTCCGAATTTCCGGCAGCGGACACATTATCAGCGGTGCTGGCTGTGGCACATTATGTGCTGCTTGGCGTGGCGGTTTGGGCCATATCTTGGGATGGGCTGCATGGAACCTGGGAGAAGGCAGGGCTGTGTGCCGCCTTCGGGATTTTCTTTGGGCAGGTGTCGAATTCCAATGCGCATGAGTTGATCCACAGGTCGTCGCGCGGGCTGCGCAGGCTTGGCGCGTGGGTCTATACGTCGTTGCTTTTCGGGCATCACACAAGCGCGCATACCCGGATCCATCACCGCTTTATCGGAACGATGGAGGACCCCAACACCGCGCGTCTGGGCGAATCGTTTTATGCGTATGCGGTGCGCGCCTGGAGCGGATCGTTCAAAGCCGGGTTCAAGGTTGAAACGAGCATGCTGCGCATGCGGGACGGATCTGTTCGGTGGTGGCGTCATCCTTATGCCCTTTATCTGGGCGGCGCTGGCCTGACAGTGCTCATCGCCGGTCTTATCGGTGGCGCTGTTGGGATGGCTGTGCTGATCGGTCTGGCGGCTTACGCCCAGCTTCAATTGCTGTTGTCGGATTATGTGCAGCATTATGGGCTAATTCGGCAGTTGATGCCTAACGACAAGCCCGAACCCGTGGCCGCGCGACATAGCTGGAACGCGCCACACTGGTTTTCAAGCGCGCTGATGCTGAACGCACCGCGGCATTCCGATCATCATGCGCATCCGGGAAAGCGCTATTCGGACCTGACACTGCCTGATGAAGAAGAGGCGCCGATGTTACCGCGCAGCTTGCCAACGATGGCCGTTCTTGCGCTTTATCCTCCGTTTTGGCGCAAAGTGATGGACTGGCGCGCGATGGAGTGGCGGGTGGGCGTTGGTTCGCAGGTGCGGATGGCTGCCGAATAGACAGATCGTGAGTGGCCAATCAAAGCGGTGTCTGGCACTGTGTAACGATGATACGTTATGCCATTGCCCTGATCTGCCTTGCCTTGCCTGCCTCAGCGGCGGAACCAATGTCGGCGAGCGAATTTGAAGCCTATGTCACTGGCAAAACCCTGTATTTCGGGCAGGCCGGTCAGCCTTATGGGGTTGAGGAATATTTCGACAACCGCCGTGTGCGTTGGTCGTTTCTGGACGGGCAATGCAAAGACGGTGTCTGGTACGAGGAAAATGACCTAATCTGCTTTGTCTATGACGACAATCCGACGCCGCAATGTTGGTCATTTTTTGAGCAAGCTGGTGGATTGATGGCGCAGTTCGAGAATGATCCGACATCAACGGTGTTGTACGAGGCTGGCGAGGCTGATGAGCCGATGCAGTGCCTTGGGCCCGAAGTGGGCGTCTGACGGCACCGGGGTCAGCCTTCGGCGAGGAAATCTTGAAGAAGCGAAAGTGGCATCGGTCGGCGATGTGATTTGCGAACCGCGTGCAGGCGGCTGTCGCGATGCGGTATTTTTTGACAAAAGAAGACCCAAAGGGCGCGCGTTAACCTTGATCCGGGGTTAAAGGAGGGTGCCTTGTTCAGGGGTGGAGGGTTTCGGTTTTTTGGGTGCCGGTTTAAAGGTCGCACCAAGAGCAAGACGGCCATCGGCAAACTCGATCTCGAGCGATTTGGCGTCTTTGGCTTTGGCCTTGGTCGTTGTAACCGCGCCATCACCGCGGACCACGGCATAGCCGCGTTTGAGCGTTTCCTTGTAGCCCAGTGTTTCACGCAGCCGATCAAGGGCCTTAAGCTTGCGCTGGCGATTGGCCTGATCGGTTTCGGCGCGTACGACAAGGCGTTTGGTCAGCGCGGTGAGGCGTTCTGCCTTTCGTTCAAGGTCGCGGGTAGGGTTGGCCTGGCGCAGACGGACCGCTTGCTGATCGAGCCGGGTTTTCTGGTATGTGGCAGCCCGCGCGAGGCCTGGTGCCAAGCGTCTGCCAAGGTCCTGAACACGGCGGTCGTGATCTTTGAGGCTCCGTGTGAGCGTGGCGGGGCGCAAAGAGCCCGCAGCTTCGGACAGCGCGACCCGTTTGCGGTTGGCGGCGGCGGTCAGGGCGGCAGGAAGGCGATCTTCCATCACGTCAAGGCGCTGGCGGGCTTGTTGGGCGAGCGTTTCAGGACGCGGAAGAGCGCGGGAGAGATCGCGCAGGCGTTGACCTTTTTGCGTGATCGTACCCGTAAGCGCGCGGGTCAGGCGGGCGTCTTGAGCCTCGACCCAATTGAGGAGTTCAAGGCGGACAGGCACCGCGCGTTCCGCCGCGGCTGTTGGTGTGGGGGCGCGTTCGTCTGAGGCGAAGTCGATCAAGGTCGTGTCGGTCTCGTGCCCGACGGCGGAGATCAGGGGAATGTCGGAGGCGGCGGCGGCGCGCACGACGGCTTCTTCGTTAAAGCCCCAGAGGTCTTCGAGAGAGCCGCCGCCGCGTGCGACGATCAGCAGATCGGGGCGCGGCAGTGCGCCGCCGGGGGTCAGCGCGTTGAAGCCTTCGATGGCGCGGGCCACTTCGGGCGCGCATTTGGCGCCTTGCACGGCGACGGGCCAGATCAGCACCTTGCGCGGGAAACGGTCGCGCAGGCGGTGCAGGATGTCGCGGATGACGGCGCCAGAGGGCGACGTGACAACGCCAATGATTTCAGGGAGATAAGGGATCGGCCTTTTACGAGTGGCGTCGAACAGCCCCTCGGCTGCCAGCGCTTTTTTACGCTTTTCCAGCATCGCCATAAGCGCGCCCATACCCGCAGGCGCGATGTCTTCGATGACCATCTGGTACTTGGACTGGCCGCCGAAGGTCGTCAATCGGCCGGTTGCGACCACCTCAAGGCCTTCTTCGGGTTGGGTCGGCAAGCGCGCGGCAACGCCTTTCCAGATCACCCCGTTCAGGACCGAGCGGTCATCCTTGAGATCAAGGTAGATATGGCCGGACCGAGGGCGCGAGACGCGCCCAATTTCGCCGCGTACACGGACATGGGAGAATTCGCCCTCAATGGTCTTTTTCACGGCACCGGAGATTTCGGTGACGGTGAATTCAGGGGCATTTCTGCCGGGCAGGTCATCGTCGATCAGATCGGACATGCGCGCTCGCTTGTGATTGGGTCAGGCGCAGCTTAGAACGCCACGCAACGAAGGCCAAGCGGGGGACGCGGATGAATATTCTTCTTTTAGGATCGGGCGGGCGTGAGCATGCGCTGGCTTGGGCGGTCAAGCAGAACCCCAAATGCGACCGGCTGATCGTAGCGCCCGGCAATGCGGGCATTGCGCAAATCGCGGAATGTGCGGCGTTGGATATCGAGAAGGGCAGTGCCGTTGCTGCGTTTTGCGACGAGAATGCCATTGATTTCGTGATTATCGGACCCGAAGCGCCTTTGGCCGCAGGGGTCGCGGATCGGCTGCGCGATGCGGGGATCTTGTGCTTTGGGCCATCGGCTGCTGCGGCACGGTTGGAGGCGTCGAAGTCGTTTACCAAAGAGATTTGCGATGCGGCGAACGCGCCGACGGCAGGGTATGGGCATTTCACCGATGCGGAAGCCGCAAAGGCATACATCCGGGCTGAAGGGGCTCCGATTGTGGTGAAGGCGGACGGCTTGGCAGCAGGCAAAGGCGTGATCGTAGCCATGACCGAAGACGAGGCGTTGGCCGCCGTGGACGACATGTTCAGCGGCGCGTTCGGGGGCGCGGGCGCAGAAGTGGTCATCGAGGAGTTCATGGACGGCGAGGAGGCCTCGTTCTTTGTGCTCTGCGATGGCGAGGACGTGCTGCCCATTGGCACCGCGCAGGATCATAAGCGCGTGGGCGAAGGCGACACGGGGCCGAACACGGGCGGGATGGGGGCCTATTCCCCTGCCCCGGTGTTGACAGATACGCTGGCGGAAAAGGCGCTGGCGGAGATCGTGCGCCCAACGATGGCCGAGATGGCCAAGCGCGGGACGCCCTATCAGGGGGTGCTTTACGTGGGTCTGATGATCCAGGATGGGCAGCCGCGGCTGGTCGAATACAACGTGCGGTTTGGCGATCCGGAGTGTCAGGTTCTGATGATGCGGCTGGGCGCGCAGGCGCTCGATTTGATGCATGCATGCGCTGAAGGACGGCTGGCGGGCGCCCGTGTGAACTGGGCGGCAGATCATGCAATGACCGTTGTCATGGCGGCTCAGGGCTATCCCGGAAGCTATGAAAAAGGAACGATCATCAAAGGGCTTGATGCTTTGTCCGAAACCAGTTTCGAGATGTGTTTTCACGCAGGCACCGCGAAGGAGAATGGCTGCACTGTTGCCTCTGGCGGGCGGGTTCTGAACATCACGGCCCGCGGCGCAACCCTGGCCGAGGCGCAACAGCGCGCGTATGCGATGGTCGAGGCGATTGATTGGCCGGGCGGATTTTACCGCGCCGATATTGGCTGGCGGGCCTTGAAATAAGCGCTCACATCAACGAGCCAAGCGCGCGCCGTCCTCGTAAAGGTGCGGATGACACCGCCTCTTTCTGAACAGCCATCAGATGGCCCAGCAAAGGCATCACGTCGCGGTGGGACTGCTTGTCTTCGAGATAATCCTTCATCTTGTAAAGATTGATCGGCTGCACGGTTATCAGCGTTTCGATCTTCGTGATCGCCTCTTCCAGCGGGTAGGTGTCGATGAACTGGCAGGCCGTTTGTGTTGGCGTCATCACGTAGTAATCGCGCTCTCGTTTGGGGGTGTCGCGGGTGATATCGAAGGGGGATGATCCCAGCGCGTGAAATTTGGGGATGTGACAGCGGATGTCCTGGCGTTTGTTTTCCAGAACGCGGCCCGAAATCTGTTTGAAACCCATCTGCGCCAGACGTTCAATCGCGTGACGGCGCATCGCCGGAGACAGCATGTCGATATCCGAGCGATCATAGCGCAGATCGTCAAAGACAGAAAAGAGGTTCAGCCGAGCATCGGCAAGTTGCATGTAATTGCCGTAGTTGACGGTCTCGTCCGGGGCGACACCCGCCATATGTCCCGATGCTTCGAACACTGCTTGCATGATCTGCCCCTGCGATTTCTGTCTGACAACGTAGGCGAGACGGACCGCGCGTCCAGCGCGGGCTATTCGCAGCGCAGGACCTTGGTAAAGCTGGAGCGGCCCTGATGCGGAGCGATAGGTGTGGCTTGCAGCGCCGTGCCCTCCAGTAGACGCACGGCCATGATCTGTGCCCATGTGGCATCTGCGACGATCATCTCGGGGCCTGATCCGCAATCTCGGATCCCGCCTGCGATGTCGCGTTCACCGATGCGGTGATTGGTCAGGCCCGCAAGGTGCGCAATCTGGGTCAGCGCGCCACCATCATACCGCCAGACGCGCAAAGTCTTCGCCAGATGGGGGCGATCAATGTACGCGATTTCAATCGCGCCGTCGCCATCCAGGTCAGCCGCTCCGACAGGGGCAAGCCACCGGTTCGAGCGCCCGATCCAGGGCGTTTCGGCAAGACGCACCAAGGTTCCATCCGCAAGACCGTAGATCGCAAGGCGGGCACCTTGATCCTCATGCGCCTCCACCACGATGACGTCCGATTTACCATCTCCGGTAACGTCGATCACACGCGGATTGGTGTCTTCGAAAACAACGGTATCGGGCCAATGAATGCGGGCGGTCCGGCCACCCGACATTGTCACCTCGAGCGTTTCATGTTCGATCGCGTCACCCAGAACGCCATGCGCGTAGCGCGTCGTTGGGTCGATGTAGCGCGCGGCGGTAATCTCGGCTGTGGCGGGCGTGCTGACCAGTGCCAGCGCGAGGGCCGCCCAGCGCATCAGATTTGCTTTTCAGGCATTTGCACAACAAGGCCATCCAGATCGTCGGTGACCTTCAACTGGCATGTCAAACGCGACTGGCCTGGCTTCGGCTCGAACGCGAAATCAAGCATATCTTCTTCCATCGGGTCGACCTCTGGCAGTTTCGCGACCCAGTCGGGGTGCACATAGACATGGCAGGTCGAGCAGGCACAGGCACCGCCGCAATCCGCCTCGATCCCGGGAACGCCATTGTCACGCGCGCCTTCCATGACCGTCAGCCCGTTGGCCACATCAATGACATGCTCGGTCCCGCCGAACTCAATATAGGTGATTTTGGCCATGATCGTGGCTCCCTCAAGTCGATTTACAATGGTTCTAAACATGCCATCTAGGGCGCGCCAGTCGATTCTGCCACTCCGCTTTGTGGCCCCCTAGGCTGGTGCAGGGATTTGGCGTATGCTCTTGTGAAAGCAGCCCCGAGAGCTGCGCTTTGAGAGACGAGCAGATGCGTGCGATCGTGCCTTTCGTTATGGTGTTGGCAGCGTGCCAGCCAAGCGTGACCAGCCTGCCCCCCGGGGCGGGTGATACGGCGTTGCAGGGCGAGATCTTTCTGACCGAACCCGAGCCCTTTGGCCTGAATTGCTGGGCGCGCGATCAGATCCCCGCCGTGATGGGTAAGGGTGAAGGCGATGTGCTGGTCGCCCCTGAGCAGCGCGGGCTGGACGGGGTCCTGCTGCAGCCCGCGATCTACCGCAAGGCCCAGATTGACGTGATCGTAGAGCCTGCACGTCCGTTTTGGTTCCGCGCGCCCTGCCCGCCGGCTTTTGACAACGACTTCGTCTCGTCGGTCCAACGCGCGCTTGAAGTTCGCGGCGGCTATATCGGGCCCATCACCGGGGTGTTGGATGCGCGCACCCAAGCTGCGATCCGCCGGTATCAAGCCGTTCAGGGGTTGGACAGTGCGGTGCTGTCACTGAAAGCGGCGCAGCAATTGGGGCTCGCAAATTATGATTTGGACGCGTTCTGAGATCCGGATCGCGCCTTGCCCAGCATCAGCGGCACCAGAAATGTCAGCAGAAACAGGCGCAACACATGGCAGGCCGCCACGAAGCCGGGACTTGCCCCAAGAACGGCGCCGGTGGCGACCATCGTCTCAAGACCGCCGGGTGAAAATGCGACCAGCACATGGATCAAGGGCATGTCGATCAGGGGCGCGACCACCAGGGCGGCCAACCCTGCGCAGATCAACGCGATCAACGTACTGCCCAAGCCCGCCATCAGGCTTTGGCCCAACTCGCGCGCATTGATGGTGGTAAAGCGCGATCCGATCAGCGTCCCGAGGATCAGGAATGCGGGCCAGGCAAGGATCCGCGGCAGACTTCCGGGTGTGATGTCCATCACATGCAATGCAGAAGACGTGAAAAGCCCACCCAGCAGAAACGGCGCCGGAACACTGAACCGTTTCAGCAAAAAGCTTGCCGCCAGAGCAATCATTGCAGCCCCGGCCAGGTGATGCCAGGCCATCGACGCCCCAGCGATCAGCACAGAGGCATCCACGGTGATCCCCATGGCAAGTGCTGCAAGCGGCACCAGCAGCGTCAGCGCCAGCAGGCGCACGGTTTGCACCACGGTGATGCGCGTCGTATCCAGATCAAAGCTTAAGCCCAGGCCCAGCACATAGCTGAGGTGACCAGGCGATCCGGCCAGCACTGCGCTGCGCCGATCAAAGGCGAAGATGCGGACCAGCAACGCGCGGCTGAGCCAAATAATCGCCAAAAGCATCAACAGAATGCCAAGACCCGCAAGCGGGAGGTTTAAAAGCAATTGTCCAGCTTGTGGGGTGACCCCTGCGCCAATGCCGATACCAAGGATCAAGAACGCCGCATCTCGAATGAACGGCGCGATACGCAGTTCCGGTCCAATAATCCCAACGATTGACACCAAAAGCGCAGGCCCCGTCAGGATAAAAAGCGGGAAATGCAGCGCCCAGCCCAGTGCTGCACCCAGTGCACCGATGCTTGTCGCGATCAGCGTGGCGCGCATATCGGCAAGGAGCGATTGCTTGGGCATGCTAACGCCATATCAGAGCGTTGAAGGCGGTGCCAAGGGACCGGCAAAAAGAAACCCCCGGCGACCTCTTGGACACCGGGGGTTTTGGTTTTCGTCTGAGCGCCGGGTTATTCCAGCGCAAGTGCAACAAAGCGTGGATCACCGCCTCGACGGATCAGCAAAAGGAAGGATTTGCGGCCCGCTTCTTCTGCCGCCGCGATACGCTCTTCCAGCTCAGAGATCGACGTGACGCGGTTCTGGCCCGCTTCGGTGATGACGTCACCAGCCCGCAGGCCTTTCTCGAAGGCCTCTGAGGCTTCATCGACTTCGGTCACGACGAGACCTTCGACTGATGCATCAAGGTCCATGCCATCGCGCACCTCATCATCAATTTCAGTCAGCGTCAGCCCCAACACCTCTTTGGTCACGGGCGCCTCTGGTTCGGCCGGGGTAGCAGCGGCCGGAACGGCCCCTTCGGCTTCTTCGCGGCGGCCCAACGTGACTGTCAGCGTTTCGTTATCGCCATCGCGGAACACGATCACTTCGACTGCTTTGCCGACAGCGGTGTTGCCCACACGGCGCACAAGGCCGCGGGTGTCTTCGACTTCTGCACCGTCAAAGCTGAGAATGACATCGCCAGCCTGCATGCCAGCATCTTCGGCAGGGCCTGTGGGCACGTCCGTGACCAAAGCTCCGCGTGAATCCTCAAGCTCCATCGCTTCGGCGACATCTGGCGTGACGTCCTGAATGCGGACACCCAACCAACCCCGGCGGGTTTCGCCAAACTCTTGCAACTGCGCCACAACGCGGGTGACCACAGCGGATGACATTGCAAAGCCGATCCCGATCGACCCGCCATTGGGCGACAGAATCGCTGTGTTCACGCCGATGACGTCGCCTTCCATGTTGAACAGCGGACCGCCCGAGTTGCCGCGGTTGATGGCAGCGTCGGTTTGGATGTAGTCGTCATAGGTGCCCGACAACGCCCTGTTGCGGGCCGAGACGATCCCTGCTGACACAGAAAAGCCCTGACCCAGCGGGTTCCCCATCGCCATGACCCAATCACCCACGCGCATTAGATCGCTGTCGCCAAACGACACAAAGGGAAGCGGGTCTTCGCTTTCAACCTTCAGCAAGGCGATATCGGTGTTGGGATCAGTGCCGATCACTTCGGCGGGCAATTCATCGCCGGAAAAGAACTCGATCAGGATCTCGTCGGCACCGTCGATCACGTGGTTATTGGTGATGATGTAGCCGTCCTCGGAAATCACGAAGCCCGACCCCAACGCGGATGAGCGGCGCGGACGTTGACCATTTGGGCCCTGGCGATCCTGAAATTCGCGGAAAAAGTCTTCGAACGGGGATCCTTCGGGAACAATCGGCCCCGGTCCGGTCCGGCTTGCAACGGTGGTTGAGGTGGTGATGTTCACCACCGATGGGCTGATCTGGTCGGCCAGATCGGCAAAGCTTTCGGGAGCGCCGCGTGCGGCGGCGGACAGGGCTTGCGCCAGAAGCAAGGCAAAGCCAAGGATCAACGCGGTAAGCGCCTTGAACGGCAGCGGCCGGTCTTGAGTACGAATGCGGGCCTGTGAAGTCACGAGGGGTCTCCTTTGCAGTATGGTGCCGGGCCTGTTTGGGGGGTCGGCTGCTTTATGCTGAGTAGATATGTAGGATGCGCGAATAACAACTCAAACGGTGCTCGCGCCCTGTCAAAGAGATGTGAAGCGTTTGTGTGCGGATCATCTGGCTTCCTGCGCATCCGTTTTCAGCAAAAGCCACGCGCTGGCTGCACTGACAAGCGACAGGCCAAGACCAACCCAGGCGGCCTGCGTCAGCCCGGCGACAAGCGTTCCCGCGTCGCCCAGCAAAACAATGCCAAGAAGCGCCGTCGCAACAAGGCCCGCGATGCGCGCGATGGCATTGTTCACGCCTGAGGCAACGCCTGAATATTGCGGGCCCGCACTTTGCAGCACAGCCGTTGTCAGAGGGGCAACACTGGCGGCCATACCAACGGCGAGAACAACGAGCGCGGGCAGGACATCACGCCAATAATTCACATCGGCATCTGGCATTCGTGTGAACAGACCAAAGCCCGCGGCCACTAGGACAGAGCCAGCCGTCAGGATGGTGCGGGTGCCCAACCGGGTGGCCAGCGTGCCTCCGACCGCGCGGGACAGCACGCCAAGCAAAAGCGGAAACGGCAAAAGCGCCGCGCCTGCAGCAGTCGCCGAATAGCCAAGTTCCTGGATCAGCACATAGGGCAGCAAGACCAGCAGACCGCCCAGCGCAGCGTATAAAAAGAACGTCAGCAGTGACAGGCCTAGAAAGCTGGATTTCGCGAAAAGACGCAGGGGCGTCATGGCGTTGTCACCCTTGCTGTACTCAACAGCAAAAAAGGCCAGCAACAGCACTATGCCAACCGTTAGCGCCGCCAACGTCGCGGGTGTTGCGCCCTGATCGGGCAGCGCAATCAGTACCCAGATCAGCGCCAAAAGCGCACACATTATGAGGGCTGCACCGCTCCAATCGAGGGGCGCGCACTCATCGCGCGGCGCGCGGCTTTCGCGCACAGCATGGCGGGCCGTCCACAGCGCGTAAAGCGCGACCGGAGTGACCGCGACAAACGCCCAACGCCATCCGGCAAAGTCAACGATAAGCCCTCCTAGAACCGGCGCCACTGCGCCTGCTGCCGCACCGATTGCGGCCCATGTGCCTATGGCTTTGCCACGCTCGGGCCCGGTAAAGGCATCCGCGATGATGGCAAGCGATGTCGGCGCGATCATCGCTGCTGCAACACCTTCGAGAGCGCGGGCCAGCATCAACACCGGAAAGTTCCAAGCGACCGCACAAAGCAGACAGGATGCAGCAAACAAGAGCAATCCCCCCTCAAAGATGCGCTTGCGTCCGGTGACGTCGCCCAGCGCACCACCGATCAAAACCAGCGCGCCCAAGGGCAACAGATACGCGTTTACGATCCATTGCGCACCTGTGGGGCCAACACCAAACTCGGTCTGCATCGCAGGAAGCGCGACGTTGATGATAGAGCCCACAACAAAGGCAAGGCTTGAGCCAAGGATCGTCGCAAGCAATGTGCCGCGCGGATCGTAGGTCTGCGACGCGGGTGCCGGAGCGACTGCGCGGGTTTCGTCGCAAGGCGGGATCAGCGCAGTGGTCATGGTTTGGGGGGCGGCATGAAGGACCTGGTCATTTGCTTGAGGTGCAAGTCTATCATGGCAGCGTGTCTTCTCCAACGGGGGCCAGGAAAGCCAGCGTATCTGCGGCAAAGACCTCGGCGGCGTCACGGTTGAGGATATGGCCCGCGTTTGCAACGATCTTGAAACGCGCGCCCGGGATGGCATCGGCTGCGGCGCGGGCACGTTTGTGCGTCGCGGCGTTGGCAGCGCCAACCATGACCAAGGTTGGCGCAGTGACCTGTGCAAGGCGCGGGCGACCATCATACTGCAAGGCATCGCGCAAGATGGCATAGGTGCGCGCAGCCGTCATCCGGGCAAGTGCCGCTTTGACATAGCGCCCTGCGTCTTCGGTTTCAGCGCCCATGGATTTAGCAGGCAGCTTGGCCAACCAGCGTGTGGGGATCACGCGTAAGGGCAGAATTGCCGCCGCCATCAGGCACCGGCCCCAAGGCGTTGCGGCCACGTAAGGTACTGCTTCCGCCATTACCAGATGGGAGGTGCGGTCGGGCCAGCGACCTGCGATCTCCAACGCGACCATACCGCCAAGAGACAGACCCACGAACGCCGCGCACTGGATGCCAAGCATATCGAGCGTGTCGATCACGGCTTGGGCCATGGCGGGCACGCCACCGGGTCTCATCGGGCTGTCGCCATGTCCAGGCAGGTTCAAGGCAATCACGCGATGCCGGGCGCTGAAGTCTGGCATTTGCGGCGCCCA
>CAKZXZ010000142.1 GCA_937883775.1 uncultured Paracoccaceae bacterium
TGTCGTTCAAAGGCCGGATCGAGCGTGAAGGCTGGATCGAACAGGCCAAAGAACTGGCTAAAGGCTAAGGAGAGAGACGAATGGCACATAAAAAAGCAGGTGGTTCCTCCCGCAACGGCCGCGACTCTGCTGGTCGCCGCCTTGGTGTGAAGAAATTCGGTGGCGAAGCTGTCATCCCCGGCAACATCATCATGCGTCAGCGTGGCACAAAGATGTGGCCAGGCGAAGGCGTGGGCATGGGCAAAGATCACACGATCTTCGCAACTGTCGATGGCGCTGTGAAGTTCCACAAAGGCCTCAAAGGCCGCACCTTTATTTCGGTTCTCCCAGTGGCGGAGGCCGCTGAATAAGCCGAACCGTATAGAGCTAAAAATTCTGGGGGATCGGTGCAAACCGGTCCCCTTTTTCGTTTTTGGATACCAAGACAATGAGCGTTGCAGTTGCCAGCTTTTTGACCTTTGCCGCAAGCCAAGTCGGCACGCCCGGTCCGGCCAACATGGCCTTGCTGGCCACAGGCGCGCGCTTTGGCTTTCGCGCGGCTTTGCCGTTTGTGGCAGGCGTGGCGTTGGGCAAGCAGCTGATTATCTGGCCGATCGGTTTTGGGTTAATGGAATTGGCCGACACGGTCCCGTGGCTGTTTGAGGCGCTGAAATGGGCCTCTGCCGCTTACATCATCTGGCTTGCGTGGCGCGTTGCCAATATGCGGCTTGAAACCGGGGCCGGGCCTGACGCGGCGCCAGGCTTTGCGGCGGGGCTGATCGTGCATCCGCTGAACCCCAAGGCCTGGGCGATGATAACGGCGGGCTTTACGACATTTACCGCTCCGGCGACACCCGCGTTGGAAGCCACGGCGATCATCGCCATCTGTTTGCTGGGTTGTCAGGTGGTGCTGCACCCGATCTGGACCTTCGCAGGTGACCGGATCGCGCAAACGGTGGCGGGCACCGGGGCGGAACGCGCCCTGATGATTTCACTGGCGGCACTGACCGTCGCAAGCGTTTTGTTCGTGCTGTTCGGAGGAGGGACACCATGAAAATTGAAGAGATTGAAGGCCAGCAGATCATAAGATCAGAGCGGTTTATCCTGCGCCCCTTGCGCAAGAGCGATCAGGGCCTCGTTGAAATGTATGCCAGCGATGCGCGTGTGGCGCGGATGACGACAAATATCCCGCATCCGCTGCCGCCCGGATCGACCGAGCAATTCATCGAAGCCTCGTTGCAGGACACGCGCAAAGAGGACGTCTGGGTCATGGATGGATCGGCCCACGGATTGGCCGAAGTTCTGGGCCTGATCGGTCTGACGCCCATGGACCGCAACCAATCCGAGATCGGCTATTGGGTGGCGCCTGCGTTCTGGAACACCGGGCTTGCCTCGGATGCGGTGCGCGCGATTGTCGAGGCGAACCCGCAAGGCGTCGACACGATGTTCGGGTCGGTCTTTCAGGACAACCCCGGTTCGGCCCGTGTCCTGACCAATTGCGGGTTCGAGTATCTGGGCGATGCTGAGGCGTTCAGCGTTGCACGACAAGCCAAGATCGATACCTGGACTTACTTGAAGAAGATGAAATAAGGCACGGAAAAGATGCAGGATTTCGCCACTTTAGAAACAGATCGGCTGCTCCTGCGCCCTCCGAAGCCGCAGGATGCGGCAGCCATTGCAGAGGCGCTTGGGGATTGGGAGGTCACGCGCTGGCTGGGGCGTGCGCCTTGGCCTTACGGGCTGTCCGATGCGGAAGAGTTCATCGCCCGAAACAAAGACAATGCGGGCCATGTCTGGATGATCGAAGCGCAAGGTGCGGTTGTCGGCATGTGCGCCTGCAAGGGCGAGCTGGGCTATTGGATCGCACGTCATGCCTGGGGGCATGGCCTTGTCACCGAGGCTGCGCGCGCTGTGATTGATCGCTATTTCGCCGATCCAACCGTTGATGTCATGCCGTCGGGCCACGCACCCCAGAACGCACGGTCGGGGCGTGTTCTGGCCAAGCTGGGCTTTCGCTATACGCGCGACGAGCTGCGCCCCTCTGCCTCGCATGGCAAAGACATCGTAATCCGCGCCATGGAACTGACGCGCGCCGAATGGGCCGCACATCGCACCCGGCTGCTGCCGCATCTTGAGACGGATCGTTTGTTGCTGCGCCCGATGACCGCTGCAGACGCGCCGCGCGTCGCCGAGATTGGTGGCCACCCGGATGTCGCCCGCATGATCTTTCGCGCCACAGTTCCGTGGCCGGTGGATGTGGTCGAACGGTTCTTGCATGACTGGCGTTGGCGCGGGAGCCTTGGATTTCGTTTGGGCGTCTGCCGCAAGGATACTGGCGCATTGATCGGCACGATTGGTGCGGGACAGCCGGACTATGGGCATGTGAAAGGTCAGCCCGATATCTTTTATTTCTTCGATCTCGCCGAAGGCGGGCAGGGATTTGCAAGCGAGGCGCTGCAGGCCTTTGCAGATGCGGTTTTTCAGCGGTTCGCGCCGGCGTCGCTGGGGGCGGATGTCTTTGACGACAATCCGGCTTCGATGCGCGTGCTGAGCAAGGCGGGCTTTGTCAAAACCGGTGAGGGCGTGGGAACCTCGGCGGCGCGGGTTGAGCCTGCATCGGTTTCCGTTTATCGCCTCGCTAACCCTAATCTGAAGGCCACGACATGAAGTTTCTTGATCTGTGCAAAGTCTACATCCGCTCCGGTGGCGGCGGTGGTGGCTGCGTGTCGTTCCGGCGCGAGAAATACATCGAATATGGCGGCCCCAACGGCGGCGATGGTGGGCGTGGAGGCGACGTCTGGGCGGAGGCTGTGGAAGGGCTGAACACGCTGATTGATTTCCGCTATCAGCAGCATTTCTTTGCCAAGAACGGCCAGCCGGGCATGGGCAATCAGCGCACGGGCAAGGATGGGGATGACAAAGTACTGCGCGTGCCTGTGGGAACCGAAGTTCTGGACGAAGATCAGGAAACGGTGATCGCCGATCTGACCGAGGTTGGTCAGCGCGTTTTGCTGGCCAAGGGCGGCAATGGCGGCTTTGGCAACCTGCATTTCAAATCCTCGACCAACCAGGCGCCACGACGGGCCAATCCAGGGCTGGAAGGGGTCGAGCGGACGCTTTGGTTGCGGCTGAAACTGATTGCGGATGTGGGCCTACTGGGACTGCCCAACGCGGGTAAATCCACGTTCCTCGCCGCGACATCCAATGCCCGTCCAAAGATCGCGGATTATCCGTTTACGACGCTGCATCCCAACCTTGGCATCGTGGGTGTCGATGAGGTCGAGTTCGTGATCGCTGATATCCCAGGCCTGATCGCCGGTGCCTCGGAAGGGCGGGGGCTTGGGGACCGGTTTCTGGGCCATGTCGAGCGCTGCGCGGTGTTGCTCCATCTGGTTGATGGCACCTCCGAAACGATTGCCGAGGATTACCAGACGATCATTGGCGAGCTTGAGGCGTATGGCGATGATCTGGCTGATAAACCACGTGTGACGGTCCTTAACAAGATCGACGCTTTGGATGAAGACGAGCGGCAGGAGGCGAAGGCCGAGCTGGAGGCGGCTGTCGGCAAGCGTGTTCTTCTGATGTCGGGTGTCGCGCGCGAAGGCACTGTGGATGTGTTGCGTGCACTGCGGTCGCAGATTGACAATGACCGCCTTCGGCGCCGCGCAGAAGAGGGCGAAGAGGACGCGCCGTGGCAACCCTGAGCGACGCCAAACGACTGGTTATCAAGATCGGTTCGGCGTTATTGGTGGACCGTGACAGCGGTGCCTTGCGCGCCGACTGGCTGCACGCGCTGGCCAAGGATGTCGCCGGGATCAAGGCGCGTGGCACGGACGTTGTGATCGTGTCCTCAGGCTCTATTGCGCTGGGGCGTGGGGTTCTGGGCTTGCCTTCCGGGACCTTGGCGTTGGAGCAGTCGCAAGCAGCTGCCGCGGTAGGGCAAATCCGACTTGCGCGCGCCTATGAAGAGGCTTTGGCGCCACACGGTCTGACCACAGCACAGGTCTTGGTCACGTTGGAAGACAGTGCGGATCGGCGACGGTATCTGAACTCCCGCGCGACATTGGAGCAGTTGCTTTCCCTCGATGTGGTACCGATCGTGAACGAGAATGACACGATTGCGACGGATGAGATCCGCTATGGCGACAATGACCGTTTGGCGGCCCAGGTCGCTGTCACAATCGGCGCGGACCAGTTGATTTTGTTGTCGGACGTCGATGGGTTTTATTCCGAAAACCCGGTCGAAGACGCGAGTGCAACGCGCTACCACACCATTGCCGAGATCACGCCCGAGATTGAAGCGATGGCGGGTGATGCAGGATCGGGTCTGTCGAAAGGTGGGATGAAGACCAAGCTGTTGGCGGCCAAGATGGCCACGCAAGCCGGCTGTGCCATGGCGATCACCGACGGGTTTGTGATGCGCCCGTTGAACGCCTTGCAAAACGGTGCTGCGGCGACGTGGTTCCTAGCGCAGGACGATCCCGCGCAGGCGCGCAAGCACTGGATTGCGGCGATGAAAGCCAAAGGGACGCTGACGCTGGACGCCGGTGCCGTAACAGCGCTGAAAGGCGGCAAAAGCCTTTTGCCCGCGGGGGTCAGCGCCGTTAGTGGTCCGTTCGGGCGCGGTGATCCGGTCATGATCCTGGCCCCTGACGGGGGGCTGCTGGGGCAAGGGCTTAGCCGCTATACATCAGACGAGGCGACGCAGATCAAAGGGCGGCACACGAGTGACTTTGAGGCCATTCTTGGCTATAGCGGTCGGGCCGTGCTGATCCACCGCGATGATATGGTGCTGGGCTAAGGCGAAGGGCTGGACGATGAAAGACATGGAAAACGTCACTGACATGATGGCTGATCTGGGTGCGCGCGCGAAAGCGGCGGCGGCAGAGCTGGCTTTCGCTCAGGCTGAGGCGAAAGAAGCGGCGTTGAACGCTGCGGCGGATGCGGTCTGGGCGCAGCGCGCTGCGATCATCGAGGCCAACGCGCAGGACATGGCGTTTGGGCGCGACAAAGGGCTGACCGACGCGATGCTGGATCGGCTGTTGCTGGACGAGGCGCGCATTCAAGGGATCGTCGATAGCCTGCGGGCCGTTGCGGCGCAGGATGATCCTGTGGGCCAGACGATGACCGAGTGGGATCGCCCGACCGGTCTGCATATCAAGCGCGTGCGCACGCCTTTGGGCGTGATCGGCGTGATCTATGAGAGCCGTCCGAATGTGACGGCAGATGCGGGCGCGCTGTGCCTGAAGGCGGGCAATGCAGTGATCTTGCGCGGCGGGTCAGAGAGCTTTCACAGCTCAGGCGCGATCCATGCCTGTCTGGTTGAAGGGCTGCGCGCGGCAGGTCTGCCTGAGGACGCGGTGCTGCGCGTGCCGACGCGGGATCGTGCGGCTGTGTCGGAAATGCTGAAAATGACGGAGAGCATCGACGTGATCGTGCCGCGCGGCGGCAAAGGGTTGGTCGGTCTTGTTCAACGCGAGGCACGGGTGCCGGTTTTTGCCCATCTCGAAGGGATCTGTCATATCTTCGTGGATGCCAAGGCCGACGCTGAGAAGGCACGCAAGGTTGTGCTGAACGCGAAGACGCGGCGCACCGGAATTTGCGGTTCGGCAGAGTGTTTGCTGATCCATCGCGATATCGCAGAGACGCTGGGTCAGCAGATTGTCGATGATCTGAAACACGCAGGTGTTGAGGTGCGCGCCGAAGGGCTGAACGGCACGATCCCCGCCACGCAAGAGGATTGGGGCACCGAGTATCTTGACATGAAGATCGCCGCGAAAGTCATTGATAGTGTTGACGAAGCGATTGCGCATATCCGCCAGTACGGCTCAAATCACACCGATTGCGTGCTGACCGAGGATGACGCCGTGGCCGAGCGGTTTTTCACAAGGCTCGACAGCGCGATCCTGATGCGCAATGCCTCCACTCAGTTTGCCGATGGCGGAGAGTTCGGCATGGGCGCCGAGATTGGCATCGCCACAGGCAAGATGCACGCGCGCGGCCCGGTCGGCGCCGAGCAACTGACAAGCTTTAAGTATATCGTGGTGGGTGACGGAACGGTACGCGCCTAAAACCGGACGCGGATTTCACCGCTCTCCTGGTCGATCTCAAGCGTTTTGTTCAGATCACGGGCCACCAGCGGTGCAAGGCCAAAATGAATCTCGGCCGCTTTCAGCGCTGACATATCCGCCGCGCGTCCACCCGCGATATCCCACAAGCCGGGTTCATCGCGAAACCGCTCAGATGTTCCGATGAGCGACCAACAATCCGGGTTGCGGATGATGCGGACGGTGCCGCCAAACGGCATGACTGTCTCAAAACACTGCATCAGCAGAAAGGCGAGGCGGGCATCGGCCCGGTCCACATCGCCTTCGACCGTCCAGTCAAAGGTGACGCGTGCACCATGCGAGATGTCATCGATCACTGATGTCACCTCGCGCCGGGACAGCAACTGACCCGGTTGCGCCGCCCCATATGCGATGCGGAAAAAGCGGATCCGCGCATTTGCATTGCGCACACTGTCTTCAATCAGCGCTGTTTCGGGCCCCGGACTGCCGCCGGACATCGATAAAAGCTCGATCCCATTGCCGATCGCCCCAAGTGGGCTGATAAGGTCATGGCAAATGCGAGACCCAAGAAGCCCCAGAAGGGTTAACGTATCAGACGCTTGCGAAGAAGGAGACGTTGTCATGTCGGGAATGGGTAGCCTTTTGGAACCGGGCATGTTGGTGAAGCATCCTGAAAAACCTGAATGGGGTATTGGTCAGGTACAATCCAACATCGAAGGTAAAGTTACTGTTAATTTCCGGGAAGAAGGCAAGGTTGTCATCAATGCTTCCCAAGTTGCTCTCGAGATGGTTTTTAGCGAATAAATTTGCTCAATACAACCTTGGCGTGTTTCACCACTTCGGTTGGTCAAAACCTTGCCAAGCGCTGCGTTCTGGTTGCCAAGGCTCGGGCCGCGCCATAGAACCGCGTCACGGTTTGACGGAACGGGTTGGATGCGCGCAACGACGTCTGAATTTCATGTGCGGCTGGCCCGCTCAGAGGCCGATCTGCGCCACGCGCAAAGGCTGCGCTATCGGGTGTTCGTGCAAGAGCTTGGCAGCGATGGCCCGCTTGTCGATCATCAGGCCCAGCTTGAGACGGACCGGTTTGATCCGTTCTACGACCACCTGCTGCTGATCGATCCCGGAGAGCCCCGCGATGGCGGCGTCATCGGTGTTTATCGTTTGATGCGCGAGGATCAGGCCGCGCGGGCCGGGCAATTTTATTCGGATGATGAATATGATCTGTCGGTCCTCAAATCGTCGGGGCGACGTTTGCTGGAATTGGGGCGTTCGTGTCTCGCGGCTCCGTATCGGGGGGGCATGGGCATGATGCATCTGTGGTCGGGGCTGGCCGAGTATGTCGAGCGCCACAAGATCGAAGTGCTGTTCGGCGTGGCCTCGTTTCACGGCACCAATGTCGATGCATTGAAAGAGCCGCTGTCATTTCTGCATCACCGCCATCTCGCGCCACCGGCGTTACGCGTGCGCGCGCAGCCTGCGCATTTCCAGGCGATGGATCTGGTGGCCGAGGCAGATCTGGACCGCAGGCGCGCGATGCTGCTGACGCCGGCACTTATCAAAGCATACCTGCGGTTGGGCGGCTTTGTGGGCGAGGGGGCTTTTGTGGATCACGCCTTCAACACCACCGATGTCTGTCTGGTGATGGACACGGCCCGCCTGAACGCCAAACAGGCACGGCTTTATACGCGCCGTCCGCCGCGGTGATCCGCACATGAGCCACACCTGGCACAAAGACGCCACGCCGCCGCCGTTTGCACCCACATGGCGTGAGTGGCTTCGGATCTTGCGCCGGGCGCTGCCGCTTGGCCTTGTGACATTTGGCTGTCTTGGGCTCTTGCTGCTGGTGCGATGCATCGAACGTCCGCTTTTCGGGCTTAGGCGTCCGGTGACACCCTACATCACGCAATTTGTGTGCCGGTCCGCGTTTTGGATCATGGGAATGACCCACCGCATTCAGGGCACGCGCATGACCCAACGCGGCGCAATCGTGGCCAATCATGCCTCGTGGCTGGATATTTTTGCCCTGAATTCGCGGCAGCGGATCTATTTTGTCGCCAAGGCCGAAGTCGCAGGCTGGGCCGGGATCGGTTGGCTGGCGCGGGCAACCGGGACAGTTTTCATCCGTCGCAGCCGCGTTGAGGCGGCCCGCCAAAAGCTGCTATTTGCAGCCCGCTTGCGCGGGGGTCATCAGTTGCTCTTCTTTCCTGAAGGCACCTCAAGCGACAGCCTGCGGGTCTTGCCGTTCAAGCCGACGCTGTTTGCAGCTTTCTTTGAGGACGGGCTGCGCGAGGTTTTGCACATCCAGCCGGTGACTGTGCGCTACACCGCGCCGGCTGGAGCGAACGCGGATTTTTATGGCTGGTGGGGCGACATGGATTTCGCACCGCATCTGCTGAAAACGCTGGCCGCCAAACACCCCGGTGCGGTGGATGTGATGTATCACGCGCCGGTTGCCGTTCGGGATTTCGACGACCGCAAAGCCCTGTCGGCCGCGATGGAAACTGCTGTGCGGAGCGGACTGAAGGCGCCTGCAAGCGTCTAACTGGGCGCGGGGCGCGCTTACTGCGCAAGCTCGGCCGCAAAGGATTTCAGCGCGGCAGCTGGATCGACGCTGCGCCAAACCTCGTCTCCGAGACCTATAAAATCTGCAAATGGCGCAACCTTGCGGATCAACGCGTCCGACAAGGCGCCTTCGGCGACGACCGGCACCTCAATCATTTCGGACCACCACTGAAACAGATCAAGCTCGGCAACTGTGCCATCACCCAAAGGTGTCGTGCCAACCGGCCCGAATGCGATGTAATCGGCACCAGCTTCGCCCGCGCTCATCCCGTCATGGCGCGAGGCATTACAAAAACTGCCGATGATCGCATCTGCGCCCAGATCCTTGCGCGTTTTGCGAACAGAGCGCGCGCCATCGGTCAGATGCACACCATCAAGGCCAAGCCGCTCAACCAGCAACACATGGCTGTCGATCACCAGTGCCACGTCGCGGGCATGGGCAATGTCGCGCACAGCGTCCGCAGCCCGCGCGATATGATCTTCGTCCTGGCTGGCCATCGACAGGCGTAGGCAGGCCACAGGCAGCGTATCAAGGCAACGGGCCAACTGATCGGGAAAGCGCGACAGCTCGATCTCGGACGGTGTGATGAGATAAATCTGCGGGGTGTCGTCACTGCTCATGGCGGTCTTTCCGGGATCTTGCTGTTGATTGAGGCTCTTAGCGTGCCGCATCCGCCCCGGCAAGGGAGGCGGCTGCCCATTGTGCTTTGCGACGCGGCCCCTTAGACCGCGCACATGGCTGAGACACCTATGCATAAACCACAACCGGCATTCGTTTTGGTGCGTCCGCAGATGGGCGAAAACATCGGCGGCGCCGCCCGTGCCATGTGGAATTTCGGGCTGGACAGAATGCGCGTCGTCGCGCCGCGCGATGGCTGGCCGAACACCAAGGCTGTCGCGATGGCCAGCGGCGCGGGCCGTCTTCTGGACGAAGCCGGGCTTTATGAAGACACGGCCAGTGCTGTGGCCGACTGCGTTCACGTCTTTGCCACCACGGCGCGGCAACGCGGGCTGACCAAGCCTGTCTACAGCCCTGAGCGGGCAATGGCGCTGGCGGCTGAAAAAATCAAGGCCGGTGAAAAAGTCGCGGTCCTGTTTGGCCCCGAACGCGCAGGGCTTGAGAACGCGGATATCGCAAAGGCCAATGCCATCATCTCGGTCCCGGTGAACCCGGATTTTCCATCGCTTAACCTGGCGCAATGCGTGTTGCTGACCGGCTATGAATGGCGCCGCCAGACCGAAGATCTGACCCATGCAAGCATTGAGATGGGCAAGGCCGACTGGGCCGAACAGATCGAGATCGAAAAGCTGGCCGAGCATTACGAAGACGCGCTGGATCGCGCGGGCTTCTTCTTTCCGGAGATCAAGGCAGACGGAATGAAGATGAATCTGCGCAACCTGTGGTCGCGCATGGCCCTGACCCGCGCGGATGTGCAGATGTTGCACGGCATCATGCGTCAAATGGTGCGGTGGAAGACCCGGGGTGATTGACTTGAAGGGGCCCGCACGATCTCTAGGTATCAGATCAGCAAGCTAAATTGAGGCGTTGATGAACACCAAGCGCAGTATATTCGAAGACGTCGGCAGCGACGCGAAGCCAGCACCGGGCATCCTGAAAGGGGGCATTGATCGCGCCCATAAAGGTGCGCGCGGTGCGATCCGGATCTGGCTGATGGTGCTTTTTGCCCTTGTCGTGCTGATGATCGCAGTGGGCGGGCTGACGCGGTTGACCGATAGCGGATTGTCGATCACCGAATGGAAGCCGCTCAGCGGGGCGCTGCCTCCGATGAATGCCGCCGACTGGCAGGCCGAGTTTGATCTCTATCGTGCGATCCCCGAATACCAGCTGCAAAATCGCGGCATGAGCATGGCCGAATTTCAGGTCATCTACTGGTGGGAATGGGGTCACCGCCAATTGGGACGGTTCATCGGCCTTGTCTGGGCGGTGCCGTTCCTTTTCTTCCTTCTGACAAAGCGTATTCCGACCGGATGGACCGGGCGCCTGTTGCTTTTGGGCGGCCTTGGTGGCCTGCAGGGCGCCATTGGCTGGTGGATGGTCTCAAGCGGTCTGCGTGAAGGGATGCTCGATGTGGCCTCTTATCGCCTTGCGACCCATCTGGGGCTGGCATTTGCAATTCTGGGCCTGATCGCCTGGTATGTCTTTCAGCTGGGCCGATCCGAGGCCGATCTGATGCAGGCGCGCCGCGGCAAGGAAGCCAAGCTGTTTTCCATGTCTACGGGGCTGATGCATTTCGCCTTTCTGCAAATACTCATCGGTGCTTTGGTTGCCGGAATTGATGCCGGGCGGGGATATCCCGATTGGCCCTTGATGGCAGGGGGCTTCTTCCCGCCCGAGCCGCTTGAGTTGCGCCCGATCTGGCGAAATTTCTTTGAAGATGACGGGCTGGTGCAGTTCATGCACCGGATGGCCGGGTATCTGCTGTTCATCTTCGGCACCGTTGTCTGGCTGCGCGGGCGCAAATCAGCCAACGCGGGCACCCGGTTTGCGTTCAACGCAGTTTTTGCAATGCTTGTCGTTCAGATGGTGATCGGCATTGTGACGGTGATTTATTCTGCCCCGTGGGAGATCGCGATTGTGCATCAGTTTGGCGCTGTTGTGCTGTGGGCGCTGATCCTGCGCGCGCGGTTCCTGTCGGGCTACCCCAAAGCCCAATCCGTAAGAGGAACCGCTTGATATGACAGCTTATGACAGTTTGATGGCGTTCCAGCGCGAGACCGAAGCACTGGGACAGATCGCAGGCCGGCTTGGCTGGGATCAGGAAACAATGATGCCACGCGGTGCCGCCCATCAGCGCGGCGAAGAGATGGCGGCTTTGCAGTCTGTTCTGCATGCTCGCCGCACCGACGCCCGGATTGGGGACTGGCTGACAACGATTGATCGCGCGGCACTCGATCCGGTTGCAACCGCACAACTGCGCGAGATCACCCGCAGCTTTCAGCGGAACACGAAAGTGCCCACCAAACTGGCCGCCGAGATTGCGCGCGTCACCTCCAAATCCCAAGGAGAATGGGCCGAGGCGCGCAGCAACGAAGACTTCAAGGCCTTCGTTCCAACGCTGGAACGTGTCGTGGCCTTGCGCCAGGAAGAAGGGCAGGCCCTTGCGGATAGCGGGGATCCCTATGATGCGCTGTTGCAGGATTACGAGCCCGGCACGACCGCGGCTGAGCTGGACGAGATGTTTGGGGCGCTGCGGCCACGCCTGACGGCGCTGCGCAGTGCTATTTTGGAAAAGCCCGCGCCCAAGGCTGTCGACGGGGCGTTTGATGAGGCGGCGCAATTGGCGCTCTCACAGCAGTTGGCGCTGGATTTCGGCTATGACATGAACACAGGCCGCATCGACAAGGCGGTGCACCCGTTCTCAAGCGGGTCCGGTCAGGACGTGCGGATCACCACGCGCACCAACATTGCCGATCCGTTCAATTGCTTCTATTCGACCATCCACGAAGTGGGCCATGCCGCCTATGAACAAGGCGTTTCAGGGGCCTACGCGCTGACACCGATCGGGCAGGGCGCATCCATGGGGGTGCATGAAAGCCAAAGCCGGATTTACGAGAACCAGCTGGGCCGCAGCCGCGCTTTTACCGGCTATCTATTTGGCAAGATGCGCGATGCCTTCGGCGATTTTGGCATCGATGATGAAGACAGCTTCTACGCAGCCGTGAACCGCATCCATGCAGGCTATATTCGGACCGAAGCCGATGAGGTGCAGTATAATCTGCATGTCCTATTGCGCTTTGATCTGGAGCGGCAGCTGATTGCGGGCGATCTGCAAGTAGCGGATCTGGAAGACGCCTGGAACAGCCGGTTCGAAGCTGATTTCGGATATGCGGTCGATAAGCCATCGAACGGATGCTTGCAGGATGTGCACTGGTCGGTTGGGCTCTTTGGGTATTTTGCGACCTACACGCTGGGCAATGTCTATGCCGGGTGCCTTTATGAAAGCCTGCGCGATGCGGTGCCGTCGTTGGATGCGGATCTGGCGCAAGGCAATACGTCAAACGCGACAGCCTGGTTGCGGGACAATCTGCAACAGCATGGCGGCCTGCGCACGCCACGAGACACGATTGCGCATGCCACCGGAGCGTCCCCATCCGAAGGGCCGCTTTTGGCATATCTGGACGCCAAATTCGGAGCGCTGTATCAGCGTTGATCCCAGTTCGGGGCGCGCTTGGCGATAAAGGCCTCGATCCCTTCTGCGGTGTCATCATCGGCGAGATTTTCAACCATGACGTCGCGGGTGAACGCATAGGCCTGATCCAGCGGCATCTGCAGCTGGTCATAAAAGGCGCGCTTGCCGATCCGGACAGCCGCACCCAGTTTGCCGGCGATTTGGGTGGCCAGTGCAGTGGTTTCATCTGACAGGGTCTGAGACGCGACAGCGCGGTTAACCAGGCCAAGCTCAACCGCGCGCGGCGCATCGATGAAATCCCCTGTCGTCAGCATCTCGAACGCCTGTTTGCGGGGAATGTTGCGCGACAGCGCCACCATCGGGGTTGAGCAGAACAAGCCGATATTCACGCCGTTAACGCCAAAGCGCGTGTCCTCAGCCGCGACGGCCAGATCGCACGCGGCCACCAACTGACACCCTGCGGCGGCGGCTATTCCATGCACTTGCGCGATCACGGGTTGCGGCATGCGCTGGAGGCGCATCATCATCGCAGAGCATCGGTCAAAGAGGTCAGCGAAAGCGGCGGCGCCCTTGTCTTGGGATTGACGCGCAGCGGCCATCTCGCGCAGGTTATGGCCCGCGCAAAACGCTTTGCCAGCACCTGATAGAACAACGGCCCGGATCCGGGCGTCGCTTTCAAGCGCCTCAAACGCCTCGTCCAACGCGGCGATCATATCATCGGACAAGGCATTCAGCGTTTCCGGCGTATTCATCACCAGATGCGCCACCGCCCCGTCGTCGTCGCGTTCCAAAATCGCCATCTTGTCCTCCCCAGCGTTTCGCGCCAATCCTAGGCGGCATGGGGCGAAGAATAAAGCCGGGGAGGGACGCTATGGCGATCAAAATGGACAAAGCCGCACTTGAGGCGTTTCTGGCAGACGCGTTTCCCCAGGTTTCTGGCGACTTCGGGATAGAGCATGTGACCGAGAACGCGATCACCGTTCGCCTTATCACCGCCGAGCGGCATTTGCGCCCCGGCGGCACGGTGTCGGGTCCGTCGATGTTTGCGCTGGCGGATGTATCCGCCTATCTGGCGATCTTGTCGATGATCGGCCCCAAAGCGCTGGCCGTGACCACGAATTGCGCGATTGATTTCATGCGCAAGCCCGCCGCTGGCGTTGATCTGATCGCCAAAGCCGAACTGTTGAAGTTGGGCCGCGCGCTGGCGGTCACCGATGTGCGGTTATACAGCGAAGGGCAGGCTGAGCCGGTCGCGCGGGCATCGCTGACCTATTCGATCCCGCCTGCGCGTTAGAGTTTGCGCAGATCGGCCCGCGCAAAGGTCAGCCAGAAACCGGCCCATAACCCATAGCCAGCCAGCTTGCTGAGGTCTTCGATCAGCACTGTCGACGGGCCCCATCCGCTGTCCATATCAATGACCATCGACACCAAAAGCGCCACGCCAGCAAGCAAAAGCGGGATCTGTTCCCTGGCAAACAGGTCTTTGCGAAACTGAAACGCAATCGACAGGGCAAAGAGGCTATAGACCAGCATCACGACTTCTTCGGATGTGCCCAACAGCCAAGGACCAACGCGTTCGTGGAAAAGATACATGTCATCAAAGGCCAGCATCAGCGACAAGGTCGACACCGCTGCCAGCCGTTTGGCGTGGGGCACTTTCAACGCAGACACAAACCCCGCAACCGCCGAGGTGGCGATCAATACAAACACCCCGACATGCGAGATAAATCCCGAAAAGATCGGAATTTTATAGACTGTCGCCGGGTCTTTCAAAATCCGCGTCGCCTTGGTCCCGAAAGAGCTTGCCAACTCGATCGCCATGAGCGCGATCAAAAGAATGATCGCGGCCAAAATCAACGCAGGCAGAACAGAGCGACGGTCTGCCTGCGGCAATGCGGTTTGCGTTTCGATGACTGGGTCTTCGGGGGTGGTCAGTGTCATTTATCAAATCAATTTGGGGGCATCTTGGATCTGTTACATCAGGTTTTGTTTTGGCTCAACGGTCATAATGGATAAATCCAAATGAGTGTTTACAACATCATTTGAGTGGTCTTTGCGCGCAATGCATCAAAAATGAAGGGTCGGGCGCTTTGGATCCTGCGCAAGTCAAGCTTAGCCAAAAGGGTCCGGGGTTGCCCCCGATGAACAAAAAAGGCCGGGGTTGCCCCCGATGAACAAAAAAGGCCGGGGTTGCCCCCGGCCAGGAAGAGGTTCTGGCGGCCTCAGGGATCAATGGCGCCAGAACGGAAGGCCAGCCTCATGAATAGCAGCCTCCCGCTTCAGGCCGATATCGGCCAGAAGATGGTCGTCCAGATGGCTCAAGGCGATGCGCGACCGGCGGCGGTGCTCCCATTTGACAAAGACAACGGCAATCGCGAGCGCAATCTGGGCCGTCACGGGGAGCGGCTTGTCCGCCAGATAGGCAAGACGGGCATTCGGGTGCGTGGTTGTCAGCTGTGTCATGGGGTGTCTCCTCGAATTGTATTGACACAATAATAGCACAATCGCTATACTGTATGGATACAAAGAGTCTTTGTACCCGTCTATGGATATATTGTAATGAATACAATTTCGATTAGCAGCCCGTATCTTGCGGAATTGCCAAAGTATAAGGCCGTCGCCGAGGGGCTGCGCCGCCAGGTGGAAAGCGGCACGCTTGCCGCGGGGGACAAGCTACCACCGGTCCGTGATCTGGCGTGGGAGCTGAAAATCACACCCGGCACCGTCGCGCGGGCTTATACAATCCTGACGGATGAAGGCTTGCTGGAGGCAGTTGTCGGACGTGGGACGTTCGTGGCCGATCCCGCCAAAGCGTTGGATGACGATCAAGTCTGGGCACGGCAGGTGCAGCCCGATCAAACCGAAGACAACTATATGCTGTTTTCACCCAGACTGCCCGATATGGGGCAGGTGGGGCTGATCCGGGACCATCTGCGCGGATCAGCCGAAATCGCCACCGATGCCCTTCTCAATTATCCACGTCGCGAGAATTTCGAACCCGCGCGCAAGGCGCTGATCGACTGGCTTGATCCGATGCAGGTGGGGCCTGTGCATCATGAAGACATCGTTTGGAGCCATGGTGGACAAAACGGGATCGGCATGGTGATGCAATGCGTCTTGCGCGGCCCCAAACCTGTGATCCTGGTCGAAGACATCTCATATGCCGGGTTCAGACGCGCGGCCGAACTGTTGCGGGCCGACGTTGTCGGCGTTCCGATGGACGATCAAGGCATCATTCCCGGCGCGCTGCGCGCTGCAATCCGCCAACATGATGCGCAATTGCTGTGCACCTCGCTTGAAGTGCACAACCCGACCGGGATCACCACCTCGATCGAGCGACGCCATGAACTGGCTGCCATTCTGCGCGAAACGGGTATCGATGTGCTCGAGGATGATTGCTACCGGCTTGGGCAAGCGACAGGGCCGGGATACCGGGCGCTGCTGCCCGATCAAGGCTGGTATGTCTCCTCGATCTCGAAAACGATGACACCTGCGCTTAGGATCGGATATGCCATCGCGCCCAAAGCCCGCGCACTGGATCTGCGCCGGGTGGGCAATTACGGCTTCTTCTCGCTGGCGCGTCCGATGGCCGAGGCGATCTATACCTTGTTGAAGGATCCAAAAACACGCGCGGTCAGCGATGCGATCCGCGACGAGGTGGGGCGCTATGTGAAACATGCCATCAACCAGTTGGGGCGGTTTGATGTGGCGTGGCACAAGGATGTTCCGTTCGTATGGCTGACATTGCCTGCGGGGTGGCGCGCACCGGCATTCGTGCGGGCGGCAGAGGCTGAAGGTGTCATGATCCGGGCGGCAGATGAATTTGCGATGCGCGATACAATCACCCCACACGCGGTGCGCATCGCGGTGAACGCGCAAATGCCAATTGCCCGCTTTGACGAGGCAATGGCTATCTTGCGGCGGTTGCTGGACAATCCACCGCATCAAATCAGTGTATAAATATGGGGTATTTAGATACCTAATTTGTAAGATACTGTTTTCATTTATTTAAAAGCGCTTAGCGACGCTTGACTGCACATCTAGCCTCTATATAACCGCGCAATCGAATTCGCGGGGCTGCTTTGTTTGTGCCCCTTCACACCCAACTCAGGTGACCCAAATGAAAACCTTTTCTGCAACTCCGGCAGATATCGAGAAAAGCTGGATCCTGATCGACGCCGAAGGCATCGTTCTGGGCCGTCTTGCCTCGATCATCGCCATGCGCTTGCGCGGCAAGCACAAGCCCTCGTTCACGCCCCATATGGATATGGGCGACAACGTGATTGTCATCAACGCGGACAAGATCCAGTTGACCGGCAAGAAGCGGACCGAGAAGACATATTACCGTCACACCGGCCACCCCGGCGGCATCAAGTCCCGCACGGCCGAGCAGATCCTCGAGGGGGACCACCCCGAGCGCGTCGTGATGAAAGCCGTTCAGCGCATGCTGCCTGGCAACCGTCTAAGCCGTCAGCTGATGACAAACCTGCGCGTCTATGCCGGTGCCGAGCACCCGCATGAAGCCCAGTCCCCCGAAACCGTGGACGTCAAATCCATGAACAAGAAAAACACCCGGAGCGCGTAATGGCTGATGAAATCAAATCGCTGGACGAGCTGAACGCCGTCGCAGAAGGCACCGAGGCCGTTGTCGCCGAGGTCGCTATCAACCGTGAGCCTGTTCGTGACGATCTGGGCCGCTCTTATGCCACAGGTAAGCGCAAAGACGCGGTCGCCCGTGTTTGGATCAAGCCTGGTTCTGGCAAGGTGAGCGTGAACGGCAAAGAGATGAAGGTTTATTTCGCACGCCCCGTGCTGCAGATGATCCTGCGCCAGCCCTTCACTGTTGCAGGCGTCGAAGATCAGTTCGACGTCATGGCCACCGTCAAAGGCGGCGGTCTTTCGGGGCAGGCCGGTGCGGTTAAGCACGGCATCTCAAAAGCGCTGCAGCTTTACGATCCCAGCTTGCGCGGCGCGCTGAAAGCCGCCGGCTTCCTGACCCGCGACAGCCGTGTGGTCGAGCGGAAGAAATACGGTAAGGCGAAAGCCCGTAAGAGCTTCCAGTTCTCCAAGCGTTAAGCTGCTGGACATCCGATTGGAAAAGGCCGCGCCGCAGGGTGCGGCCTTTTTCTTTGGCACCTGCGGTTTTTTCCGCCCCGATCCCGCGCAGAATCCTTGAGCTTGGCACAGGTTTTGGTCAATGCTGGTTCAATTGGTGGGGATGGGCGCGCCGTTGGCGATACTGAATACCGAAAGCAAAAAAGGGCTGGCGCTTGTGGGCGCGCCGCTGGGCTATGTCGTACTGATGCTGGCCGTACCGCTGGCGGCAATTCTGCTCATCAGCTTCTGGACGCAGGATTTCCAGACCTTCGACACCACGCCCACGCTCAACAACTACCGCGAAGCGGTCACAGACCCGCTTTACCGCGAGCTTCTCTTCCGATCGATCCGCATCGCGGGGCTGGTGACACTGGTCACCGTGCTTTTGGCCTTCCCTGTCGCCTATTTCATTTCGTTCCATGTCGCACCCGAGCGGAAATCGCTTTGGCTTTTTCTCATCACGATCCCGTTCTGGACCAGCTATCTGATCCGTGTGTTTCTGTGGAAGGTGATCTTGGGCTTCAACGGGGTGATTAACTCTGGCTTGCAAACCGTTGGGATTATTGACGAACCGCTGACTTTCATTCTGTATAATGCCAACGCTGTCGTCATCACGCTGGCCCACGCTTTTGCCCCTTTCGCGATCCTGCCAATTTTCGTCGCGCTTGAGAAAATCGACCGCTCGCTACTGGAAGCCTCTCAAGATCTCGGCGAAAACCGTGTCTCTACCTTCTTCCGCGTGACCCTTCCGCTTGCCATGCCAGGTGTCGTCGCCGCCGTGCTGATCGTCTTCATTCCCACAATCGGCGATTACGTGACACCGCGCCTTGTGGGCGGCCCCGACGGCCTCATGATCGCGAACATGATCCAGGTCCAGTTCCTGCGCCTCAACAACGCGCCGATGGGGGCAACGCTGGCGGTGATCGCCATGCTCTCGGTGTCGCTGATCGCGCTGCTTTTCGTCGCCCTGAACCGCCGCTTTCTCAGGGGATCGCGATGAAATCCCTGCGCA
The DNA here is from genome assembly GCA_937883775.1 of uncultured Paracoccaceae bacterium. Classification (GTDB taxonomy): domain Bacteria; phylum Pseudomonadota; class Alphaproteobacteria; order Rhodobacterales; family Rhodobacteraceae; genus JAHTBL01. Next base: position 18,873 of record CAKZXZ010000142.1, read on the forward strand.
GTTATGCGATCCTCTACCTGATCTTTCTTTACGCGCCCATCGCGCTGCTGCCGATCTTTGCGTTCAACGACGCAACGATCATCGCCTTTCCACTAAGTGGATTCACCACCCAATGGTTTACCGAGCTACCTCAAATCCCAGCGCTAATAGATAGCGTGAAGAACAGCCTCTACATCGCTGTTATTACATCCATTCTCTCAACGCTGTTGGGCATCTGCGCCGCCCGCGCGGCAGCGAAATACAGCTTCCGCTTCAAACGCCCGATCATGGGCTTCATCATGGTTCCACTGGTCCTACCCGAGATTATCGTCGCCGTCTCGCTGCTGGTCATTCTGCTGCAACTCGGCCTCTCCTTAGGCGCTTGGACCGTCATCATGGGCCACGTTCTGATCTGCACGCCCTTTTGTATCGCGATCCTCAATTCTGCCTTCCAGAACCTTGATTCCGCGATGGAGGAAGCCGCCATCGACCTTGGCGAAACCCCGTGGAGCACCTTCCGCCTCGTCACACTCCCGCTTGTCAGTCCAGCCATCATCTCGGCGCTGCTAATCTCCTTCACCATCTCGCTCGACGAGTTCATCATTGCCTTCTTCCTCACAGGTACCGAACCAACGCTGCCCGTCTACCTGTGGAGCCAGCTCCGTTTCCCAGCCCGCATCCCCGTGGTCATGGCGCTGGGAACGATCCTTGTCGCTGGCTCGATCCTGCTGCTGATCCTCGCCGAGATGATGCGCCGCCGGGGCCTGCGCCGCGCCGGCCTGCAAGACAAAGGAGGGTTCCTGTGACCGCTCTGATCGACCTAAAAAACGTCAACAAATACTATGACGACTATCATGCGCTGCGCGATGTGAACCTTGAGATTGCCCAAGGCGAATTCTTCTCGCTCCTCGGTCCCTCGGGATGCGGCAAGACCACGCTTTTGCGCACCATCGCCGGGTTTGAGGCCCCGTCCGACGGCAGCCTGCATATCGCAGGCGCCAATATGAACGGCGTCCCCGCCAACGCGCGCCCTACGAATATGGTCTTTCAAAGCTATGCGATTTTCCCGCATCTCAGCGTGGCTGAAAACGTGGGCTTTGGCTTGCGCAAGTCCCAACTCAGCAAGTCAGATAAGATAAAGAGTGTCGAAGAGGCCCTTGATATGGTTGGTCTAAACGGCTTTGGGGGTAGGGCGGCGCACGCTCTTTCCGGCGGTCAACGCCAGCGTGTCGCCTTGGCCCGTGCCTTGATCCTCAAACCCAAAGTCCTGCTGCTGGACGAGCCGCTTTCAGCGTTGGACAAAAAACTGCGCGAGCAAATGCAATCGGAACTGCGCCGCCTGCAACGCCAGGTCGGCATCACCTTCATCCTTGTCACCCACGATCAGGAAGAAGCGCTGATTATGTCCGACCGCGTCGCCGTGATGTTTGATGGCGCGATTGCGCAACTGGCAGATCCGCAGACGCTGTATAAACGCCCACGCACGCGCAAAGTCGGCGACTTTATCGGCGTGATGAACTTCCTGCCTGCCCATGTCACCGATCCTAACAAGATCACGCTTGATGTGGCGGGCCTTGGCACTGTGACAATCGCGCCTGAACAAGCGCCCTCTGGTACATCGTCAGGCGCGGCAGAAATCGGGATCCGCCCCGAAATGATGTCGATCCTCTTCGAAGGAGAGCCCGACCGCGGCGAAATCGCTGAAGCGACAATCCAAGACCGCGCCTATTACGGCGACATGACGTATTATGATGTCCACTTAAAGAACGTTCCAGAACCCGTTACAATATCAATGAAAAATATTATCGGACGGCCTGTTCTGGAGGTGGGTGAGACGACCCGTGTCAGCTGGGATGCCCGGTCGCTGGTGCTTTTTGCCAGCTAGGTCGCACATTCGCTTGAATGCTCAAAACATCACTCATCCGGCGGAACAAGGCCGAGACCGCGCAGGTAAACACCGATCCCTGTTTCAAGCAATTCCTCGGCTGGAAATGGTGCTTTTGTACCAGGGGACCCGCGCGAAAAAAGCTCTACAACGCCGTGACTTAGCGCCCAGATATGCGCAGAGAACATCTGCGGCGGCGGACGCTTTTCGGGCGGGATATGCATCGACAGTTCCGTCGCGGCCTTCTCAAGAACCGCCCGCGCGCGGGTCGCAACGGCGTTAAGCTCGGGTGTGCGCTGAATGGAGATACCGCTTTCGAACATCGCCACATAATGACCGGGATATTTCTTGGCAAAGGCCAGATAGGCGCGGCCCGTCGCCTCGAACGAGGCAAGGGCGGATGGCTGGCCCTTTTCATAGGCATATTCCATCAGATCCGCAAAAACCTCATAGCCTTGACGCGCCGCTTCCGCGATCAAGTCTTCACGGCCTGCAAAGTGACGATAGACCGCTGCAGGCGTGACGCCCGCGCGCTTTGCGGCCTCTGACAAGGTAAAGCCCGTGGGGCCTTTTTCCTCGATCAAGACCAATGCCGCGTCGACCAAAGCCGCGCGCAGGTTCCCGTGATGATAGCCGCGTTTAGGCATCCCAGATTTCGGGCCCTCCGGCGATTTTGGGGTCAGGTGTTCCAAGCGCTGTTAGGTTCTTGCCGTCATAGTCGATATTGCACAGCACCGACTGGATTGCAGCAATTCGTGCCCGGCGCTTGTCATCAGAGCGGATAATCGTCCAGGGGGTCGCAGAATTGTGCGAACGCTCCAGCGTTTCCATGATCGCGGCGGAGTAAGCGTCCCATCGCTTTAGTCCTTCGACATCGATCCAGCTTAGCTTCCACTGCTTGAGCGGATCGCTTTCGCGATCCATGAAGCGACGCAGCTGTTCTGCGCGGCCCACATTCAGCCAAAGCTTGAAGACAAGGATCCCTTCGTCGATGAGCAATTGCTCAAACGGGACAACCTGATTGAAAAACACCTTGCGGTCTTCGGGCTCACAAAAGCCGAACACATGCTCGACCACGCCGCGATTGTACCACGAGCGGTCATAAAACACGATCTCGCCACCCGCGGGCAGATGATCGATATAGCGCTGAAAATACCATTGCGTCTGTTCGCGATCTGTCGGCTTGGAAAGCGCAACAACGCGGGCGCCACGTGGATTAAGATTGTCCCGAAAGCGTTTGATTGTACCGCCTTTTCCAGCAGCGTCCCGGCCTTCGAACACAATCGCAATGCGCGCGCCACTTTCGCGCGCCCAGCGTTGCAATTTGACCAATTCGATTTGAAGCGCGTCCAGGTGATCCTGATACTCACGCTTATCCATGCGCCCCGAATAAGGATAGTCCGGGTTCAGGATGCGGTCTTTCTTGGCGAATTTGATCGCCTTGCGTATGTCCTTGGGCGCATCCTCTTCGTAAAAACTGCTGATTGCCCCGTCGAATGGAAGCTCCATGCGCTCCTCCCTTTTTTATAATATGGAGGGTGCGGCCGCTTAGCGCAATCCGGCACGGGCGGCGACCCGATCGATTGCGGCAACGGTGGCCTCAGGAGCGGAATGCTGTGGCATGTGTCCAATACCCTGCAAAGGGGTCAACGCGGCATCCGGGATTTGTTCGGACAGCGGCTCGGAATGGATCGCAATCGGAACAATCGTATCAGCGGTGCCGTGCAGGATTTCGACGGGCATATCGATGCTGCCGTATTGCTTTGACATCTCGACGATGTAGGGGCGCAGTGAATTCACCTGTTGGGCATTGGCGCGCAGGGACTCGCGGCGCAGCGACAGGCCCGCGCCGACATAGGTGGTATAGCCTTCGGGCACGGGTTGTGGCGCAAAGATGCTGTCGACAGCACTGTCAACGCGCGATGTCGGCACAAAGGCCGAGATAAGCGGAACCACTGTTGCCCCACCAAAGCGCGAGGCATTGATCCCGTAAAGCGCATCCAGATCGCCAGGCCAAGGGTTCGAAGCCGCGCCCAGCAAAACAAGGCCCACAGGGTGGTCAGGATACTCCAGCGCCCAAGCCAGCGTCACAGCGCCGCCGAAGGAATGCCCCACAATGATCGGGTCGCGCACGTCCAGCTGATCGGCCGCAGCTTTCAGCAAAGCCGCTTGTTCAGACGGGCTTTCCGATGCAGTGTTCGTTGCACCGGATTGGCCAGGCAGGCGGTCTGTCCATCCAAGCCCCGGACGATCCAGAGCGATCACCCGGTAGCGATCCTTGACGCGATCAACAAACTGAAAGGTCCAGTCACGCGTGTTGCCGCTGGCCCCATGGATCAGGATCAGATCCGGACCTGACCCTTCGACATGGGCATGAACGGTGGTGCCGTTGACGTCCAGCAATTGCCCGGTGGGCGGGTAGGCGGCTTCGGCCTGTGTCTCGCGCGTGTCAGCGCGCTGACCCACAAGCGCACCGCAGCCTGCCAGGACAGCCGTGACAGCGGCAAAGGTCAGAAGATTAAAGGCCAATTTTCGAAAGGTCATAGTTGGTGGTCTGGTAAATCTCGTTGATCCAGTTGCCATATAGAAGATGGGCGTGACTTCTCCACCGGTTCTGTGGGCGGCGCGCGGGATCGTTACCGGGATAGTAGTTCATCGGCACGTTGATCGGCGTGCCCTCGGCGATATCGCGGTCATATTCCTGCTTGAGTGTGTCGCTGTCATACTCGAAATGATTAAAGATATAGAGCGCGCGATGCGCCCGGTCCTCGACCAGTGCCGGGCCGACCTCGTCGCTGCTGAGCAAGGTCTTAAGCCCTTTTGCAGCGTCAATTTCGGTTTGCTTCATCTCTGTCCAACGGCTGACAGGGATCACGCAATCATCTGAAAATCCACGCAAATAGGGCGAGGCAGGATCGATATTGCGGTGCCGAAAACAGCCAAAGGCCTTGGCGTCCAGCATGTGCTTTTTCACGCCGTGAAAGTGGTTAATCATCGCCATGCCGCCCCAGCACACCCCAAAGGTGGAATGCACATTGCTTTGGGTCCAGGCAAAGACCTCGGCCAGTTCAGTCCAATAGGTGACCTTGTCGAAATCCAGATGCTCGATCGGCGCGCCAGTGATGATAAGTCCGTCGAACTTCTGATCCTTCACCTCCTGAAACGGACGATAAAACTCGGCCATATGCTCGGCGGCGGTGGTTTTCGTCTGGTGTTCGGACATACGGATCAGGGTCAGTTCGATCTGCAAAGGCGTGGCCCCGATCAAACGGGCGAACTGGTTCTCGGTCTGGATTTTCTTGGGCATCAGGTTCAGCAGCCCGATCCGCAAGGGGCGAATGTCCTGACGGCCTGCCGCGTCTTCATCCATCACCATCACGCCTTCGCGCGTCAGCACGTTATAGGCGGGGAGTGTGGCAGGAAGCTTGATGGGCATGGAACCGGTCCGTTTATTGCAGAAGTTGGTAGATAAGCTGCAGGTCAGCGCGCCTCAAGGGCCGCTGCGATCATGGCGTCAAACGCCTCTGGCGTTGTGGCTTTCGCGACATCTTCTGCAGTGACGGTCACACCCCAACTGGCCATGGCCGCATAGCGCGGCTGGCGATGGGCGATCACTTCGGCATAGGTGTGGCGGATGAAGGTATCAGGATCAACTTCGCCCTCTACCAGATTGTTATCGCTCAGATAAGCGTTCCATTTTTTATTCAGAAAATGAGGTCTGTAGTAAATCGGCTTGGGCGCTCTATCGAAACGACGCACCAGGTCCGCCCGATGATCGTCCGAGCCCTTGATCCAGACCAGCAACAGATTGTCTGACAGCGCTTTCAGGATCGGGTCATCGGCATTGTCAGGATTCACAACCTCGCAGATTGACCCGCCGCTGTCGCACACAAAATGTTGATAGCCATAAAGATCCTGCGCCCGGTCAATGAACCGCACGGTGTCCAGCAATGCAGCCTGTTCGGCCTCCAGATGCTGGGCTTGACGTCGCTTGTATTCGTCAAAACTCAATCCGCCTTTTGCGGGATCACCGGGCTTGCCCAGATAGGTCGACAGCGGCGCAAGATTGTCGAAGGTGATGTTGGACGCGATATAGATGCTGTCGCTGCGCAACAGCTCGCGCAGCAAGGGCTGGCGCATCGCTTCACGTTTGAAATTGTCGACAATGTATTCGCCCATATAGCGCGTGCCGATCCGGTAATCGACCGAGTAGTGAAACCATGCACCTTCGTCTCGCAACATATTGGAAATATGTGTTTTTCCTAAACCAGACATTCCGAAAAGAAGAACCTTCTTTCGGTCGGCATCGTGCCATTGCTGAGCGGTTTCATAGATCATCACGCGGTCTTTCGTCTTGTGTTCAGACGGGTTTAGCGCGCGCGTCCGACAAGAGGTAGCGCTTTGTTGAAAAGCCAGCGCCACAGTCGCCCATCCAGCACACTCAGCCCAAGGGCAAGAATGGCGAAACCGATAAAGGCGTTTAGCGGCAAGGCTTCGTCGCGCAGAACCGCGCCAAGCGTGATCGCGAAGGGCACAATCAGCAATGTGCACAACATCAGGTTACCGCTACCTGCTTGGGCCAAAACTCGGTAATACAGTAAATACGCACCTGCAGTCGCGATCACCGCATAATAGCCAATCGCCGTCCAGGTTTGCGGCAACAGATCAAACCGGATCGGGCCTTCCAGCACCAATGCCGCCGGGATCATCACCAGCGCAGAGCATGTCAGCATCCCGGCCGCAGCCAGTTGCGGCGGCATATCCGTCAGCATTTTTCGAGCCCACACACCCGCAAGCGCATAGGATATTGTTCCAGAAATCACAGCCAGTTGCGCGATAGAGCTTATGTCAAAATCTGTGAAAGAACCCAACCCGATCGCTGTTGCCACTCCGGCAAACCCAAGCAGGACACCGATCAAACGACGCCCTGTCAGCCGTTCGTCCGCAAAAAAGAGCGCCGCAACCAGAACGCCAAAAACGGCCGTGCCCGCATTTAAGATCGAGGTCAGCCCCGAGGCGATGTGCAGCTGCCCCCACGCCATCAATGAAAACGGGATAACATTGTTCAGCAAACCCATCCCAAAGAACGCAAGCCAGATGCGTGGCGCCCGAGGAACAGGTATAGCGCGCACGAAAATAACGCCCCAAAGCAAGAGCGCTGCCCATCCAACCCGATGCGCGACGCTGGTGACAAAGCCGATCTCGTCCAATGCAATGCGGATCGATAGAAATGACCCACCCCAGATCACAGAAAGCAAAAGCAATTCGATCCAGGACCGGGTTGAAAGGGTCTTTTGCGTCATCATGTGATTGTCCTAAAGCCCCTGCGATCTGCGCGCGATCCGTTTCTTGCGCAAACAAAAAAAGCCCTGCCTATAAGGGCAGGGCTTTGCTGTTACTCGTTACGGGCCTTAGATTAAAATGTGAAAGACGCGTTGAAGCCAAAACCAAAAGACGAACTGCCTTCAAAATCAGCAACGCCTGTGCCACCAACCTCGGCAGTGGCATCGCCAAGCTCAGAGTAGTTGATACCACCGGATAATTTTACATTGTCTTTGGTGTACTGACCCCCAAGCGTCAGACCGATTAAACCATTGGTCGGACCAAGCGGCGAAACAAGGTCATCGCCTTCCGGCTCATAGAGGAACGTCGCCGATCCAACAAACGCATCGCTAAAGCGATGTGCCAAGCCAATCGTATAACGCTCACCATCATCAAGGTTCACAAGATCTGTTCCCAGAAAATCCGGTACAACATCCACAGCTGAAAACTCTGTCCAGCGATAGGACGCCGTCAGAAGGGTGTTTTCTGCAATACCGGTCTGGAAATCGACGTTAAGCGATTGCGGCGTCACATAGTCGACTGTCCCGCGATATGTCTCGCCGAGAATAGTCTCTCGCGTGTCGGCCGAGTGTTCTGTCTCAAAGTGATAAGTCAGCGCCAGTCGAAACGCGATATCAGGGATTTCATAGGCTGCTCCAATCAGGAAAACGGGCTTGGTGCTGTCTTCCATTTCGAAGTTGTAACCGTCCCCGGCAAAGAAGTTCTGGCGACCAGTATCAACAGACCCTTGAATGGACTCGACTGTCGCCTGACCCACCGCTGGACCAGCAGCCGCCGGCAAGCCGTTCGCAATGGCAAGAGCTGCACCATAAGTTGCAATGAAATTCGCAATAGCAGCATTATCACCATTGATAATTGCCTCGGCGCTCGCATCGCTGAGCGATGGAAGCGGCGCACCCGCAATTCTGGCATTGAAACCGGCAGCTGCCGTTGGCGCAACTGAGTTTGGTGTGACAATGGCATTGGCATAAGCCGTACCGTTCAGTGCCACATCTGCGCGCACGCGCTCGACCTTCATGCCACCGAAGATGCTGAAACGCTCACTAAACTGATAGCGACCGATAATCCCAAGGGATTCGCTCGACAGATCAGCGCCTGTCCCACCCAAAGCCGATGTCTCAGGATCGACATCATAATCGATATTTGCGCCGTAAGGTTGGTCAAATATAAGCGCAATCGACGCCTGATCGGTGAGATGCTGTGTGTAGCTAGAGCCAAGCTGGGTATAGTTGTCGCCAACGTCATATGAATTGCCAGCATCATCACTTCCGACAACATTTGGCTGCACAACGCCAAAGCTCAATGAGACTGTGTTGTCATCTGCAAAGATAGCCCCAACGCCCTGGCCAGACCGGTCAAGACCGGCCGCCGACACAATCGTCGTGCTCAGCATAAGCGCGGCTGCTGCGCTTGCGATATGTTTCATTTCGGAATCCCTCATCCCTGGACACGTTTCTTTTTTAGTGGACCGACGGTAGGCGGCGGAAACATGCCGGGTCAATTCTTACCCGACGTTAGAACCCGGTCATGCCGTGGCGTCACATTTTTGCAACCTGCCTGCTTTGAAGGCGAATATTCGCATAATTTGCGCCAAAAATCAGCACCGCACCAACGAAGACCCAAAGGTCAAGCGCTTCATTGTAAAAGAGCGCGCCAATCACCGCGATCACCGGAAGCCGGACGAAATCGATGGGCATGACGACACTGGCAGGCGCAAGGCTCAGCGCGGTTGTCAGACAGAAATGTGCCAGCAAACCGGCGCAGCCGATCAGGACCAGCCACGGCACCGACGCCGCAGAGGGCAGGGCAATGTCGCCGTCATAGCCCGCAGCGATGATGCCGAAACCCGCTTGCATCACCGTCAGGTAAAAGAGGATACAAGTGATCGTTTCGCTGCGTGTCAGCTTGCGCGTCGCAATGGCGGTGCCCGCAAAAAAGATGGCCGAGGCCGCCGCACAGATCACCCCGATATTGAGCGCGTTGAAATCTGGACGCACGACGATCAGTACGCCTGCGAACCCGACCAGTGCCGCCAGCACCTTGGGCCGCGTCAACCGCTCTCCCAGAAACAGCGGAGACAGCAACAAGACCCAAAGGGGCGAGGTGAACTCAAGCGCAAAAAGCTGCGCCAGCGGGATCATTGTGAGCGCGAAGAACCACAGGTTTTGACCTGTGAAATGGCATAGGTTGCGAATGGCATGCAGCCCCAGATTGCGGCGCGTGATCTGTCCCAAAGTGCCAGCGGCCCCTGCAATGACAAGCACAAGAACAATGCCGACGAAGGAGCGAAACATCATGATCTCGAACGTATCCAGCTCAAAACTGACGGCGCGCCCGGCAATCGCCATCGCTGTGAATGACCCGATCGCGCCGGTCATCCACACCGCAGCCTTGATGACATCAGACATGAGCGGCGCGATCAGATGTAACTAAAATTGAACCTAA
>CAKZXZ010000143.1 GCA_937883775.1 uncultured Paracoccaceae bacterium
AGGTCGATCGTGTTGTTCGTGTCGGCCCGCGCCATGCCCGCTGTGGGTTCATCCAGCAGCAGCAGGCGCGGCTCTTGCGCCAGACACATTGCGATTTCCAGCCGGCGTTTGTCACCGCGTGACATCGCAGCGGCATGCATCTCGCGCTTTTCATAAAGGTTCATGTCTTCCAGCATGCCTTTTGCTTTTTCGATGACGTCCAACTGATGGCGCACTGCACCAAAAGCATTCATCTCGAACGAGCCGTCGCGCTTGGCAAAACAGGGGATCAGCATGTTTTCCATTACGCTGAGATCGGCAAAGATTTCAGGGGTCTGGAACACGCGGCTAATGCCCATCTGATTGATCTCATGCGGGGAACGGCCCAGCACCGATTGCCCGTCAAACATCACCGATCCGGTGTCCGGGATCAGCTTTCCCACAAGGCAGTTCAGCAGCGTGGACTTGCCCGCCCCGTTCGGCCCGATGATCGCGTGGACCGAATTTTCGGCGACCGACAATTGTACTTCGTTCAGCGCCTGCAAACCACCAAAGCGTTTGCCGACATTTTTGACTTCAAGAATTCCCATCTGTCAGCGCTCCTTATTCCGCGGGTTTCACATCAGCGTCCGGATCGGACTTCTTGTTCTTGTCCTTGCGGCCCCGCAAGGACGCCATGATGCGCTGCCCGCCTTCGACCAGCCCACCGGGCAGGAAGATCACGACGGCCATGAACATCAGGCCCAGCGTCAGGTGCCAGCCTTTACCGATGAACGGATAGATCAGCGTGACGACAAGGTCTTCCAGCCCGTCAGGCATCCAGGCAAACCACTGATGCAGGATCTCGGAATTGATCTTGGACAGGATGTTTTCCATGTATTTGATGAGGCCCGCGCCCAGAACCGGGCCGATCAGCGTGCCGACGCCACCAAGGATCGTCATCAGAACGACCTCACCCGACGCGGTCCAGAACATCCGCTCGGGCCCGGCCAGCGGGTCCATCGCGACCATCAGACCACCGGCAAGGCCGGCATACATGCCCGAGACAACGAAGGCCGCCAGCATGTAGGGTTTGGGGTTCAGACCTGTATAGTTCAGCCGTTGCTGGTTCGACTTGATCGCCCGCAGCATCATCCCGAAGGGCGAGCGGAAGATGCGGATCGAGATATAGAACGCGATCAGCATCACAAATGCGCTGAAGTAATATCCCGCCGAGAAGGTGAACACCCAATCGCCCACGTTGAGATCGGTGGCGCTGCGCATCTCAACCCCAAAGAAGTTTGGCACCGGCGTGTTGCCATCTGCACCAGCCTTTGCGCCAAGGATGCGCGGATCTTGCACCGACAGTTGCAACCCGGTCTCACCCCCGGTTAGGCCCTTTTGCATCAGGCCCTGCTTGTCCGGGCCGTCCATGTCGGTCGCCAGAACCGAATAGGCCAGCGCATAGGACATCATCGCGAAAGCCAGCGTCAGAATTGAAAAGTAGATGCCCGAGCGCCGCAAGCTGACATATCCAATCATAACCGCAAAGAGGCCGGACAGCACCACTGACAGCAGCAGGGCAGGGACCACGTTCATGCCGAAAAGCTTGAACATCCACATTGCGGCATAGGAGCCGACACCGAGGAAAGCAGCGTGACCAAAGCTGAGATAGCCCGTCAGGCCAAAAAGAATGTTGAACCCGATGGCGAAGATCCCGAAGATCACAAAGCGCTGCATCAGGTCAGGATAGCCCGCGTTAAACTGCGCCATCTCCGAACCTTCGGGGAAGGGGTTCAGCAGGAAAGGCGCCAGCATTGTCAGCCCGATCACAATCAGAAAGAGGCGCGTGTCTTTTTTCTCAAGTCCAAGCATCGCTTAGTCCTCCATCACGCCTTTGCGGCCCATCAGGCCACGCGGACGTGTCAGCAAAATGATGATGGCGACCAGATAGATGATGATCTGGTTGATGCCCGGAAGCAGGTCGACGACCTGCCGCATGGAGGCAAAGCTCTCCAGAATGCCCAGCAGGAAGCCTGCCAGCACAGCGCCCGGAAGCGATCCCATGCCGCCCACAACGACCACGACGAAGCTCAGGACCAGAAAGTCCATACCCATGTGGTAGTTTGGTGAGTTGATCGGCGTATACATCACGCCCGCCAGACCTGCGACACAGGCCGCGATGGCAAACATGATAGTGAAACGCTTGTCGATATTGATGCCCAGCAGGCCGACGGTCTCGCGATCCGCCATACCGGCGCGGACGACCATGCCGAAGGTGGTGAACTGCAGGAAGGCAAAGACGCCGGCGATGATAATCATCGCGAAGAAGAAATAGACCAAACGCCAGTAGGGGTAGATGATCGTGCCGGGATCAAAGCCAAGCATCGTGCCGAAATCAAAGCTGCCGGTGAAGGCCGACGGCGCAGGCGTCGGGATCGGGTTGGCGCCGTAGAAGTACTTGATGATCTCCTGCAGCACGATGGCCAGACCAAAGGTCACAAGGATCTGGTCTGCATGGGGGCGCTTGTAGAAATGCTTGATAAGGCCGCGCTCCATGATGAAGCCCACGGCAATCATGATCGGGATCGAGAAAATGATCGCCAGCGGGACCGACCATTCGATGATCGAGGCGCCGATCTCGGGGCCAAACCAATCATGAATATAGGGCACCTCTACCTTCAGCGGGTTGCCCAGAAAGTCTGTCTGCGTTTCGTCAACCACGGTGCGGCTGAGCGACAGGATGTTGTTGAGAGTGACCGCACAGAATGCGCCCAACATGAACAAGGCACCATGGGCGAAGTTCACCACGCCAAGCGTGCCGAAAATCAGCGTGAGACCCAAGGCAATCAACGCATAAGCGGAGCCTTTGTCCAAGCCATTGAGAATTTGCAGGAGGATGGCGTCCATGGATGTCACCTTTGTTCAAAATCGCGCCGAGCGGCGAGGTCGGAGCGGGTGGGTCAGCACAAAGGCTGACATGTGGTCTGCTCTTTGAAAAACCTGCGCGAAGATTGCTCGTCGCGCAGGCTATGGTCACTGGTTACGCTTACGCGCCGGGGTTACAGGCGCCCAGCTGACCGCCAGCAAACTGCGGGTGGTCGGGTGCATAGGTGACCTGTGCGGCCGGCGTGACTTCCACGATCTCCAGAAGGTCAAACTCGGAGGTCGGGTTCTCTTTACCCTTCACGACCAGCACGTCTTTGAAGCACTGGTGATCTTCGGCACGGTACAGTGTGGGGCCATTGCCCAGACCGTCGAATTCAAAGCCTTCGAGGGCTTCGACAACCGCACATGGGTTGAACGATCCGGCACGCTCGACAGCGTCTGCATAAAGCATCGTCTGCACGTAGCATGTGTGCGCGGCCTGCGACGGCGGGAAGCCGTATTTGGTGCCGAAGGACTGAACGAACGCCTTGGAGCCTTCGTCGGTCAGCGACCAGTGCCAGTTGGTTGATCCGAAGATACCCTTGACGTTGGCACCAGCACCCTTGGCCATCAGACGGCTGTAAAGCGGCACGACGATCTCGAAGTTCTTGCCGTTCACAACGCGGTCGCGCAGGCCGAACTGAACTGCGTTCGTCAGCGAGTTGACCATGTTGCCGCCGTAGTGGTTCAGAACCAGCACGTCTGCATCAGACTGCAAAACAGGCGTGATGTAGGAGCTGAAGTCAGTTTGTGTCAGCGGTGTCAGAACCTGACCAACAGTTTCCCAACCCATGGCTTCCGTCGAAGACCGCACAGCCTCTTCGGTGGTGTAGCCCCAGTTGTAGTCTGCTGTCAGGTGATAGGCTTTGCGGTCCGTGCCATAGTTGTTGGCCAGGATCGGTGCCAGCGCCGCACCAGACATGTAGCTGTTGAAGAAGTGGCGGAAGCCATTGCGACGACGGTCTTTACCGGTCGTGTCGTTCGAGTGGGTCAGACCCGCCATGAAGATGACGCCAGCCTCTTGGCACAGCGCCTGCACGGCCACGGCGACACCCGAGGACGACCCGCCGGTAATCATCACCGCGCCGTCTTTTTCGATCATCGATTTGGCCGAGGCGCGCGCTGCGTCAGACTTGGTCTGCGTGTCGCCCGTCACATACTCGACCTTTTTGCCAAGAATGCCGGTGCCTTTCAGCGCTTGGCTGCTGAATGTCTTCATCATGCCGCCGTCGCCGCCACCGTTGAGGTGCTCAACTGCTAGCTCATAGGCGCGCAATTCGTCCGCGCCTTCATCTGCGTAGGGGCCGGTTTGGGGCACGTTGAAGCCCAGCGTCACGGTGTCGCCCTGCGGCGCGTTGGTGAAGCCCGCGTGGCCATCTGCCCAGGCGCTGCCGTCAAAAATAGTGGGAACCGCAAGGCCCGCACCAGCAACCGCACCTGTCTTGAGCACGCCGCGGCGTGTCACTTTCGTCTTGGACATAGAAATCCTCCCAATTTTCTTTGAATGCCCGACATGCCTCCTCCAGCGCGCGGGCGATGCTTTTTACAGCGTGGCAGCAGTATCGCCGCGAAATGGAAAATCTCGCAACAAATACCTCATTTAATTGAATTTTTTTGTGAAGAAATACACAATGCTCTGGTATACATTGTAAACGATTTTTCTCGCAGGTGCAGAAAGTATCTGAAAAGGTAAGGAAAAAACCAATGCCGCGCAGCGCACTCACCGGCAGCCGTATTCGCGACAGACGAACGGCAAAGGGGCTCAAGCAGGCTGATCTTGCACGCGAGGTGGGAATCTCGCCAAGTTATCTCAACCTAATCGAGCATAATCGCCGCAGAATCGGCGGCAAACTGCTGATTGACCTGTCCCGCGCGCTCGAGGTGGAGGCCTCTCAGTTGACCGAAGGGGCTGAAGCTGCCCTGCTTTCGCGGATGCGCCAGGCCGCGGCAGATGCCCCCAAAGTCGTCACCGAAAGCGACCGTGCAGATGAATTCGCAGGGCGCTTTCCCGGTTGGGCCGGCTTGGTCGCTGTCCAGCACGACCGCATCGCGCAACTGGAACGCACGGTTGAAACACTGACCGACAGGCTGACGCATGACCCGTTCCTGTCGACGTCGCTTTATGATGTCGTCTCCTCGGTGACCTCAATCCGGTCAACATCCTCCATTCTGGCAGGTGAAGAAGAGCTGGATGCCGAATGGCAGGGCCGCTTTTTGCAAAACCTCGACAATGACAGCCGTCGTCTGGCCGAAAGCAGTCAGGCGCTTGTGGCCTATCTTGACGGGGTCGGGGACGCCCAGGGCGGCGCCACGTCACCGCAGGAAGAGCTTGAGGGCTATCTGCTGCGCAACGGTTTCACCCTGAACGCGCTCGAGGACGGCACAGCAACGCCAGCGGAACTTGTCGTGGATGCGGCGTTGGACTCTGAGCCCGCGCAGATCCTCGCACTCGCCTATTTCGAGCGTTATGCAAAAGACGCAAGGCGCCTGCCGCTAAAAGGGTTTATCGCGCAATATGCCGTCACGCCGGATCCCGCGACCCTTGCGCAGATCTATCAAGCGGACATCGCGATGATCCTGCGCCGGATCGCGACCTTGCCCGAAGACGATCCGGAACAGCGCATCGGGCTGGTGACCTGCGATGCTTCTGGCACATTGACGTTCCGCAAGGAAAGCCCCGGCTTCTCAATCCCGAAATTTGGCGCAGCATGTCCGCTTTGGACGTTGTATCAGGCCTTGATCTGTCCCAACACGCCGATCCAGACGGTGGTTGAACAGGCCAGCCGCACCGCGCCGCTGTTTCGCTGCTATGCGATTGCGCAACCGCTGCAACCCGCATCGTTCACAGCGCCCACGGTGATCGAAGCAACAATGCTGATCCTCCCGCTGGAAGGTCCGCATCAGATGGCACCGATGGAGATGGCGCAACCGGTCGGGTCAAGCTGCCGGATCTGCCCACGCGATGAATGCGCGGCACGGCGCGAACCCTCGATCCTTGCGGATGGGTTCTAGGGATTGCCCGTAGACCCTATCGATCAGGACCGGGCGGATCACTCCCTAGGCCGCTGCCAAGGCAGACAGCTTATCAAGTGCCGCCGACCAACCGTTACGATACTCATCAAAAACCTCTGGCCCTGCGAGGCTGGTAATCTGGAGCGTCACGCGCAGCGAACAGCCACGCGCATTCTCTGAAATCTCTTTGCCGCAAAGCGAGATCGATATCATCTCGCCGCCCACCACAAGTGTTTCGGTGAAGGACATGAATGCTGGCGTTACCACATGAAAAAGGCTTGTCGTGTTGAACTGCGGTGCATCTTTCGGGCCGCATCGTGTTTCTTCGCGGCCGCCGGGTCGGCAGTCAAAGGTATCAATGATAACGACACTTTCATCATCAGGCCCGCTCCACACCGCGCGCAGTATGCGGTCGGTCATAACGTGAAACAGGCGTTCGGCTGTACAGGCAATCTCCCGGTCAAGGGTCAGGGTTTCATAGTCAGCCATCTTTGCTTTCCTTTTCAAGATGCTCGGCCTCAAGATGCCCGGCAAATGCACTGAGGCGGTCAAGGCGACCCTCCCAGAGGCGGCGTTGGTGTTTCAGCCAGTCTTCTGCCTCTGCAATCGGACGGGCTTCGATATGCACCATCCGGACGCGCCCGACTTTTTCAGATCGGATCATCCCGGCAGCCTCAAGCTTGCCAAGATGCTTCAAGAAGGACGGCAGGGCCATGTCATGGGGCGCGTGCAGCTCTGATACCGGCGCAGGACCCGTCGTAAGCCGGGCGATCACGGCGCGGCGGGTCGGGTCGGCGAGGGCGGAGAAGAAGCCATCAAGATTGTTATCCATATGGCTAAGTAACCGAGAGCCAAGGCGGGCGTCAATAAAAACTTAGCCATATGGATAAGTGTTGCGGGGGGGGGGCTGAAATCGCCATCGTCATGGCAGCAGGCCTGCCGGGCGATCTTTTGTCCAATCCTTTAAAAGTACTGCTCTTGGGGCCCGCAGGGTTGCAAAGTTTTGACACGCCCCCTTGCCCGCGCAATAAAGGTTCAAACAAAAAGAAAAACCTAAACGGGAGGAGCGACAGAATGGGCAAACATGTCCTTCTGATCGAAGATGAACCGAACATCATCGAAGCGATCAGATTTATTCTGTCGCGCGATGGCTGGTCTGTGGACACGCACTCCGATGGCGCCAATGCGATCGAGCGGGTCCAATCGATGAAGCCCGATCTGATAATCCTCGATGTGATGCTGCCCAATAAATCGGGCTATGACATCCTGCGGGATTTGCGGGATGATGCGCTGACGGCCAAGCTGCCGGTGCTGATGCTGACAGCGCGGGGCCAGACCAAAGATCGCGAACTGGCCGAGCGTTTGGGCGTGAACGAGTTCATCACCAAACCTTTCTCTAACAGCGATATCCTGGCCAGCGTGCGTGCGTTGGCGGGGGCAGGCTAGCCCGTGGCATCGCCGCGCGAGCCTCTCTTTCTGGGGCGCGACGGCTATCGTCGCCGTCGTCTCACGGATGCGGCCCGCCTGTTGCCGCTGGTCGGCGTTATCCTGTTCATGATCCCCCTGATGTGGGGCGAACGTGACGGCGAAGGGCCTGCAACCGCGCGTGCAGGGCTTTATGTCTTTGGCGTCTGGCTCTGGCTGATCCTGTGCGGCTATGTGCTTGCCGTGCGTCTGGGCCAGACCGACACAAGCGTCGATAAGGAAGACGAGGTCACCACCGGATCGGAGCCGTCCTGATGGTGACGTTCAACCTGTTGATCCTGGTGTCGCTGGCTTACGTCATTTTCCTGTTCGCAGTTGCCTTCTTTGCCGAGCGGCGCGCGCAGCAGGGTGTCGCCAGCTGGATGCGCGCGCCGCTGATCTACACGCTGTCACTGTCGGTCTATTGCACCGCTTGGACCTTCTACGGTGCCGTTGGCTATGCCACCCGGTCAGGTCTTGAGTTCGTTACGATCTACCTTGGACCGACACTGGTTATGATCGGCTGGTGGTGGATCTTGCGCAAATTGGTGCGCATCGGGCGCACACACCGGATCACCTCCATCGCCGATCTCATCTCGTCGCGCTTTGGCAAATCGACAGCGCTGGGCGTTTGCGTCACCGCCTTTGCGGTGATCGGCACAACGCCCTATATCGCGCTTCAGCTGCAATCGGTGACCCTCAGCTTTGATGCGTTCAACGGCACCGGTCGCGCAGACGAGCAAGGCTTGCAATACACCGCGTTCTGGATTGCTACGGGGCTTGCGATCTTTACGGTGATCTTTGGCACCCGCAATCTGGATGCCAACGAGCGTCACCACGGCGTGGTGATGGCGATTGCCGTCGAGGCCGTTGTCAAACTGGCCGCGCTTGTGGCGGTCGGTATCTTTGTTGTCTGGGGGCTCGGCGGTGGTCCCATGGCGACAATGGCCAAGATCGACGCCTCGCCGATGGCCAATCTGGAACTGCAGACCAGCCGCTGGATCGGTATCACATTCACCGCGGCCGCAGCGTTTCTGTGCCTGCCGCGGATGTTTCAGGTCATGGTCGTCGAGAACGCGGATGAACGGCATCTGGGCACCGCAAGCTGGGCCTTCCCGCTTTACATGATGCTGATGAGCCTTTTCGTGATCCCCATCGCAGTGATCGGTCTGGATCTGATGCCCGCAGGGGCAAACCCCGATCTTTTCGTGCTGACCCTACCGCTCAGCCAAGGCCGGGAGGATCTTGCGATGCTGGCCTTTCTTGGCGGCTTTTCGGCAGCCACCTCCATGGTGATCGTGGCGGCGATTGCGCTGTCGACAATGGTGTCGAACCATATCGTCATGCCGATCTGGCTCAGCACGCAAAAGGACGGCGCAACCGTGTCGGGGGATGTGCGCCACGTCTTGCTACGCTCGCGCCGTATCTCGATCATCGCGATCCTGTTTCTGGGATACGTCTATTACCGGCTGTCCGGTGGTGGCGCTGCGCTGGCGGCCATCGGGTTGATCTCGTTCGCGGGTGTAGCGCAGTTTCTGCCCGCCATGCTGGGCGGTATCTTTTGGCGCGGCGCAACCCGCGTCGGTGCGTTGGCGGGCTTGTCGGCGGGCTTTATCATCTGGATGTACACAATGCTGTTGCCCTCTATCGGCGTCAACGGGGTGTTCCCTGAGGCGTGGATGCAGGGCGGTCCGGCGGATCTGCACTGGCTGCGCCCGCGCGCGCTTTTTGGCATCGAAGGGCTCGACCCGGTTGTGCATGCAGTTTTCTGGTCGCTGACGCTGAATACCGCAGCCTTTGTCATTGGATCGATGCTGAGTTTTCCCAGCCCGCTGGAACGGCTGCAGGGCGCGCAGTTCGTCAATGTCTTTGACCACTCAACCGGGCCTCGCGGCTGGACCCATAGCGGCGCCGCAACAGAAGACCTGATGATGATGGCGCAGCGCATCCTTGGCCCGGACGAGGCACAGACCCTGTTTCACGCCGAAGCCCTTGGACAGGGTAAAGGCGCTGTGCTTCCGGATCCATCGCCTGAATTCATCGACCGGCTCGAACGCGAACTGGCTGGTTCTGTGGGCGGTGCGACGGCACATGCGATGATCTCGCAAATTGTGGGCGGTGCGTCGGTCTCGGTGCAGGATCTGATGGCCGTGGCCGATGAGGCCGCCCAGATCATGGAGTATTCCAACCAGCTTGAAGCCAAATCAACCGAGCTTCAAAGAACGGCTGGCCAATTGCGCGACGCCAATGAAAAGCTGACCGCACTTTCGGTCCAAAAGGACGCCTTTCTCAGTCAGATCAGCCACGAGCTGCGCACGCCGATGACCTCGATCCGGTCGTTCTCGGAAATCCTGCGCGACGGGGCAAACCTGACCCGGCCCGAGCGCGCAAAATACTCTGACATCATTCATGCCGAGGCGATCCGCCTCACGCGTTTGCTGGATAATCTGCTGGATCTCAGCGTGCTGGAAAATGGTCAGATTGATCTTCAATTGCAAAGCGGCACACTTGGTCAGGTGCTTGATCGGGCGCTGGCCTCGTCCGGCGCAGCAACAGAGAATCTGCGCATTACACGGGATCCTGATGGCGATGACATCGCCCTTGAAACAGATCTGGATCGCCTGACGCAGGTCTTCATCAATCTGATTACCAATGCGGCGAAATACTGCACCGCCGACGCACCGCATCTGCAGATCCGCATCACGCAGGATGGCCCGGTCAGCCAGATTGATTTCCTCGACAATGGGGCGGGTATCCCGCAGGCCAGCCAGTCGCTGATCTTTGAAAAGTTTTCACGCCTGTCGGATCAGGCGGCTGCGGGCAGTGCGGGGCTTGGGCTGGCGATCTGTCGCGAAATCATGAGCAAGCTGGGGGGCGAGGTGCGTTACCTTGACGGCACCGGCGGCACCGCTTTTCGCGTGCGCCTGCCGACGGGCACGCAGATCGCTGCAGCTGCCGAGTAATGGTAACCACTTGGTAACCTTGGCGCTCTAGTGTCGGGTCATGAGCAGGACCTGACCCATGGCATCAACTGACACATCTCCGGTGTTGCGCCGAATGCTGGCTGCGGCCCCGGCGCAGAGCGCCTCGGGCGTCGCAGCGGCGTTCAAACCGTTTGCGGCGATGCTGGAAAAACTGGCAGATCGCAGCTTGTCGATGCCGCTTGGCGTGACATCGGTGCAGCAGGCCACGCTGAGCCGGGACGCGCTGATGCAGGGGTTTGAAGCCCCCGTTGTCATGTTGCGCCTGCGCGCGCCGGACGGGGCGATTGGGATGGCTGGCATCTGTCCGCAATTGCGTGCGGCCCTGATCGAAGTGCAAACCACCGGTAAAATCGCAAGTACCGCCGTTTCAGACAGGCCTGCAACCGACGCGGATGCTGCGATATGCGAAGGCTTTGTCTGTGATTTCTTCACGCAGGCCCAAAGCGTTCTGGACAAAAGCACCTCAGACCCTTGGGCGAAACAGTTTACCACCGATGGGCGCTTTGCCGGCCTGCGCGCGCTGGGCCTGGCGCTGGATGACAGCCCGTTGGCGCATCTTACGGTGCATCTTGATCTGGGGCAGGGCGCCCGTCAGGGCGTGCTGCGGTTGCTGATCCCGCAAGCGCGCGGGCGCGCGCCTGCCGCTCCGAATGCGGGTTGGAAAACAGCGCTGAACGACGCTGTTCAGGATGCGCCCGTGCCGCTGACCGCTGTGCTGCACCGACGTGTCGTGCCGTTATCCGATATCGAAGGAATGTCTGTTGGCGACTTGCTGACACTGCCGCGATCGGCGGCAAGCAGCATCACGCTTGAATCGTCAGATACGCGCACAGGGCCTTTCAAGCTGGGTCAGATTGGCGGGCAAAAAGCGCTGCGCCGGGTGGCTGACATACCTGACCCGCAGCCAGTGCCCCCAGAGCCGCGTTTGGCAGAGCCTGCGGATCCTGGGGTGGCGCCGGACAATCACGACACCGTCTAAAGCTTAGCCCTTTTGCGCGGCCATGGCTTCGATCTGCGGGCGCAAATGCTCCAGTTGGTATCCACCGCGCTGCGTGCCCGCGATGATGTCATCGACCGGCATCGCCCCCGCTTGTGACAGGCACCAGACAATCGAAGACCGTGTGCCAGACGCGCAATAGGCCAGAACGGGGCCCGGCGCTTCGGCCAACGTGGTGCCTTGGGTTGTGACATTTTCCATCGTCATGCCGCCGCCCATCACCGGATTGTCGACAAACTGCAGGCCCGCGGCTTCTGCTGCGGCGCGCATCGCCACGGCATGATGCGACGGTGGAATTTCTCCATCGGGTCGGTTGCAGATCACGGTCGTGTAGCCTGCCGCAGCGATCTCGGACATATGTTCAGGATCGATCATCGGCGAGACGGCATAGTCGGGGGTCAAAGCGCGAATATCCATACCGTCTTGTTAAGCGATGACGGCGGAATGTCCAGTCCACCTCAGCTGGTTTCACCGCGTGAAACTGCATTTTCGGGCAGGGTTCGCGATGCTGATTCTCTCCGGAATTTGATGCAAAATCTTGATATTTTCAGACGATTTTGGCGCTAACATACTGATCGGTCTCACAGAATAGCTGACTTGATCTAGAACAAGTTTGGTTGGGCTTCTTTTTGTTACCCTAGGGAAAGGGAAATGCTGCAAATTAGGGAGGCTAGGATGAGTGTTGCCGAAGTTCGCATAAAAGCTGTTGCTGGTCCGTATGTTTTGGAGCCGGATGGTCGACTTTTGCCCGTCGACCGCAAGAAAGATTTGCGTGCGCGGATCCGTGCTGTTCTGCGCAATCAATCCATCGTTGCGCAAATTGCAAACGGTCTTGAGGCGCGCCAAGAGGCGTCAGACCCGCTTTGGGCGCATGCGCTGGACCGTGCCGAAGACGCCGAGGCGCGGTGCCTCTAGGCCATTCGTTGCCAAGATAGGTGCAAGGGGGGCAATCAATCTCTTGCGCTACTCTGCTTTGTGCTTACTAATCAACGACATGCAGCAGGGGCACCACAAAAACTCGACCCAATCCTGCGGGCGCTGGTGCCAGTGGTATGTCTGATCGCGTCACGCTGACATCGCGCGCGGGCGTCAGCGTGCTGACCCTGCAAGACCCGCCCGTGAACGCTTTAGGTGGCGCGATGCGACAGGCGTTGTGGGACGCGTTTGACACGCTGCCCGCCGATGACAGCGCCGTTGTGGTAATCGGTGCAGGCGCTTGCTTTTGCGGTGGTGTTGATCTGCGCGAACTTGAGCCGCGCGCAGATGTGCCTTCCTTTCAGACACTTATGGACAAGATCGAAGGCTTTGAGCGCCCGGTGATTGCCGCGCTACACGGGGCTGCAACCGGGGGCGGGCTTGAACTGGCGCAGGCGTGCCATTTTCGCGTTTGCGCGCGCGGCACCCGGCTTGGCCAACCCGAGGTCACGTTGGGTTTTCCGCCCGGTGGCGGTGCCACGCAGCGCTTGCCCCGGCTGATCGGGGTCGAGCATGCGTTGGGCCTTTTGCTGTCGGGGCAGCCGATCACCGACAGCCGTGCCCATGAAATCGGGCTGATTGATGCGCGGGCGCGGGGTGATCTGGAAGACTTTGCCGTGCAATTTGCGCAAAATATCGTCAGTCAGGGAACGCCGGTTCGGCGCAGCCGCGATCGGCGCGACGGGCTGCGCGATGGCCAGGCCAATCAACAGCAGATCACCCGCTTTCGCGCACGCATTGCCAAAGCGCCGGTCAAGGCGCTGGGACGGATTGTTGACTGTGTCGAGGCGGCTCTTTTGTTGCCATTCGATGCCGGGATCGCTTTTGAGCAGGCCGCTTTCGAGGAATGCGTGGCGTCAGCCCAATCGCAAGCGCTGCGCTACAGCGCACAGGCGGATAGGCAGGCCGTATATTTGCCCGACGCACAAGATGTTGAGCCAGCAAGCATCACCCATGTTGCGCTTTTGGGCGATGGAAAACGCGCGCTGGATCTGGCCGTCATGCTGTTGCGTGCGGGCCTTGATGTGACGCTTGCGGGCCCTTCTGAGGCGCCGCTTGCCGCCCATGTCTCCACCTGGTTCGATCGTGCTGCGGCCTCTGGTCGACTGAACGCAGATCAAGCCACACGTGCCAAGGCGCGGCTGCGCGGCCCTGTGCCGCCTGCATCGCCCGGCGATGTTGATCTTGTGATCGACGCCTCCAAACCGGGTGCGTTGCAAGACAGTGGGCTTGTCTTGCCCGGCAAGACACCCGTCGCCTTGGCGTTTGACGGTGCCGATCCTGCGACAGTGCCGCCAGGCATGTCGGCCCTTGGGTTGGGATTTGGCATCCCAGCCGTGACAAGCGATTTGATCGTTGTTGCACAAAACGAAAGCGTCGCCCCAAATGCGCTTTTGGGGATCTTGCACCTCGCACGGCGGTTGGCAAAGCAGACGGTCCTATGCACCAGCGCCGCGCCCGATTTGACCGCGCAGATGCTTGCGGTCTGGTGCTTTGCGGCGCAAACCTGCATCCGCGATGGGGCAACGCCCTATGATATTGACGCTGCGATGCGCGCCTTGGGCTGCACGCGCGGCCCCTATCAGCTTCTTGACATGGCTGGTCTGACCAGCCCGGCGGGTCGTCTGGCGCCGCGCAAGGCGGCTGGCCAACCGCTTCCTGATCTGACCGCTCGGCTGCGCGAGATGTCCCGCCCGGGGCGGCGGACGGGGCAGGGCGTTTACCTTTACGGCGCCGATCATCCACAGGGGCGGTCTGACCCGCAAATCGTCACGCTTTGTGCTGAGATGCGACAGGATCTGGGCTTGCCAGAGCGCCAGATCTCTCCGGGTGCGATCCAGCGCCGCTGTTTGATCGCGCTGGCCAACGAGGCCGCATATCTGCGCGCCGAGGGCCGTGTCGCGCGCACCTCTGATCTGGATGTCGTGATGCAGCACGGCCTTGGCTTTCCGCGCTGGCGCGGCGGTCCGGTGCTGATGGCCGATCAGGCCGGCCTTTTGGCGATGCGGCGCGATCTTGAACGGCTCGCAGCCCATGATCCGTTCATCTGGGAGCCCGCACCGCTTTTGGCAGATCTTATCAAGAACGGCACACGCCTGTCAGAGAGCTAGACGCGGCCGCCCGGTCATGTGTCGTACGCGTTCAAACACATCAACGCCCATTTGCCTTGCGATATCAATGACATCCATTGGCACCCAGTTTTCGGCGATGCGTCCGTCGGCCAGGCGGTAGAAATCCATGATACGCATGTCGATACGCTTGCCGGTTGCGGGCATACCCAACCACGGGCCAAGATGCGTGCCGCTCACCGAAGGCCAGCCGCCTGTGACGGCGTAGTCTCCATCGCTGATGCGAATGTAATGCCCGGCGCCCACACGGTCCGGAAAGCCCGTCAAAAAGGGGATCTGGTGATGGGCGCGAAACTCCTCAAGCCCGCGTGTCGTGCCAATGCCAGCTGCGCCATACCACATGAAATCGGGGTGCCAGTATTCAGCATGCGGCATCGACGCCAGCGATCTTCCGTCGAAACGGCCCAACGCGGCATGCATCGCCAGAACCACATCCATCGCGGCGGTGCCGGAATTGCACTCTGTCAGCCTGACGCCATCCGCCGGGGCCGGACCCCGCCATTGGCTTTCCGCGCCAAGCGATGTGACGAAGGGCCAAACGCCTGCCTGCTGCATCAAATCCGCCAGATCGAACATCAGATAGCTGGTCGCGATTTTGCCGTCGATCACCTCATGCGCCTCGCAAAAGCGCAGCGCCGCAGTTTGGCCGGTTGCCGGAATATCGCAGAAATCTGACAAAAAGCGCCCCTGAAACGTGCCCATACAGGCCACCAACTGCCCCGCGCGCGGGGTGCTGACCCGTGGATCGGGCAGATTGATACCCGCCAGATGCAGCAGACTGCGCCGTTCGAGATCGGGAAAAGCGCTGCGCAATTGGGTCCAGATCGCTGCGATAGCCTCAAGGCCTTGAACTTCATTGAACGGATGCACGCAAAAGACCCGGGCCTCGGGGTGGTAAACCTCGGCCACGCTGCGCCCCTCCGCCAGATCATTCAGCAGGCTGAAGCTGGTCTGGCGCAATTCGGTCAGATCAAGAAGGGCGGCGGGCATTGGATGTTCCTTTGCATAGGTGTGCAAAAAAGCATTGCCCAGAACAGGGTGGTTTGTCTAGGACTGCGAACATCCAATCAGCAGGAGACGGATATGAAAGGCAGTCGCCCCGAACAAGCGGTGTTGAGCCGCGACACGGATATGAGCAAAACAGCCGCCACCCGCGCGGTCATTGAAGGCATGGTGGACGGGCTGAACGATCACCGCATCGCCGATATTGGTGAGTTCTTTTCAGAAGGGTTCGGCTGGTATGGCAACACTGGTTGCGGGACCAAGACCGGGCTACGCGAATTCCAACAAAACTGGCAAAAGCCCTTTCAGGCGGCCTTTTCCGACAAGGTCTGCGTGGACGAAGCGCGGCTTTACATGGGCGAATGGGCCGCAGCCTTTGGGCGGCAGGAAGCCACCCATTCAGGGGCGTTCATGGGCATTGATCCCACCGGAAAGCGGGTTGAGATTCGCTATATGGATTTCTGGAAAGTGGTCGATGACAAGATCGTCGACAATTGGGTGATGGTCGATTTTCCCCATGTTCTGGCCCAGCTTGGTGTTGATGTGTTCAACGGACAAGGGTGGGAAGCTTTCGACAAAGGCGAGAAGACACCACCGTCTCCATGATCGGGGGGCTGGTTGCCCGATCAGGCAAGAAAGATACCGACGATCACCAACATCAGCCCAAGCACGGAAAGCAGCAGCGCACCAAGGTTGAGCGGTATCACCCGCGCAAGCTTGGCGCGCATTTCTGCGTCTTCAAGCCCGGCGCGTTTGGCGCGCGCCACGATCACAACACAGCTCATCAGCCCAACCAGGCCGATCACCGAAAGGGCCGCTCCGATCCAGACAAGAATTTCCATTTGATCGCTCCTTGATTGCGTGCCAGCGCCTAAATCAAAGCGCGCAGCGGCTCAACCCCTTGAAGGCCGCGGGCGGGGTCGTTAGGCAAGGCCCTGACCCAGAACCGGAGACCTGACCATGAGCGATATGTCCACCAATGCGGGCACCGATGCCTCTTACCGCGTCACAGCCGATGAACTGCGCCAGTTTATCGAACGTGTCGAGCGGCTTGAGCAGGAAAAGAAGGACCTCGCCGAACAGGTTAAAGAGGTCATGGCAGAAGCCAAGGGCCGTGGATATGACACCAAGGTCATGCGCAAGGTGATTGCCCTGCGCAAGCGCGATCAGAACGACATCGCCGAAGAAGAGGCCGTTCTGGAGATGTATAAAGAAGCGCTGGGCATGTAGCGCTTAGGCCTGTTTCGGCAGGAACGCCTCAACCGCAGCGGATGCGATCACCAGCGTCGTACCCGCTTGCGGGTTCTCGACATTCAACCCGCCAAACACGGCCGTGACAGTCGCACGACCCCGGGGCAGCTTTTGGGCCAAAGCGGCACAATCGACCTGATCGGGCTCTTGCACGCCCACCGTCACCTGAACGCGCATCGCGTCATGCGACAGGCCGGTGGCCTCGAACAAGGGGATCGACGAGTGCCGGATAGCGTCTTCGATCGCGCGGGCCGCGGCCTTGGTATAGTCCATCCCGTACAGATCGTTCCCCATACCCATTTCGATGATAAACCGCTGATCGTCCATCATTTTTCCTCCAGATCCAATGCGACCGAGATCGCGACATTGGCAATCACCGTCGGCGTGCCCCCGTCCCAGCGCGGCACGTCCAGCCCGCCTTTGCGGGGCACAACGGTGATCTGACCATAGGGAAAAATCGCGGCAATCTGATCGGCATCAATCGCAGACGGATCCTGCACGCCAACCTCAACGGTGATCTGCATTTCGGTTTTGTCCTTGCCGTAAAGCTCGGCCAGATTGATCGAATTGTGCCACAAGGCATCCTTGACCGCGCGTTTGGCGGCTTCGGTATAATCCAGACGGCGCAAAGAGCTGCCCATTCCGAATTCGGTCAGTAAACGTGTGACAGCCATCTGATCTCCGTGATTGCGGTTTGTGTGTGCCGCAAGCTGCACCCTTTGCCAAGGCCCGCGCAACAGGTTAGGCGAAAGGCATGACCACGACCTCCTCCTCCCTGATCGCGACGGCATTTGTGCTGAGCAGCGGTATCCTGTGGGGCCTCTACTGGTGGCCGGTCCGCCTTCTTGAGACGCAAGGCCTTGCGGGGGCGTGGGGCACTCTTGCGATCACGGGCGCGGCGGCCTGTCTGTTTGCGCCTTTGGTTGCGCTGCGCCGCCGCCGCGTT
Organism: uncultured Paracoccaceae bacterium; assembly: GCA_937883775.1. Lineage (GTDB taxonomy): Bacteria > Pseudomonadota > Alphaproteobacteria > Rhodobacterales > Rhodobacteraceae > JAHTBL01. Next base: position 17,647 of record CAKZXZ010000143.1, read on the forward strand.
GATCGTTCAGACATCGTGTCAATCGTCGCCATTGCGCTGGGCGGCGTTGCGTTTGCGCTTTATTCCATCGGGTTCGTCTACGGACGTGTGGCGATCATCATCTTGCTGTTCTTTCTGACCCCTCTCTGGAGCACGCTGATCGCGCGATGTGTCATGGGCTGGCAGACACCGCCTGTGCGGCTGCTGGCCATCGCTGTCGGGCTTGTGGGGCTGGGCGTGATGCTCAGCGCTGATGGCGAAGCACCGGTTTCGCGCAATCTGGGCGAGTGGATGGCGCTTGCCTCAGGGCTGCTTTGGGCCATCTCGACGACAGGCATTCGCAGCAAATCCCGCCTTGCGGCGGTCGAGGCCGCGTTCACCTTTGCTGCCGGTGCTGCGCTCACCTCGTTGGTGCTTGCCCCGTTTCTGGCCCCATGGCCTGCAACGGCCACACCCTCATGGCCGCTGATCTTTGCAACCGGAGCCCTGTTCTGGGGCGTGTCGATCCTTGGGCTGATGTGGGCAACCCGCCGGCTTGACCCCGCCCGCGTCGGAATACTGCTGATGAGCGAAGTGCTGATCGGGGCTGCCACGGCCGCGATCTTTGCAGGCGAAGCGCTGGCCCCGCTTGAACTGCTCGGTGGTGCGCTTGTGCTGATGTGCGGCGTGCTCGAACTGTGGCCGACCAGAGCTAGGGCGTAATCATGGTCACGCCGGGCATCCGTTCGATCGCAAACAGATCGTCTTCATATTGCTCGGTCATGTAGGCCACCGTGTCATCGGTCCAGCCCGGTAGATCAAGCTCTTCTTCAATGGCGTCCTCCATGGCGTATTTGTCCAGAAACGCAGCCATGATGCGCCGCTTTTGCAGCTCGGTCTGGGGTGGATTGGCCTTGAGATAGGCGCGCAGCCGCCGCATGCCGGGTTTGCTCATGATCTCGGCCAAAAGATCGAACCCGCCCGAGATTGGCGTTGTCGGATCAATCCCCGAAAGCTCGCGGATCAGCTGGCCCCAGATCAGCGGCGTGTCTTCATTGGCCCAAACGGTGATCTGTGCGTTCGCGCAGGCCTCGCGTATCTGCGCGATGACGGTTGACCAGCGAATTGCCATCGGATCATTGCCGGACACAAACTGGTCATAGGTCTTCTTTGCGACCTTGTCGAACAGCGCGGGCAGAAACGTCGCGGGATTGCGCATGGCGATAAAGAACTCGATCTCGTCAGCGGCGAAAAGCTCTTCGAAACGGGCGCATTTGATCGCAGCCTGCCGGTAGAACTGCCCGTCCTCAAGCGCGCGGTTCGGCACGCAGATGAAGTTCGAATTTGACATGACCAACCGGTCCACATCATCTTCCTGCAAGATCGCATCCAGCATCACATCGCGCGCGTCATCCGCCAGCGGGTTGCGGTGCATGCTTTGCAGGGTTTCGCGAACGATACGCCGATAGCGACCGGGGCCCGGAACGGCAACGCCCTCGTTCACAAGCGCTTCCTTGTTCTTGAGAAGCGACTTGAGAAGCGCGTCGTCGTCAGTGCAATGCGGACCAATGTGACAGGCAATCTGCATAAGAAACGGACGGGTCCTTTAGGTTCGCGCGACGGTGATCCTGCTTTAACGCGCTCATGCCCACGTTACCAGAGCCGTGCTTTATTCCGTTGCTCCATGTTGCTTTACCAACGCGTCAAGCCGCGCCAAAACCTGCGGTGCAGGCCGGCAGGAGGCGCGGGTTTCAAGGCTGACATGCAATAAAAACTGATCGCAATTGGCAAGCACAACCCCATCCGCACGGCGGATCATCTCGTGCCAAATCCGCAGTTTCTTCCCGTCCGCAAGCGTGATCCGGCTGTGCACCTCAACCACTTCGCCCGCATGGGTTTCGACCAGATAGTTGATCGTGGTCTCGACGGTGAAATAGCTTAGGCCGCCCGCGATATAGGCGGCATCTGCACCGATTTCGGCCATCACCGCATCGGCCGCATCTGAAAAGACCTGCCCATAGCGCCCTTCATTCATGTGCCCGTTATAGTCGGTCCAATCGACGGGAATGACCCGCCTGACGCTGACAAGGGGTACTGCGGTTTGCGGTTTGCCCAGCGTGGCTTCATGGGCGTTCAACAGCGCCCCCGCCGCCGCATCGCGCTGCTTGAGCGCGCGCATCAGTGCGACCAGATTGTCATCGCGCAGCCGCTCCAGCGCGCGGATGTCCAGCGCGCCGGATTGCTGGTCGGACTGGCTGGCGATCAGATCAACCAGCTCAGGCGTGAACTCCGGCACATCCATCAGCTTGGTCCACGGCCAAGACAGGGCCGGGCCGAACTGCTCCATAAAATGCGTCATGCCCGCCTCACCACCGGCAATCCGGTAGGTCTCAAACAGGCCCATCTGCGCCCAGCGCAGCCCGAACCCATAGCGGATCGCATTGTCGATATCCTCTGTGGTGGCGATACCGTCGCTGACCAGCCAAAGCGCCTCGCGCCAAACAGCCTCCAACAGACGATCCGCAATATGAGCGTCAATTTCGGCCCGCACGCGCAGCGGGAACATGCCAAGCTGGGTCAAAGTGGCCTCGGCTGCGGTCAGAAACGCGTCGTCATTCGCCGCGCTGCCGACCACCTCGACCAGCGGGATCAGATAGACCGGATTGAACGGATGGGTGACGATGATCTGCCCGGGCCGCATCGCCCCTTTCTGCAGATCAGAGGGCTTGAAGCCACTGGTCGACGAGCCGATAACAGCGCGTTCGGAAACCGTATCCTGAAGCGATTTCAATATGCTCTGCTTCAAAGCTAATCTTTCAGGCACACTTTCCTGAATCCAGATTGCCCCCGTGACGGCGTCCTCCAGCGTCTCGCAAAACGTCAGCTCGCCTTCCGCAGGCAAAGCCCGATCATAAAGCATCGGCAACGCCCGCCGCGCCCCTGCCAGCACATCATTGATCTTGCGCGCAGCCTCCGGGTCAGGATCATAAATCGCCACGTCCCAGCCGTTCAGCAAAAACCGCGCCGCCCAGCCACCGCCAATGACGCCGCCGCCAATGATCGCCGCGCGGCTCATCGCGGCGCTCGCTTGACCAGCCCCAACCGCGCGCGGACTTCGGCCGGGCCAATCAGCGTTGCGCCCAGCCCTTCGATAATCCCGCGCGCCCGTGTCACCAGCGCCTCATTCGTCGCCAGCTCCCCTTTGCCGAGCCATAGATTGTCCTCCAATCCGACGCGCACATTGCCGCCCGCCAGCACCGCTGCCGCCACATAAGGCATCTGGTTGCGCCCGATGGAAAACGCTGACCACGTCCAATCCCGTGGCACCGCATTGACCATCGCCATCAGCGTATTCAGATCATCCGGCGCGCCCCACGGGATCCCCATGCAAAGCTGCACCAAGGCCGGGCTGTCCAGCACGCCTTCCTCCACCAGCGATTTGGCAAGCCACAGATGCCCTGTGTCAAAGGCCTCGATCTCTGGCTTCACGCCCATCTCGGTCATCATCGCCCCCATCGCGCGCAGCATGCCGGGCGTGTTTGTCATTACGTAATCAGCCTCGGCAAAATTCATCGTGCCGCAATCCAGCGTGCAAATTTCGGGGAGGCAATCGGCCAGATGTGCAACCCGCTCGTCCGCGCCGATCATATCCGTGCCCGCAGTCAGGGGCAGGGGGCTGGATGGCGGTCCAAAGGTCAGATCGCCGCCCATACCCGCAGTCAGGTTCAGCACGACATCCACATCCGCGTCCCGCACCCGTTCGGTCAGCTCCCGGTAAAGCGCTGGATCCCGCGAAGGCGCGCCGGTATTCGGATCGCGCACATGGCAATGCGCCACTGCCGCCCCCGCCCGGGCCGCTGCAATCGCGCTGTGGGCAATCTCTTTCGGAGAGCGCGGCACATGGGGTGATCGGTCCTGCGTCGCCCCGGATCCAGTGACAGCGCAGGTGATGAACACCTCTTTATTCATGGCTAATGGCATGCCGTCCTCCCGATCATTCGGGCGAGGTAACACCGATTCCGGTGAGCGGCGCAATGGAGGTGGGAGGAGGTGGAGAAATGGGGCGGTCCCTTCCGGTGATTTGCTCCGCAATCCACCTTTCGGGTCACGTTTTCATTTCATGAAAAGTGAGTGGTGGGCGACCCTGGAATCGAACCAGGCGTGCGTCTCCGCGAGGGAACGTAGTGGGCCCTGCCAACGGGGCGTTCATAGTTCAGGAACGCTCCGGGGGAGCGTTCGATCTGCGGCGAGTGTCGTCTTCTGAAAGAAGCGGCCCTTCCGGTGATTTGCTCCGCAATCCACCTTTCGGGTCACGTTTTCATTTCATGAAAAGTGAGTGGTGGGCGACCCTGGAATCGAACCAGGCGTGCGTCTCCGCGAGGGAGTTACAGTCCCCTGCCACACCTTGCGGCCTGTCGCCCACTGGCGGACCGAATACGCAAGCGGTCCAACCCCGTCAAGACGAAATTCGCTTGCACCGCGCGCGCGCAGACGCCATGCCAGAGGCAACGAAAGGGACCCCCATGAAGAAACCCAAATGGGTCATCGAGAAAGAGCAATCGCGCCGCGCGTCAGCCGCGGAAACCGTCTGGCTCTTTGGTCTGCACGCCGTCCGCGATGCCCTTGAAAACCCCGCGCGCGAGCGTCTTCGCCTTGTCGTCACGCTGAACGCCCAAAGCAAACTGGCCGATGCCATCGCCGCCTCCGGCATGGCGCCCGAAATCAGTGATCCGCGCAAATTTGCCGCCCCGCTTGATCCGCAATCGGTGCACCAGGGCGCCGCCCTTGAGGTCAAACCGCTGCATTGGGGCAGTATCGAGGAACGCTGCTTGGCTGCCGATGGCCAAACCCCGCGTGTGGTTCTGCTCGACCGCGTGACCGATCCGCATAATGTTGGCGCGATCCTCCGCTCGGCCGAGGTTTTTGGCGCCCGCGCCGTCATCGCCCCTCAACGGCAATCCGCGCCAGAGACCGGCGCGCTGGCCAAAACTGCATCCGGCGCGCTGGAACGCCAACCCTATCTGCGGGTCAAGAACCTCGCCAACGCGATGGAGACGCTGCGCTCCATGGGCTACATCCTGCTGGGCCTTGACGGCGAAGCTGGCACCACGATCGACGCCGCCCTCAAAGGCAAATCAGACCGCCCCGTCGCGCTGGTTTTAGGCGCCGAAGGGCCGGGCCTGCGCGAAAAAACCAAGGAAACCTGTGATGTGCTGGTCAAAATCGACGCGCTTGGGGCGTTTGGCTCGCTCAACGTCTCAAATGCGGCTGCCGTTGCCCTATATGCCTCTACACGAGACGAATAGGAGCGCCGATGCCCGCCACCAAAGTCGCCACTTGCTGCTATTGCGGCACGCGCGCCGCCCTTGTGCTGCGCGGCAAAGACCGCCACGAGCTCAGCTGCCGGGGCTGCGGCGCGCCGCTCCATGATCTCAAGATGATTCCCCGCTCGGACAAGGGTGAGCCGCGTGAACTGGTGAAACCTTCGCGCATTCGCAACCGGCCCGAAGACCCGATCAAAGGGTACAAATGGGACGAACGGAAGCGCAAAAAGCGCAAAAAACGCAAATCTCTGGGCCGAAAAGTGCTGGAAGAAGCGTGGGACGTGCTCGAAGACATCTTCGACTGAAACATTTCTCACGGGTTGCGCGATCCCGATCACGCTCCGGCGAGGGGGCTTTTCAGGGCATGCGCACAAGCGCATCTTTGCTCCATCGAAACCCGAACCGGAGCCCGCCCATGTCCGTCACACCGTCCCGCCGCGCCTTTCTGGGCCTTCTTGTCGCCATCCCTGTCAGCGGTACGCTGATCCGCCCCGCTTTGGCCGAAGAGCCATGGATTTTCGCCCCTGATGGCGTTGCGATCAACGGCACCGATCCGGTGGCTTACTTCACCGAAGGCAAGCCGGTTCAGGGCCTGGCCGAGCATTCGGTCGAATGGAAAGGCTCCACCTGGCACTTCGCCTCTGCCGAAAACCGCGCCGCCTTTGAAATGAATGCCGATGGGTACGCGCCGCAATATGGCGGCTACTGCGCCTATGCTGTCAGCCAAGGTTACACCGCCAAGACGGTCCCGGATGCATGGACGGTGCACAACAACAAGCTCTATCTGAACTTTTCGAAAGGTGTGCGCCGCCGCTGGCTGAGGGATATCGACGGCCATATCGCGTCCGGCGACGCAAACTGGCCGTCTGTCCTGAGCGCTTAACACTTCGTTCACATAATCGTGCCAACATCTACAAAGACGTTGCCACGTCCCTATTTACTAAACAGAAGCGCAAGCTGGAACTCTTGTGTTTCACTTCACTGTCCCTCGTTCCACACCTGGCGCTCGGGTTTTACCCGGGCGCTTTTTTATGGCGGACCGATTGGCAGGGCAGAACTCAAAACAGTGCTGACACACCAACGCAGTGACCCAAATCTAGGCCGGAACAGCCTCCAGTGTTTTTGTGATCGCCAGCGCAGCCTCGGCAGCTTCGCGACCTTTGGTCACGAAATGGGCGCGGTAGATGCCGGTATGATGCTGTGTTTCCTGAAAGTGATGGGGTGTTAGCGAAACAGACAGCACAGGTGTATCCGTCTCCAGACCGACCTGCATCAACCCGCTCACCACGGCTTGCGCAACAAAATCATGCCGGTAAATGCCGCCATCCACAACAAGCGCAGCCGCAGCGATGGCGCTGTATTTGCCACTATTGGCCAACCGGCGCGCAAGCAACGGAAGTTCAAAAGCGCCGGGCACATCGAACACGTCAATCTGCTGTGATGGGATAATCTGTTCAAAGCCAACCAAAGCTTGATCGACGATTTCGGCATGCCAGCGCGCCTTGATAAAGGCGTATCGGGTGGGTGTCATGGTGATCTCCTTTAAGCGACACTTCACCCAAGGCGATCACGCGCGGCTCCAGCCCACAGGATGTGGACCAGACGCACATTCTCTTTCATCCGGACTGTAACCGTCGGCTCAGGCATCGCACCTGATCTGCTTGACCCTTCCCTCGAGAAGGCGCTCGCGGGCTTGCAGTTTCCTGCTTACCGCCGGTGGGGAATTTCGCCCCGCCCTGAGAATAGGCGCAAAACATCATCAACCGATGGATTCGGCAAGCGCCGACGAACGGGCGAGGCCCTTTGCACAACCGCAGGCTTTCGATCAAAGGGTGTCTGTCGTATGACATCCCCCATGACATACCCCGATGCCCAGCTGCGCGAGATCCTCAAAACCACGCAAACCATTGCTGTTGTTGGCGTTTCGATGAACCCGGTGCGGCCCAGCTATTATGTGGCGCGCTATCTCGGCCTCAAGGGGTATACCGTGATCCCTGTTAACCCGGGCCATGCCGGCAAGACGCTGTTTGATAGCCAGGTCAAAGCCAGCCTGAGCGAGATCGACCAGCCGGTCGACATGGTCGATATCTTTCGCCGATCCGAGGCGGTGCCACCGATTGTAGACGAAGCGCTTGCGCATTTTGCAGACCTGAAAACCATCTGGATGCAGATCGGTGTGGAACACGCCGCCGCTGCCGCCAAAGCCGAAGCCCGCGGCGTGACCGTCATCCAGAACCGTTGCCCCAAGATCGAATATCAGCGCTTGTTTGGCGAACTGCGCATGGGCGGCTTTGCCACCGGTGTCATCAGCTCAAAGCTGTGACGAAAAGGGCCCCGCGCTTTGCAGGGCCCCCTGTTATCAAGCGGCCAAAGCCAACTTGTAGACGTGGATCTCAAATGTCGGGTGCATCTCGGCCCCCAATACATTTTCCTTGTGATGACGGTAGGTTGACCGCCAGTAAGGCTGAATGACCACCCCTTCATCGCGCATGATCTGCTGAACCTCAGCCATCGTTTCGCGCCGTGTATCGGCATCCGCGATCGACAGCGCTTTGTTCAGGGCCGTGTCGAAATCCGCATTCGCAAAGGCGCTTTCATTCCACGCTTCGCCCGACCGATAGGCAAGCGCCAGCACCTGCACACCCAGCGGGCGCTGCGCCCAGTCCGTTGTCGAAAACGGATACTGCGCCCAGTCGTTCCAGAAAGTCGAGCCGGGCAGGATCGTCCGCTTCACGTTGAACCCGGCATCCCGCAGCTGCGCGGCCACCGCATCGGTGGTGTTCTTGCGCCAGTCATCATCGATTGAGATCAGCTCATGCTCGAAATCGGCCATGCCCGCCTCGGTCATCAGCGCCATGGCGCCTTCGGGGTCATATGTCGGCGCGCCGATATCGGCATATTCGGGGTGGATTGGGCACACATGGTGGTTTTCGGCCAAGGTCCCCAGATCCGCATATCCCAGCGTCAGACAGACCTGATTGTCGACCGCCATCGCCAATGCCTGCCGCACGCGTTTGTCGGCATAGGGCTGCACACCGTCCACCTCGGCCGCCTGATTGGGGCGCACGACCAACGTGTTGGCGGTGACCGCTTCGGTCTTCGTCCAGCCGATGGCATCGAAAATCTCGATGAACTCACCCAGAGATTCGTAAATCATATCAACTTCTTCAGCGTCTGCCGCAGCAAGGATCGACGCCTGATTGGTGCCGTAGTCGATATACTCGATCCGCTCCAAAGCAGCCTCACCAATCACACCCTTACCCCACCAGGCATGATCCGCATTCTTCACCAAGACCGCTTTGACCGAGACTTCAAAGCTTTCGGGAAGATAGGGACCCGTCCCGATCGGGTTGGCCAGCGGATCACCGTCAAAGCTTTGATGGACAACCGGGGCAGGGTAGTCTGAAAAGCCGGCAATCAGCGTGATATCGGGCTGGTTCAGCACCAGTTTAACGGTCTGCGGATCAACCACAGTGATTGCGCCGTCGCGGGCCAGACCCGTCGCATCGTCAATCAACGACGCCACGCGGCTGGCCATCGAATTGCCCTCAACCCCTTTTTCGCACCAGCGCGCGATGTTGAAAGCGACGTCTTCGGCGGTAAACGCATCGCCATTGTTCCATGTCACGCCTTCGCGCACCTTCAGCATGTATTCGGTCGCGTCGTCATTGACCTCCCAGCTTTCCAGAAGGATGCCGCGGAATGTCCCGTCGGAATTGTATTCAACAAGATATTCCAACCAGCCGCGGGTGAAGTTCGACATTTGCGGCCAGTCAAACGTGCGCGGATCTTTCAGCGCCTTGACCGTGCTTTCGATCCGCAACGTGCCACCCTCTGCCGCGTGGCCTTCGGCTTTTGCGGGCTGGCTGAGCCCCAACAACCCATAAGCCGCGGTGGCTGTCAGACCAAGCGATGTCGCGCGGGTCAAAAACTCCCGCCGGGACAAGGTGCCAGCGTGGACCTCGGCGGCATAAGCACGGGCAGCCGGATGGAAAAAAGACGTATTTCGAGATAGCATGATAGGATATCCTATTGCAGATAAAGGGAAATTCAGTATCGCGCCTGTTTGGATGCAGCAGCTCTAACCCTGTGGTGAGCAAGTCAGACGACCCACTCAGTAAGCCAGAGGCGCCTTAAAGTTGCAACTGTCCATTGCCGCCGAGGCGTCGAAATCGCAGTCGCTGGCAGGATACAGCCAAGCAAGACCTGCGCCGCAGACACACTGTCCCTCTTGGAATCAGCGCGCCACTCCCCACGTTTTATAGCGGAGGCCGACCGATCCCATAGATCAAGCGCTCCAGCAAACCATCACTCAAAAGGCAGCAAATCCCCCCGAAAATGAGCCACCTCAGACATCTCGAAACCCGAAAGGAAAGATCATGTCAGACCTCTTCATGCATATCGGTAAATTTGTTGTTCAGCCCGAAAAACACGATGATTTTGTCGCTCTGATGCGCGAATATGAAGGTTCGGTCCGCCAGGACGGGTTGAGCCATTCCAACGTGGTCGAGGACGAGGAAACATCGAATACCTTCCTGCACGTCACCTTCTGGAACACGCGCGATGACTGGGTCGCAATCGAAAAAACAGACGCACATCAAAAGATGCACACAGCGCGCAACGCCATGCTGGCCGAAGAGATGCAGCACGATTTTCTATGCGGAAAGGTGCATGTCTAAGCAGAAAACGGGGTGCGGGCGTCTACGTCCGCGCCGCTTTCTCCGCAACACCCGAGGTGCCTTCGCGGCGTTCCAGCTCAGCCAGAACATCGGCCAGATCCACGTCCCGCGCCCGCAGCATGACCAGCAAGTGATAAAGCACATCCGCCGCTTCCGCCGTCAGCGCCGCGCGGTCGCCCTTGACCGCCTCGATGATCGCCTCAACCGCTTCTTCACCGAATTTCTCGGCGCATTTCTCCGGGCCCTTGGACAGCAGCTTGGCCGTCCAGCTGTCTTCCCTATCCGCGTCAGCACGCGCCGCAATCGTGGCATTCAGCCGGTCCAGAACGCTCATGACAACCTCATCGGAATGCCCGCTGCGGCCATATGTTCCTTGGCCTCGCGGATCGTGTAATCGCCGAAATGGAAGATCGACGCGGCCAGCACAGCACTTGCGCGCCCCTCGGTTACGCCCTCCACCAGATGGTCCAGCGTACCGACCCCGCCCGACGCGATCACAGGCACCGGCACCGCGTCTGAAATCGCCCGCGTCAGCGGCAGGTTGAACCCCGCCCGCGTCCCGTCCCGATCCATGGACGTCAGCAGAATTTCCCCTGCACCCTTTGCAACCACGGTCTTGGCGAACTCCACCGCGTCAATACCTGTCGCGCGCCGCCCGCCATGGGTGAAGATCTCCCACTTGCCGGGGCTGACCGTCTTGGCATCAATCGCCACGACAATGCATTGCGATCCAAACCGGTCCGCCGCGCGCGCCACCACATCGGGGTCCGCCACCGCAGCCGAGTTGAACGACACCTTGTCCGCCCCGGCCAGCAGCAAATCGCGCACATCCTCAGGTGTCCGCACCCCGCCGCCAATGGTTAACGGCATAAAGCATTGCTCTGCCGTGCGCGTGGCCAGATCGAACATCGTGCCACGGTTTTCATG
>CAKZXZ010000144.1 GCA_937883775.1 uncultured Paracoccaceae bacterium
GTGGTTGAACGCGTCAGCCACCAAACGGCTGTCATGTATCTGGGCCGTATCGTCGAGATTGGCCCGCGCCAGTCAATCTTCGAAAACCCGCAGCACCCCTATACCAAGCAGCTGATGTCGGCGGTGCCTGTCGCTGATCCCCGCCAGCGCAAGTCAGAGCGGGATTTGAACTTCAAGCCGATCCCGTCACCGATCTTCCCTGTCAGCCACACGCCCGAGCCGAGCGTCTATGAAGAGGTCTCACCGGGTCACAAGGTTCTGGTCGGCGAGTGGGGCGGCTTTAAACGCGATGACGATGCCCTGAAGGCCGAAGCGCGGCTGCGCGAAGGCAATGACGCGCCGGAAGGTCTTGAAGGACGGCGCTTGTATGACTGAGCAGACGGTCTAGACTAAAAGGCATGCAAACAGTCCTCACCGCCCGCGACCTTCTGGATCGCCTTGTCGGCTTTCCCACGGTCAGCCGCGACACCAACCTGCCGCTGATGGATTTCGTTGAGGAGTATCTCGACACCTTCGGCGTGAAAGCGCACCGCGTTTACAACGCCGATGGCGACAAGTGTAACCTTTACGCGCATGTCGGGCCTGAGGTGGAGGGCGGCGTTGTACTGTCGGGCCACACGGATGTCGTGCCGATCGACGGGCAGGACTGGGACACCGATCCCTTCACCGTGGTCGAGAAGGACGGCAAACTTTTTGGCCGTGGCACCACGGATATGAAGGGCTTTGACGCTCTGGCCTTGGCCGCCGTGCCGTTGGCACTGGAGCGGGGGATCAAGCGGCCTTTGCAATTGGCGCTTTCGTACGATGAAGAGGTCGGCTGCATCGGCGCGCCCTTCATGATCGACGAGATGAAGACGACGCTGCCGCGCGCCTCTGCCGTCATTGTGGGGGAACCAACAGGGATGCAGACGGTCACTGGCCACAAGGGCACCACCGGGCTGGATGTGACCGTGCATGGGTTCGAGGTGCATTCTTCGCTTCTGCATACGGGCGTCTCGGCCATCATGGTCGCGGCGCAATTGGTCGAATGGTGTCGCCAACAGACAGCCGCCAATATGGCACGCGAGCCGGACCCGGTGGCGGCGATCTTCGAGCCGCCGTTTACCTCGCTTCATGTGGGGATGATGAACGGGGGCACGGCCCATAACATCACTGCCAAGACCTGCCGCTTCACGGTCGATATCCGCGAGGTGCCCACCGAAAGCCCCGCCGAATGGGTCGAGAAATTTACGGCCCATGCCCGTCAGATCGAAGCGGAGGCCCGCAAGATACGACCCGAGGCACGCATCGACATTCGTCAGTATTCCGCCAGCCCCGGCCTGCGCCCGGAAGATGATCCGGTGGCCGAGCCTTTGATCCGCCAACTCACCGGTGACAACGGCACCCACGTCGTCAGCTACGGGACTGAGGCCGGCCAGTTTCAGGAACGCGGCTATTCCACCGCGATCTGCGGCCCCGGCGATATCGCCATGGCCCATCAACCCAATGAATATATCACCGTCGATCAGTTTCAGAAGGGCGAGGCCTTCATGCACCGCCTGATCGACCATCTTGTGGAGAGCTAACATGCCCGTCAAAAACCGCTTTGCCGAATTGCTGCCCGAAATCACCGAATGGCGTCGGGACCTGCACGAAAACCCCGAGATTTTGTTCGAGACGCACCGCACCTCGGCCATGGTCGCTGACAAGCTGGCCGAGTTTGGCTGCGATGAGATCGTCACCGGGTTGGGGCGCACGGGCGTGGTGGGGGTTATCAAGGGCAAGACGAATAGCTCGGGCCGCACGATTGGCCTGCGTGCCGATATGGACGCGCTGCCGATCCACGAGGCGACGGGGCTGGACTATGCCTCCAAGACCGATGGGGC
>CAKZXZ010000145.1 GCA_937883775.1 uncultured Paracoccaceae bacterium
GAACCAGACCCCACATTGCGCCCCGAGCGGCAGGCCGAGGACGCGGATCGGGCGCTTCGACCGCAGGCGTTATCCGAATTCATCGGGCAGCAAGAGGCGCGGGCGAATTTGTCGGTTTTCATCCAGTCGGCCCGTCAGCGTGGCGAGGCGATGGATCATACGCTTTTCCACGGGCCGCCCGGTTTGGGCAAAACGACGCTGGCGCAGATCATGGCGCGGGAGCTGGGGGTAAATTTCCGGATGACTTCGGGGCCGGTGCTGGCCAAGGCGGGGGATTTGGCGGCGATCCTGACCAATCTGGAAGCGCGCGATGTGCTTTTTATTGACGAGATCCACCGACTGAACCCCGTGGTGGAAGAGGTGCTTTACCCCGCGCTCGAGGATTTCGAGTTGGATCTGGTGATTGGCGAAGGCCCTGCAGCCCGCACTGTGCGGATTGAGTTGCAGCCTTTTACCTTGGTGGGCGCCACAACGCGATTGGGGCTGTTGACCACGCCGTTACGCGACCGGTTCGGCATTCCGACGCGGCTCCAATTCTATACGGTCGATGAGTTGCACGAAATCGTATCGCGCGGCGCGCGGCTTTTGGGCGTTCCGATTGAAGATGCAGGCGCGCGGGAAATTGCGAAACGCGCACGGGGGACCCCGCGGATTGCCGGGCGCCTTTTGCGGCGCGTGGTCGATTTTGCGGTTGTTGAAGGGGATGGCAGCATCACGCAAGCCATTGCAGACAACGCCCTGACGCGGCTGGGGGTCGATCATCTTGGGCTGGATGGTGCCGACCGGCGCTATTTGCGGCTGATTGCAGAGCATTATCAGGGCGGCCCTGTTGGCATTGAAACCATGTCTGCCGCGCTCTCGGAAAGCCGCGATGCGCTGGAAGAGGTGATCGAGCCGTTTTTGCTGCAGCAAGGGCTGATCCAGCGCACACCGCGCGGGCGGATGCTGGCGCAGCGGGCCTGGACGCATCTGGGGCTGGAGGCGCCCAAAGGTCAGGACGATCTATTCGGTTGAGCCTTCCGTGAGGGGATTCTATGCCTGCGGCGCGGATATTTTTGCAAAGATGAAAGAGCATCCATGACACCAGATCAGGTGGAGACGCTGTTTACGCGCGGTGATGGCAGTTACCTGTTTGCGCGCTGGGGACGCCCGATTGCGCCCGTGGCCTTCGGGGTCGAAGATGAGACGATTGGTGTTCTCAAAGGCGCGATTGAGGCTGTGTGTGCGCTGGCCGGTCACCAGATGGCCGAAACTGATCCGGAGCTTGGCAGCAATATGATGCTGTTTTTCTGCCGCGACTGGGATGAGTTGACGGCGGTCAAGGATCTGGACCGGCTGATCCCGGATCTTGGACCATTGGTGGCGCGCCTGAAAGAGGCGGACGCCAACCAGTATCGCATCTTCCGCTTTGATGAGGCGGGCGCGATCAAGGCGTGTTTCATCTTTCTGCGGATGGATGAACAGCTTTCGGCAGTCCCCGCCGAGACATTGGCACTGAGCCAGATCGTGCAAAGTATCGTCTTGTGGTCAGATGTGGCGTTTCGGCAAAGCTCTCCCTTGGCGGTCGCGGGCGAGACGACCGTGCTGCGCCCTGACATCGCGCAGGTGATCCGCGCGGGCTATGATCCGGTTTTACCAGCTGTGGCCCAAGACAAAAGCCACGCCTTGCGCCTGTTCGCCCGGATGGAGGCCGTGCAATGAGCCATCGGTTTGAGTTGCGCGTCTACTATGAAGACACTGATCTCGCGGGGATTGTCTATTACGCGAACTACCTGAAGTTTATCGAACGCGCCCGCAGTGAGTATGTGCGGGAAATGGGTGTCGATCAGGTCGCGATGAAAGAGGAAGACGGCGTCGTCTTCGCTGTGCGCAAGGTCGAGGCTGAGTATCTGTCGCCTGCAAGGTTCGATGACGAACTGATGGTGGAGACCTCAACCGAGGCCATGACTGGCGCGCGCATCATCTTTCGCCAAGACGTCAAGCGCGCCGATCAGCTGCTTTTCACCGCCCAGGTCACCATCGTGGCGATCAACGAGGCCGGCCAGCCCGCCCGTCTTCCAGCGAATATCCGCCGACAGGTTCACTAAGACGCGCGGGTCTCGCGCTTGTGAGATGCAATTTGTTGGCTTTCATCCAAGGAATACGGTAAATCTGACGTCATAAGAGGTCAGAGAGACCCGTAACGGCGAGAGCAGGCAATTATGGAATCAGTCGATTTTTCGATGTGGGCGCTTTTTGCGCGCGCAACGATCACGGTTAAGATCACGATGATAATGCTGATTGCCGCGTCCTTTTGGGCGTGGGCGATCATTGTGCAGAAAACGATCAACTACCGGGCAGCGCGGCGCGAGGCCGCCGTCTTTGATGAGGCGTTCTGGTCGGGCCAGCCGCTGGATGGGCTGTTCGACAAGATCGGGCCAAACCCGTCCGGGCCATCAGAAAAGATATTCGCGGCCGGGATGCTGGAATGGCGCCGCTCGCACCGCACCGATGGCGGGCTGATCGCGGGGGCGCAAAGCCGGATTGACCGGTCGATGGATGTGGCCATCGCGAAAGAGGCCGAAGGATTGCAAAGCAATCTTGCAGTTTTGGCGACGGTCGGCTCCACGGCGCCGTTTGTGGGGCTTTTCGGAACGGTTTGGGGCATCATGAACGCCTTTATCGAGATTGCAGAGCAGCAGAATACATCGCTGGCCGTCGTGGCCCCCGGTATCGCAGAGGCATTGCTGGCCACGGGTCTGGGCCTTTTGGCCGCGATCCCGGCGGTGATTTTCTACAATAAGCTAAGTGCCGATAGCGACCGTATCGTGGGCGGGTATGAAGCCTTTGCCGACGAGTTTGCCACCATCCTCAGCCGCCAGTTGGACAGCTGAGATGGGTGGCGGGGTCGTGCAACGCGACGGCGGAGGAGGCAGACGCCGCCGGGGTCGTCGGTCTCAACCGATGGGAGAGATCAACGTCACGCCGTTTGTGGATGTGATGATGGTGCTGCTTATCATCTTCATGGTCGCTGCCCCGTTGATGACGGTCGGCGTGCCGGTGGAACTGCCGAAAACCGCTGCCAACGCATTGGAAGCGGACGATCAGGAAGAACCGCTGACGATCACGCTTACCGCCGAAGGCCAGTTGCAGATCATGACGACCGAGATCACCGACGAAGACCTGATCCCCCGCCTGCGCGCCATCGCGGCAGAGCGTGTTGATGACAAGGTTTTTCTGCGGGCTGACGGCGCGATCCCTTACGAGCGGGTCGTGCAGGTGATGGGCGCTTTGAACGCCGGTGGGTTCAGCAATATCGGTCTGGTCACGGATACGGGCGGCCCGACGCTGGGCGGAAACTGAGGCAAGGGTGCAGACGGGGTATTATATCTCCGGCGCAGGTCACGTTGGGTTGATCTGCTTTATGCTCTTCGGAGGCTTGCTGTCTTCGGACCCGTTGCCGTTTGAGACGACAACGAACGTGTCGGTAATCTCGGGCGAGGAATTCGCAGCACTGGTTGCAGAAAGCACACCGGATGCTGTGGCCGTGCAACCGGATCAGACTGAGACCCCGGTGGTTGAAGAGGCGCCCTCGCTGTCCGAGGTTGCGCCGGTCGAGGAAACCCCCGCGCCGCCACCGCCGCAAGAGGTGCCAGAGGCTGAAACGCCCCCCGATGTGAGCGAATTGACACCGCCTGTCACAGAAGTTGAACCGGATGCGCCGGTCGAACCCGCGCCACCCGTTGTCGAGGATACGGTCACCACAGCTTTGCCCGAAGCCGAGCAAGCCCAAGAGCAGCAGGCCGACCGCGTGGCCCCCGAAGCCGTCGCGCCACCGCCGCCCGACACGCAGGTGGCCGACACCGTGCAAGAAG
The DNA here is from genome assembly GCA_937883775.1 of uncultured Paracoccaceae bacterium. Classification (GTDB taxonomy): domain Bacteria; phylum Pseudomonadota; class Alphaproteobacteria; order Rhodobacterales; family Rhodobacteraceae; genus JAHTBL01. The sequence continues at coordinate 3,855 of CAKZXZ010000145.1, forward strand.
CCGTGACCGAAGGCGAGGACGCAACCGAACAAGCCGAGGAGGCCGAGGCGACCGCCCCCGACGCCGCCGCGACCGAGATCGTGACCGAAGCCGAAACGCCCGCCAGCGCGCCGACGCAATCCATGCGCCCGCAAACGCGCCCCACACGCCCTGCGCCTGTAGAAACAGCGCAAGACACACCTGCCGAAGAGCCGCAAACGGACGCGATTGCAGATGCGGTGGCCGCGGCTGTTGCCGATGCGGCCAGCGACGACGCGCCTGCACCCTCTGGCCCGCCCCTGACACGGGGCGAGAAGGACGCGATGCGCGTTGCGGTCTCAAGTTGCTGGAATGTTGGGTCGCTGTCGACGGATGCTTTGGCGACGACTGTCGTTGTCGCTGTCGAGATGGCGGAAAACGCGACCCCGGTGAGCGGATCAATCCGGATGCTGTCGTTTGAAGGCGGGTCTGAAGCCGGTGCGCGACAGGCTTTTGAAGCTGCCCGGCGGGCAATAATCCGCTGCGGTGCACGGGGCTACAATCTTCCCCGTGAAAAATATGCGCAATGGCGCGAAATTGAGATGACATTCGATCCAAGTGGAATGAGGTTGAGGTAATGCGGGCAATTTTGATCTTTCTGGCGATGGTGTTCAGCCTCGCAATCGGCTCCGTTGCGGTGGCGCAGGACGGGCCCTTAAGGCTGCGTATCACCGATGGCGTGATCGAACCGATGCCCTTCGCGATCCCGGCCTTTCAGGCTGAAAGTGCCGCCGCCGGGCAACTGGCGGGCGATATCAGCCGGGTCGTGGCCGCCGATCTGACGGGAACCGGGCTTTTTCGCGAAATCTCGCCGGATGCGTTCATCTCGACCGTCAGCAACTTCGCCTCGCCCGTGCAATATGCTGACTGGAAGGCGATCAATGCACAAGCGCTGATTACCGGGGCGGTCAACGCCGATGGTCAGGGCAACATTACTGTCAAGTTCCGCGTCTATGACGTGTTTTCCGGCGCAGAGCTGGGCAAGGGATTGCAATTTGCAGGCACAGCGCAAGGCTGGCGCCGTATGGCGCACAAAGTGGCTGACGAAGTTTACAGCCGGATCACCGGCGAGGGGAAATACTTCGACAGCCGCGTGGTCTTCGTGTCCGAGACCGGACCCAAGAACGACCGCAAAAAGCGCCTTGGCATCATGGATTATGACGGTGCAAATGTTCAGTATCTAACGGATAGCAGCGCGATCGTGCTGGCCCCGCGCTTCTCGCCGGATGGCAATCAGGTGCTTTATACCAGTTACGAGACGGGCTTTCCGCGCATTTATGTGCTGGACGTGAACAATGTGGGTCGCCGCGCCATCGATCTGCCCTCCGGCACGATGAGTTTCGCGCCGCGCTTTGCGCCCGATGGGCAAACGGCTGTCTTCTCGCTCACGACGGGGGGGAACACAGATCTTTATACGGTGAACCTGGCCTCGGGCGCGCTGACGCGACTGACCTCGGCACCATCGATTGAAACAGCACCAAGCTATTCGCCCGATGGAAGCCGCATCGTGTTCGAGAGTGATCGAAGCGGCAATCAGCAGCTTTACGTGATGCCCGCTGGGGGCGGCGACGCCACGCGCATCAGTTTTGGCGCTGGGCGCTACGGCACACCCGTTTGGTCGCCGCGTGGCGATCTGGTGGCCTTTACCAAGCAAAACCGTGGGCGTTTTCATATCGGGGTGATGCGGCTGGATGGCTCCGAAGAGCGGTTGCTGACCGCCTCGTTCCTCGATGAAGGCCCGACATGGTCGCCCAATGGCCGCGTCATCATGTTCACCCGTGAAACCCAAGGGGCACAAGGCGCCCCGTCTTTGTATTCGGTTGATATCTCGGGGCGAAACCTGAAACCTATTCGCACGGATGGCGGTGCGTCGGACCCGTCTTGGTCACCATTGCAACGCTGATTCACAAAGCGGCGCGAACCTGATAAACTGACCCAAACGAGCACATAAAAAGCACAGGACAGACCCATGAACAGATTGAAAATCGCAGTATTGATCGGGGCCGCCTTTGCCCTTGGTGCGTGTACGAATGCAGGCCGGTTCGATAACAGCGACGGCTTTGGCGCGGATGGTGCCGGTGGCGCGGGTTTTGATGTGGGATCAGCACAGGATCCCAACTCGCCTGCCTATTTCAGCCAGACCATTGGCGACCGTGTGCTGTTTCTGGTCGATCAGTCTTCGCTGACACCCGAAGCTCAATCGGTGCTTGCCGGGCAAGCTGCGTGGTTGGCCAACAATCCCGAATTCACCGCCGTGATCGAAGGTCATGCGGATGAGCAGGGCACGCGGGAATATAACCTTGCACTCGGCGCGCGCCGCGCCAACGCTGTGCAGGAGTATCTGGTCAGCCAAGGGGTTGCGGCGACGCGCCTGCGCACGCTGACTTTTGGCAAGGAACGCCCGCTTGAGATCTGCTCGGACGAGAGCTGTTACGCCAAGAACCGCCGCGCGGTCACAGTGATCGCGGCTGGCGGCACCAGCTAAGGAACTGACGTCATGTTGCGACCCCTGATGGTGGTGCTGGGCCTGGCCCTTGCGCTGCCCGCCACCGCCCAAAACGACCAGACCCTTGCCGATATCCGGCAGGAACTGTCGGTGCTGTTTGTCGATATCCAGCGCCTCAAGCGCGAACTGTCCACGACAGGCGCGCCCGGTGGGACGGCTGCGGGCGGATCGGTTCTGGACCGCGTCAATGCGATCGAGGCTGAGTTGCAGCGTCTCACAGCGCAGACTGAACAGCTCGAGTTTCGGGTCAACCAGGTGGTCGCTGATGGCACCAACCAGATCGGGGACCTTGAGTTCCGCTTGTGCGAACTGGAGGCCGACTGCGATATTGCAGCGCTTGGCGAAGGCTCTACCCTTGGCGGCGGCGCGGCCCCCGTCACGCCCGTCACCCCTGTGACGCCTGCGCCGCAAACAGATGTCTCGCAATTGGCCGTCGGTGAGGCTGAGGACTTCCAGCGGGCGTCGGAGGCGCTCGCGTCCGGTGACTTTCAAGGCGCCGCTGACCAGCTTGCGACCTTCAACCAGACCTATCCGGGAAGCCCCGTTGCGGTGAAAGTGGACCTGATGCGTGGTGAAGCGCTGGAAGGTCTGGGCGATATGCCCGCGGCTGCGCGCGCCTATCTAAATGCGTTCTCAGCTGATCCCAACGGCGCGGATGCCCCGCGCGCGCTTTACAAGCTGGGTGCTTCGCTTGGCGCGTTGGGGCAGACCAGCGAAGCCTGTGTGACGCTGGGCGAGGTCGCAACGCGCTTTCCGGCTTCGGCTGCCGTCGCAGATGCGCAGACCGCGCAAAGCACGCTTGGCTGCTCGTGACGCTGGAGGCGACGTTCGCCACTGCCTGTGATCGTCTGCTCGGGGCTGAGTTTTCTGAAAATATCGGCATTGCTGTATCTGGTGGGGGGGACTCCACTGCATTGCTGGTGCTGGCCTGCGGGCGTTTTGGCGGTGCCCGTATCACTGCGCTAAGCGTCGATCACGGTTTGCGCCCCGAGGCTGCGCGCGAATTGGCGCTGGTGGCCACGCTTTGCGCGCAACTGGGCTGCGCGCATGAGGTTCTGACATGGCAACGCGCGGAGGCCCGCGGTAACCTGCAAGCCGAAGCGCGCGCGGCGCGCTACGCGTTGATGGCGGACTGGGCAGCCAGAACCGGCACCCGGACGGTCCTGCTGGGCCATACGGGCGACGATCAGGCCGAGACGGTGCTGATGCGGCTTGCGCGCGGCTCTGGCGTGGATGGGTTGGCGGCCATGCAGCCGGTGCACCACCGTGTCGGGGTGCGTTGGGTCCGCCCGCTTTTAGAGACAGCGCGTCAGGACTTGCGGACGTTTCTGTTGGCGCGCGGCACGGTCTGGTCCGAGGACCCCACAAATGACGACACCCGTTTCGACCGCATCCGGCTGCGCCAGATGATGCCGGCGCTGGCCAAGATCGGCCTGGACCGCGCGCGGCTTGTGCAAACGGCGGCCCATATGGGCCGTGCGCGGGATGCCTTGCACGAACAAGTGCGCGATTTGGCCAAAAGCGCCGTTCAGCAGCAGGCAGGCGATATCTTGATTGCGCGTGGGGCATTTCAGGCAGCGCCCGATGAGTTGCGCAGCCGATTGCTGGCCCAAGCGCTCTGTTTTGTGAGCGGACACGCCTATCGGCCGCGCTTTGCAGCGCTGTCCGCTCTTTTGCAAAGCGGAACGGGGACCTTGCACGGTGCGCTTGTCGTATCTGATGCCAAAACGCTCCGGATCACGCGGGAAGCCGCTGCCTTGCGCGACGCCGATTGCGGGCCTGACGCGTTGTTTGATGATCGCTGGACGATGATTGGTCCGATGCAGTCGAACGACCGCGTTCGCGCCTTGGGCGACGCTGGCATCGCGCAGCTTGAAGACTGGCGATCCAGCGGCTTGCCGCGTGCCAGCCTGGCTGCAAGCCCTGCGATTTGGCGGGATGGCGCGTTGATCGCGGCTCCTTTGGCCCATTTCAACCCTGAGTGGCGCGCAGAATTGGTCGGGAATCGTGCCGATTTCTTCGCATACCTGCACGAGTCGTGATTTATCGCATTGAAGTACCCCGCCCGATCTCTATCTTAAGTGGGTGGCTGATGGATTCCGTCGTGGTCTTCACTGTGCCAACCGATTTTTAGGGAGAATTTCCTTGGGCAACGCAAGAAATATCGCCTTCTGGGTGGTCCTGTTTTTGGTCATCCTTGCGCTCTTCAACCTGTTCAACGGCGGGCAGAACAATCTGCAAAGCCGCTCGATCAGCTATTCCGAGTTCATCAATGCTGTGGATAACGGCAATGTCGGACAGGTCACACTGGACGGAGAACAGGTGCGCTTTCGTGGTAATGACGGCAATGACTACGTCACAATCCGACCTTCCGACGCCGAAATTACGCAAACACTGATCGAAGCGGGCATTCCGGTTCAGGCACAAGCGCAGGAGCAATCTGGCTTCCAGACGTTCATCCTGTCGCTCTTGCCGTTCCTGCTGCTGATCGGTGTCTGGATTTACTTCATGAACCGCATGCAAGGCGGTGGCAAAGGCGGAGCCATGGGCTTTGGCAAATCTAAAGCCAAGATGCTGACCGAAAAGCATGGCCGCGTGACCTTTGATGACGTGGCCGGTATCGACGAGGCGAAGGAAGAACTGGACGAGATCGTCGAGTTCCTCCGCAATCCGCAGAAATTCTCGCGCCTTGGCGGCAAAATCCCTAAAGGTGCACTACTGGTGGGCCCTCCGGGCACCGGTAAAACGCTTCTGGCCCGTGCTGTGGCCGGTGAAGCGGGCGTGCCCTTTTTTACGATTTCCGGTTCCGATTTTGTGGAGATGTTCGTGGGTGTCGGCGCGTCTCGCGTCCGCGACATGTTTGAACAAGCCAAGAAAAACGCGCCTTGTATCGTCTTTATCGACGAGATCGACGCCGTGGGTCGCCACCGTGGCGCCGGTTACGGCGGCGGTAACGACGAGCGTGAGCAGACGTTGAACCAGTTGCTGGTTGAGATGGACGGCTTTGAAGCCAACGAAGGCGTCATCATTCTGGCCGCGACCAACCGTAAAGACGTTCTGGACCCCGCCTTGCTGCGCCCCGGCCGTTTTGACCGTCAGGTCACCGTCGGCAACCCCGACATCAAAGGCCGCGAGAAGATCCTTGGCGTGCATGCGCGCAAGACCCCGCTTGGCCCTGATGTGGATCTGCGTTTGATCGCACGCGGCACACCCGGTTTTTCGGGTGCTGATCTGGCCAACCTCGTGAACGAAGCGGCGTTGATGGCCGCTCGTGTGGGGCGGCGGTTCGTGTCGATGGAAGATTTCGAAAACGCCAAGGACAAGGTCATGATGGGCGCCGAGCGCCGGTCGATGGTTCTCACACCCGAGCAAAAGGAAAAGACCGCCTGGCATGAAGCAGGCCACGCCATTGTTGGCATCCACCTACCCAAATGTGATCCGGTCTACAAAGCCACGATCATCCCGCGCGGTGGTGCTTTGGGGATGGTTGTCTCTTTGCCCGAGATTGACCGCCTGAACTGGCATAAGTCCGAATGCGAGCAAAAGCTCGCGATGACGATGGCAGGTAAAGCGGCTGAAATCCTCAAATACGGCGAAGACGAAGTGTCCAACGGCCCGTCCGGCGATATCCAGCAAGCCTCTGGCCTGGCACGCGCGATGGTGCTGCGCTGGGGCATGTCCGACAAGGTGGGCAACATCGACTACCAGCAGGCCCATGAAGGTTACATGGGCAATGGTGCCGGTGGGTTCTCGATCTCGGCGGCGACGAAAGAGCTGATTGAGGAAGAGGTCAAGCGCATGATTGATGAGGCCTATGTGAAGGCCAAGTCGATCCTTGAAGAGAACTATGACGAGTTTGAGCGCCTGGCCAACGGTCTTTTGGAGTACGAGACGCTGACCGGTGACGAGATCAAGCGCGTCATCGCCGGAGAGCCGCCCAATGCGGGCGACGACGACGATGGTTCCGATACCGGAAATGCGCCTTCGATCACGGCGATCCCGAAGACCAAGCCTAAAAAGCCCCGTGCGACCGATGGCGGGCTTGAGCCGGAACCCACCGGGTGATCTAATACAAAATGAACCGCGAGCGCCCTGTCCGAAAGGATGGGGCGTTTTGCTGTCTGCGGATGCCTTCGGCGAGAATATTTGGACAAAGATGAAACCGGCGTGCGCAATTTGATCTAAAAGCTCTGCACTTTTTTGGCGCACAGGGTTTTTCAGGGTCTTGCACAAGGATCAGATTGCGCTTTGCCCGTTCAGCGGGCACATCTGTCCCACGTCTAGGAGACACGCTCATGCCCGCCCTGAAACCAACATCCTTTTACGCCACGATCACCTTTCTGGGCCGCGTTCCGGATCGCAAAGCAAGCCTGCGCTCAGAGCCGCTGAACGAGGTTTTTGCCAGCTTTGCGGGTGTTGAAGGCGAAGATCACGGGGGCCAGACGCGGGCGTCATGCAGTCGGGTCATCTCGCAGCATCCGCGCGGTACGGTCATCCGCAATGTCCGTCAGTTTGCCGTCGTCTCAGCCGAAGAGATGGCGCAGGTGGTTGATGCGATGGGTGTCGATCATTTTGATCCCACATGGGTCGGCGCGTCGATGGTTGTCGAGGGCTTGCCGGACCTCACCCACCTGCCACCGTCCTCGCGGCTGCAATCCGAGGCGGGAACCACGCTGGTCGTTGATATGGAAAACCGCCCCTGCCATCTGCCCGCCAAGGTCATCGACGAGGATGCGCCGGGACATGGCAAGGCGTTCAAAGCGGCGGCCAAGCACAAACGCGGCATCACCGCCTGGGTCGAGCGCGAGGGGCCCTTGAAGCTGGGCGATGTCTTGCGCCTGCATATTCCCGACCAGCCAATCTGGCCGCATCTGGAGGCCGCACGCGCGGGTTAGACCGGGACCATTGTGCCTTGCAGGACGGCGACGTGGGTTTCGGTGCTGCCCGTGACCGCATAGACATCAGCGGCCGTCACAAAAAGGCGTCGCCCCGGTTTGAGAACCCGGCCCCGTGCGATCAGACGATCGCCTGTCGCGGGCGCCAGCAGATTGATCTTCATCTCGGCGGTCATCACTTCGGCATCCTGCGCCATCAGGGTCAGCGCAGCGTAGCCCGCAGCACTGTCACCCAAGGCGAAGGTCAAACCGGCATGGACGACGCCGTGTTGCTGCAACCCGTGGGGCTGGATCGGGGCTGATAATGTGATCTGCCCCTCTGACATTGTTTCGATGCGTGCATCGAACGTCTGCAGCAACGCCTGCCGAGCGAAGCTGTCACAGACTTTAGTGCGGATGATCGTTTCCATATGGTTTGCCTTAACATGACTTGCTTGCGATTTTGCTTTAAAGTTATAGGGGTTTCTAGGTGCACTGTCCGCGCGCACGCGTATCTTGTTTGAAGGCCAAAGACGATTACCGCAGTTAACCAAAATTTTGCCTTTCGAAATCGTCTCCGCGATGATTTGCGCAAACGGCTTTCCAGCCCCATTCCCTACTCAACCGGCTTCTGCGCCACAATGATCGTTACAATTATTGGGCCGTTCGGTACGTATGGTCGGGTTGGTGAACTGATTTTATTGTTCTACTGGGCGGTCGTGATTTTTTGGTCGGTGTTCAGCTCGATTTTTCTATCAAGCCTGGTGCGCGCGTCGATGAAATCGCCCTCTATCCCGGCGACGATCGTGTCGACGCTGTTGTTTACGATAACCTTTGCGCCTTTCCTGATCTGGTTCACGGATCTGGCGCTGAAACCTGATCTGGTGGCGCGCCCGTCCAACGTGCAACTGACAGTCTATGTGCTTGTAATCACAACAGCAATCGGTGTTTTAGTCTATCAGGTCGAGACGCATTTCAAAACCGTCAAACCACAAGGGCCCCGTTTGTGGCGCCGTCTGCCGCAGGCGTTACAGGCCAATATCGTGCGTCTGTCCAGTGACGGGCATTTTGTGTCGATCCACACGGTCAAGGGCAGTCATCGCATCCGGATCCGCTTTGCGGATGCGACAGCCGAAATGGACGGCGTCGAGGGAGGGTGTGTGCATCGGTCCCACTGGGTTGCGAAGGCCCATGTCATCGGTGTTGTGAACAAAGCCAATCGGCCTCTTCTGGTCATGTCCGATGGTGTCGAAGTGCCGGTCAGTCGCACCTATCGCTGCGAAGCCGAACGGATGGGCCTTCTTCCCGTTGAACACAAACCCGATGCGTTAGCGACGTCCTGATAGCCGCAAGGGCAGACGTTGGGGCTTGGGGCCCAGCATGATGGCGTGGGCATCAGGCTCCATCAAGCGGGCAAAAACAGGATCATCGGCGCGCAAACCGCCCGTATAGGTGCCGTAGGACGGCATAATCAGCCGCGATTTGTCTAACAGGAACGCCGGACGCGAGATCACGCGACCCCGCGCGGGCAAGCTGACCTTGGGGTGATAATGCCCCGACACTTCGCCCGATGCGATCGGTTTGGCGATGTGGCGCAGCACCAAGGGGGACAAGGGCAGCTCGGCCAGATGCGAACCGCCGAATTCAACGGGGCCGGGATCATGGTTGCCTTCGATCCAGACCCATTGGCGCCCGGCCTGCAGGCGGGTGATCCAAAGCCTTTCATCATCGGTCAGGCTTTCCGCCGCCCGCAGATCGTCGAAACTGTCGCCCAGACAAACAACGCTGCGTGCGCCGGTGGCGTTGATATCGGTTTCGAGCCGGGTCAGCGTATCGCGGGTCTCATAGGGCGGCAGCATGCCGCCACTGCGCCGGGCGATGCGTTCGGACTTGCCCAGATGCAGGTCTGACACGATGAGCATCTGATGCGCGGGCCAATGCAACGCGCCTGTCCCCAGCGCAATCAATTGCGTTCCGGCAAGGGAAATCTCACAACCGTTCATGATTTGTTCAGACATGGTCGTTTCAATGCCGCGCCTCGCGCGCAATATCAAGCGTTTAGTAGGGGACCCGCCATTGCGGCTTGGCCGGTGCAGCAGGAGGCTCATCGGTCAATGCAAGCGCCATCAGGCGTTCGGCCTCTTCCGCCAGCAGCCGTTCTTCAGCAAGACCTTTGACCGGCACGCGCCCCGGTTCCAGCAAAAGAGGGGCCGCAAGCGGTGTTAACCGCGGCAAGCGTATGTGATCGATCCGGTTCTCGACACGGGCGACCATTTCCTCGATCCGGCCGAAATCGACAAGCCCCCGGGTCGCCTCTTCGCGGGTGATTTGCAGCATCAGATGATCGGGGTCATATTTGTGCAGCGTGTCATACAGGATATCGCTCGAGAACGTCGCCTGCCGCCCTGATTTGCGCTGACCCAGCGTATTGCGCTCCAGCAGCCCCGCGATATGCGCGCTGGCTTTGAAGGTGCGTTTCATCACGGCATTGCCTGCCAGCCACGTCTCAAGCCCGTCGCGCAGCGCGTCGCGGTCAAAAAGCGGCGCCGGATCGGTGAGTGGATCCAGCCCCCAGATCATTGTCGCGTAGTCCGTGGCCACGAAACCAAGTGGGTTGAGCCCCATCTCTTCCATGCGTTTGGTTACCAAAAGCCCCAATGTTTGCATGGCGTTACGCCCCGCAAAACCGTAGACGACCGTATGCGGGCGGCTGTCCAGATCAAAGCTTTCGATCAGCAGCCGGTCCGGCTTTGGCAGCTGGCTGACCTTGCGTTGCAGCGCAAGCCAATCCGAGGTGTGGTCTGGCAGCTCGGGCCAGTCATCTTGCTGGAATATGCGCATGACGCGATTAGACAGCTGGGTTGAGGTGGCGAATTTCGTGCCCAAGAATGTCGCGATTTTCGGCGTGTCCGAACGGCGCCGCGTCACCTCGACCGTCATTTCGCGCAGCCCCTCATAGCGCACGACCTGCCCGCCGATCAGGAACGTATCACCTGGCGTCAGCGTCGCGGCAAAGCCTTCCTCGACCTCGCCCAGCGGCCTGCCACCGCCCCGGTTCTTCAGCCGAACCTTCAGTGTATCGGTGTCCTGAATGGTGCCAATATTGGCGCGGATCCGCTGGGCCGCCCGCGGATCGCGCAACTGCCAGCGGCCATCGGGCAATTGCTTAAGCCGTTGCCACCGATCATAGGCGCGCAAGGCATAGCCGCCGGTGGCGCAAAATGCGACGCAATCATCAAATTCGGCACGCGTGAGATCGGCATAAGCGCCCGCGGTCGTCACCTCGGCGTAAAGCGCGTTGGTGTCGAAAGGGCCTGCAGCTGCCGTCAGCAAGATCTGCTGGCACAAGACGTCGCGCGGCCCGCGCCCGCGCCCATCCCCGTCCAGATCGGCTTCCTTCACCGCTTGAAGTGCGGCGTGGCATTCAACAACCTCGAACCGGTTGGCAGGCACCAACAGCGCTTTGGAGGGCGCATTATAGCGGTGGTTCGCCCGCCCGATCCGCTGCACAAGGCGCTTCACATTCTTGGGCGCACCGATCTGGATCACCAGATCGACGTCGCCCCAGTCGATGCCCAGATCAAGGCTCCCGGTGCAGACGATGGCCTTCAGACTGCCATCCACCATCGCCTGTTCAACCTTCTCGCGCTGTGCTCGCGCGAGCGAGCCGTGGTGGATGCCGATGGGCAGCCCCTCCTCATTGGCCAGCCACAGGTTGTGAAAAAACAGCTCCGCCTGCGCGCGGGTGTTGTGGAAGATCAGCGTGGTCTTGTGCTGGCGTACCTGTTCCAGCACCGCCGGGATCGCGTATTTTGCGCCACCGCCCGCCCAAGGGGGCGGCTCATTGATGCTCAGCATCGAGATATCGGGCGCGGGCCCCGGATCGGCATGCAGGATTTCGGTCGGATCCGGGTGCTTGGCCAAAAACCGCGCGATCGCCTCAGGGTCCTCGACCGTCGCGGAAAGACCCACCCGTTTCAGGTCAGGACACAGCGTCTGAAGCCGCGCCAGCGCCAGCATCAGCTGATCGCCGCGCTTGGATTCCGACAGCGCGTGGATCTCATCCACGATGATCCGTTTGAGCCCTTTGAACATGCGCGGTGCATCTTCATAGGACGTCAACAGCGCAAGGCTCTCGGGCGTGGTCAGCAGGATATGCGGCGGGTCCGCGCGCTGGCGTTTCTTACGCGTGGCCGAGGTGTCGCCGGTGCGGTCGTCGATACGGATGGGCAGCGCCATCTCATCGACCGGCGTGCGCAGGTTGCGCTTGATATCGGCAGCCAGCGCTTTGAGCGGAGAGACATAAAGCGTGTGCAGCCCCTCATGCGTGCCATCCGCCAAGTCATTGAGAGTAGGCAGAAACCCCGCCAGTGTCTTACCGCCACCCGTGGGCGCGATCAGCAGCAGCGACGGCGCGCCCGACCGCGCAACCATCTGCTCCTGATGCGGATGGATCGACCAGCCTTTGCTGGCAAACCAGTCGGCGAAGAGGGGCTTTAATTCCATAGCTTTGGATATAGGGCGGAGTGGGGGAATGTGAGTATTTTTACAAAGATGAAGCCACAGGTCTCAGCTTGAGGATCACCTCCCGCACTGCTTCGGGCAAAGCGGTATCTGCGTCATCGGGCATGGCGTCGAGGGCGGCGTTGATATCCTTGACCAGGATCCCGATGGAGTTGTCCTCTTCATATCCGTGCTGGGCAAATTCGATGCTGTTCCAGCCCGAGGCAAGCCAGTTCTGGCCGGATGAGGTTTCGATCAGATGCAGCAGTTTGTCTTCATCGAGGTTGGCCTGTTGCGCCCATTCCATGACAAGCCGCGTCATCGCCGTCGATCCAGCGGCCAGCAGGTTGTTCAGCACTTTGGCTTGCGCACCATTGCCGAACGGACCCATCCGGTGTTGATGCGCCCCCATGGCATCAAACAGCGGCTGCAGCGTGTCGAGGGTTGCATCATCGCCGCCCAACATGAACGACAAGCGCGCTTCCTGCGCGGCGATCACGGCGCCTGACATCGGTGCATCCACAAGATTTATGTGCGCTGGAACGCGTTTGCGCAAGGATCTGACATATTTTGGCGAAAGTGTCGAAGAAATCACAATGGTGCGCAGTGTGGGCGAGGTTGTGAAATTGCCCCGCCCGAACAGCACATCATCGGTTTGCTGATCGTCGCGAACCACGGAAATCAGCGTCGTGATGCCATCGGCGGCCTCCGTCGGAGAGGTCGTGATCGGCAGATTGCTGTCTTTTTCCGCGATATCGTAACCGCGTGCAGGAAGGCCCGCTGCGACCATGGCAGCAAGCATCGGGTGGCCCATCCGGCCGCATCCTGCAAGCGTGATACTCAGTGAACGATCTCTTCTTGTTTGACGAACATGTTGGCCCAGGCCCGGTCAATCAGGTCGGGTGTCATCTGGTAGGGTATCCCCTCAAACTCGCAGATGGCAATCATTTGGTCGATCAAAAAGACGGGCTGATAGTTTGCATAGACGTTCTCGATCGTGGGGTACTTGACCTTGAGAAGGTGGATCAGCGCCTTTTCGTCCAGCGGCATTTTCTTTTTGCGTGCCACGAGAGAGAAGATTTTCAGGAAGTCCTTCTGCTCAGGCCCGTCGATCTTGATCTTGAAGAAGATCCGGCGCAGGGCGGCTTTGTCGAAGATTTCGTTCGGGTGGAAGTTGGTCGAAAAGATGACAAGCGTGTCAAAGGGCACTTCGAATTTTTCACCCGATTGCAGGGCCAAAATGTCCTTTGATTCCTCAAGCGGAACAATCCAGCGGTTGACCAGCGCTTGGGGCGGTTCTTCCTGGCGGCCAAGGTCGTCCACGATGAAGATGCCGCCGGTCGATTTCAGTTGTAGCGGCGCCTGATAGGTGCGCGCGGTCGGGTTGTAGACCAGATCGAGCATGCTGAGTGACAGCTCACCCCCGGTAACCACTGTGGGCCGTTCGCAGCGCACATAGCGCGTGTCATAGCGGTTGCCGGTGCGGCGCAGGCAGTTGGGATCGTCGGATTGTTCCTCAGCAGCGGAGTGAACGATCGGGTCATAGACGGTGATGACCTGACCGGAGTATTCAATGGCGCGTGGCACGTAAATCTTGTCACCAAGCGCGTCGCGAATACCGTTTGAAATCGAAGACTTACCGTTGCCCGGCGGGCCATACATCAGGATCGAGCGCCCGGCAGAGACCGCGGGGCCGAGGTGATCGAGCAGTTCATTGGGTAGCACCAGATGGCCCATCGCATTGGTCAACTGGTCACGGGTGATCTGGATGTTGCGGATCGACTGGCGCTTGACCTGCTCGCGGTAGACATCCAGCGGGACGGGCATCGCGCCGTAATATTCGGATTGCGACAGCGCATCCAAAGCGCGGGCCTTGCCCGCATCTGTCAGCTGATAGCCCATCTCACCGCCTGAGTTGGCGTGCAGAGTACCCGTCGCCTCGACCAGCTTTTGCTCGCGCGCAAGATCGACAAGTTCCTGTGTGACCGGGACGGGAAGGCAAATGGCCTTGGACAGGTCCGTCACCAGATCAAGGTTCATGCGGAACATAGTCTTGAGAAGAATGTCCCGCATCATCACCTGGCCCAGCTTCATGTCCTGAAGCGTTTTCGGTGCGGGTGGCGAGACGACGCCAGTTGTCTGCATATTCATGGATCACAAAACCTGCTGCTGCTCATTCCTGAGAGACGTAATCGGCGTTTATGGCGATATTAGGGACGTGTTGCCAAAACATGGACAAAATGCCGGTTTATTGCAGGATCAAACGCCGAAAAGGCGACAATTTGAATGACTGAGGTTTGGGTCGGGCAATGAACACAGCACATCCTGTTAAGCTTTTCGGGGTATTGATCGCTACGCTGATCGTTTTTGGCGGGTTGGGCGTGATGCCCGGCGCCTTTCATGTGGGTCAACATGAAGGGGATACGTTTCATTTTGTGCAGATTGTGATGCGAATGGCGTCTGGCGAAGTGCCACATATCGACTTTATGACGCCGATTGGCGCGCTGGCTCTTGCGCCCGTGGCGTGGCTGGTCGGGCAAGGCCTGGGTGTTGGTATGGCCTTTTTGGTCAGCCAGGTCATGGTTGCCGTGATCTTGATGCCTGCGATCTGGTGGGTGGCCTATTCGCGGCTATCGCCTATTCTGGCGTATGTCTTTGGTTTCTTTGCACTTATCCTGATCCTTGCGTTGATCCATGGCGGCACGGATAACGTCGCCTCATTGTCGATGCACTATAACCGGTGGAGCTGGGCAGTGGCCTTTATGGCGATCCTGCTGGCGGTTTTGCCAAGCCGAACCGCAGAGCGTTTCGGGCTGGATGGCGTCCTGATCGGCATTCTGATGTTCGCGCTTTTGATGACTAAAATGACCTATTTCGCAGCGTTTCTTCCGGCCATTGTGGTGGCTTTGGTCAAGACCGGACGGGCCCGGATGCTGGGCGTCGCGCTGTTCACAGGGCTGGTGCTGACCGGGGCTTTCACGTTGGTTTACGGGGTGCAGTACTGGCTAATGTATCTGGTCGATTTGCTGGCTGTCATGAGCTCGGATCTGCGGGCAGCGCCGGGCGATACGTTCAACGACATCCTCAGCGCGCCGGCCTATCTGGCGGGCACGTTGACGGCGCTGGCGGGCATCGTGCTGATGCGGCAAGCGGGGCGGGACACCGAAGGGTTGGTGTTGCTTTTGCTCGCGCCTGCCTTCTTTTACGTGACCTATCAAAATTTCGAAAATGATCCGCAATGGCTTGGATTTCTTGGGATTTTACTGATCGCAATGCGGCCGGACGCCGGTAAGTTCAACAGCTGGGGCTGGGATTTGCGGCAGGCCGTTACGGTCACCGCGGGCGCGGCTTTTGCGCTTTCGCTTGCCTCCTATTCAAACTTGACGACAAGCGTCTTTCGCCATGCAAACCTTGATGCCGAAGACTACACGCCACTGATCGCGGGGTCAGACAGCTATACGGATCTGAAAGCCTTCACAGAGCGCGTTTACCGGATGGATATGAGCCAGCCGATGGACGGCGACGGATCGGTCTATGCGCAGTTCCGCGAACAGGCGAACCGGGGGGAGCCGGTGGTGTTACGCGGCGAAACCCTGCCGGAATGTGAGATCAATATCGGGATGCCCGCGTGGATGGACGCGATGACCGATGACCTTGAACAAGCGGGCCTTGCGCAGGACAAACGCATCTACATGGTCGATCTGTTCTCAAGCATCTGGCTGTTCTCGGACCAGCTGAAACCGCTCAAGCGAGGGGCGCCATGGTATTACGGTGGGCTGCCGGGCATCGAGAGCGCGGATTACGTGCTGGTGCCGCAATGCCCCATCCTAAGCGCGGCGCAGCGCCCGATTGTCGAGGCGCTGAACGCGCGTACTGAAATCGGGCTGTCGGAAATTCGCCGCAACGACATGTACATTCTTTACGCCGTTGAGATGACCGCAGGCAGCTGAGGTTTCGCATGCGAAACCGGGTTTTTAAAGTGGTGCCATTGATTCCATTGGATCATTTTCCAAGGCATTTAACATAATACTTTAGGGCGCTGTAGCGCCCTGTATTTAAACGAAATCTTCAGGATTTATAGGGCTTTAAGCGCTTGTGAGGCGTTGTGATATCGACGATCTAGCTGAAAAGCATCTGGATCCATTGCTGTTGCGCAAGCCACGGGATCCAGTTGTCCTGAGTGGCGCCCAGCAACAGATAGATCGACAACGCACCACCAAGGGCAAAGCCCATCGGATAGTCCTGTCCTGTGGTCCAGCTTTTCCAATCCGGAGCGAGCTTTTTCAGAACGGAATACTTGACGACCCTGTGCGTGACCCACGTGCCCAACAACGTCGCAGTGAAGATAATCAGTACAAACATCGCATCATCAGGCGCGATGAAAGGGGCGGCTGCGGCGCAAAACTTGGCGTCGCCCGCACCAAACGCCCGCGCCATGTTCAGCACAAAGCCGATTGCCAGAACCACCAAGCCATTCAGCAACCGCCACGGATATTCAGCAAGCGGCACGGCAACCAGACCGATGATGACAAAAACCCCCAACAGCGTAAGGACCGCATGATTAGGGATTTTCATCGTGCGCAGATCGCTCCACGCAACATAGATGCAAATCGGCAAGACGAAGGGCAAGAACCACAGTGCCGCGTAAGTCGTTATGGCCATTGCTTAATTCGAGACGTTGGCTTCCAGCGCATCAAGGCTGCGCACGGCGGCTTCAAAGTGCTGGGGGTGTGTCTCGATCGCGTCTTTCAACAGGCCCTTGCCTGTCGAGATATCGTTTTGCTTGATTGCCGAAAGGCCCAATGTGTGCAGCAGTTGCGCGCGCTCGACCTGGCTCATCGGGATGAGGGGCAGGTCGTATTTGCGCTGGGCACCACGCGCCAGAACCAGATTGTTCTTGGCGGTGAACAGCTTTTGATCCTGACGAAGCGCATCCCCGAACAAACGCTCGGCGCCCGCGAAATCACCGCGGGTCAGCTTGGAATAGCCCCAGTTGTTAAGCACACCGGCGGGCTGGGTCGTCAGACCAACAGCGGTTTGATAAAAACTGTCGGATTTGTCCCATTCTTTGTTGCTGTCAGCGACCATCGCCTCAAGGCGATAGCGCTTGAAAGTTTCAAAGGTCGGCGGGACCTGATCGAGCATCTCTTCGGCCTTGTCCCATTCGTTGGAGCGGATCAAGGCATCCGCCATCTCGACCTTGTCGGCGGCTTCGGCTTCGGGATCGTCGATCACCTTCTGCCAGGCCGCGACCGCTTCGACGGGGCGCTTGGCGCGCACAAGGCTGACGGCAAGACCGCGTTTGAATTCAAGTCGATCCGGGTCTTGCGCCAGCGAACGCTGGAAGTAGGCGACCCCTTCATTGGGATCAGCGGCGGTCAGCATCACCTGATTGAGGTTCGTGCTGTCGATGACGTTCACGTCCTTGATCGCACGATCAACATCAGCTTCACCGGCTTTCTGGCACGCGGCCAAAGCCACTGTGCCCATCAGGCACACGGAAAAAAGAATAGGATGGCGCATTTTGCCTGCGTCCTTTTTACTGCTCTTGCCTCATTCAGGGCGTTTGCAGGATCAGGAAATCGCTGCTGCCCCGTCGCACCAATTGATATGGCGTCTGTATCTCTTCTTCATACGCGGAATTTTCAGTTTTTGCGATAGCTAAGCGAAGATTGTCACGGATTTGGTCAGAATTGCCACTATCGAGCGCGTAAGCGTGCCGAAAAACCTGTCGCGCCTCGACGGTTTCGCCTTTTTCCATCAGAACAACGCCCAGATTGTTCCAGGCCGGAACGAAATCAGGCTTGTCCCGAATGGCGCGGCGCAGCAAGTCTTCGGATTGGTTGAGGCGGCCTAGCTTGAGATTGGCTGATCCAAGGGCCGAAAGCACATCGGGGGAAAAGCCCTGATCGCCGATCGCGCGGGAATAGGCGTTAAGCGCAAGTTCGTATTCGCCCGCCGACATCAGGCGGTGCCCGACGATAAGCCCGTCAACGGCTTCACCTCCGGCAAGACCGGGGGCAAAGGGGTTGTCTGTATCTGGGGTTTTGGCCGTGTCGTCACAGCCCGCCAGCACAAGGCTGATTGCCAAAATACTCCCCACCCAAAATCGCATCATACCATTAGAAATTCGCGTTGCTCATCATTTCATAGATCCCGTACACCGAAGGGCCGATCAGGATAATCAGCAACGGCGGAACCGTGAGCATCATAGTGGCAAGTGTCATCTTTGTGGGCAAGGTATTTGCTTTTTCTTCAGCCCGCATCACGCGCTTGTCACGCATTTCGCCCGCATAAACGCGCAAGGCTTCCGCGATGGACGTACCAAACGCGTTGGATTGCTTGAGCACGGTCACGAAGGATGTGACGTCCTGCACGCCTGCGCGTTCGGACATGTCTTCCAGCACGGAGTTCTTGTCCTTACCGGCTTTCATTTCCTGCGCGACGATGTCGAATTCATCGGCCAGCGCGGGGTAGCCGGCGCGGATTTCAGAGGCGACGCGCACGATGGATTGATCGAGCGATTGGCCGGCCTCAACGCAGACCAGCATCATATCGAGGCTGTCGGGAAAGCCGTTGATAATTTCTTCCTGGCGGGTTTGGAGGCGGCGCTGCACCCAGTATTTGGGCAGCATGTAGCCTGCACAGGCCGGAAGCAGCGTAGCAAGGATCAGCGATTGGGTTGTCGGCTCGCCGGTGGCGGAGCTGATGAATGCATAGATGACGCCGAGCGCCAGCAGGCCCAGACCAAGGGCGAATTGGGCAAAATAGTACGTCCGCACGGCGTTCTTGGTGCGGTAGCCGGCCTGCATGAGCTTGAGGCGAACGGCCGAAAACTCTTCTTCATCCTGCGGCTCAAGAAATTCAGAGTATTTGGCCAGCTTGTCATTGCCGCCATTGCGCAATTTCTCGCGATCTTTGGGGCCGGTCGTGATGCCGGTTGCGTTCTGTTTGATTTTATCGAGCGGGTCGGGCTTTTTGTTCATCAGGCTCGGAACGGTGAGCAGGATCATAAACAGGCCGAGGATACCCACCAGCAGAAGAGGGCCGAAGGGACCGAAAATGTCGGTCAGCAGAGTGTTGAATTGCTCAAGCATGGGCCACCTTTAGACCTTGATGTTCACAAGCGAACGCATGACGAAAATGTTGGTTATCAGAAAGCCCGCGACCACCAGGCAGGCCGGGATGAACACAGCCGTTTCCTTAACGTCGTCATAGTAGTTTGGCTGCAGCAGGTTGATGCCGATCATCGCAACGATGGGGAAGCCCGACAGGAACATGCCGGACCATTTGGCTTCTGCGGTGATGGCTTTCACCCGGCGAAAAAGCTTGAACCGCGAGCGGATCACCAGGCCAAGACCGTGCAGGATTTCAGCAAGGTTACCGCCGGATTGCTGCTGGATCGTCACGGCCACCGCGAGGAAGCGCAAGTCTTGCATATCCAGGCGCTCGGCCATCGCTTTGAGAGCGTCGCCAACATCGCGACCATAGGCAGCCTCGTCGGCGATCATGCCCATTTCGGTCCCCAGCGGGTCAGCGACCTCGGTGGCGACGATGTTGATTGCGGATGAAAACGGGTGCCCCACACGCAAGCTGCGGACCATCAGATCGACGCCGTCGGGCAGTTGTTCTTCGAACAAGGCCATGCGTTTCTTGGCGCGGTTGTTCACCCAGACATAGACGCCGCCAACACCCATCACGATGGACAGGCCAATGCGGATCGGAAGGCCGGTGCCTGTGCCCATGGTCAGCCCGACAAAGGCGACCATGCCCAGCACGCCCATGATAAGAACCAGCTGCAGGGGCGAGAAGGCGATGTTGGCCTTTTGCGCTTTCTCGGCCAGAACCGAGTAAAGCGGGATCGATTTGGACCGCATGTGCTGGCCCATCTCCTTGCGGAGTTGTTCCATCACTTTTTCGCGGCCCGCGCCCTTTTCGAGAAGGGCCAGGCGGCGGTTGACGTTGCGGTTCAGGCTGATCGACTTGCCGAAAGCCACCAGATACAGGCCTTCGACAATCGCGAGGACCGCGAAGAAGATCAGGCCATAGACGATGATTTCCGGGTTGATTGTCATGGCCGATTACTCCGCCGCAAAGGGTTCAAAGATCGTGGCCGGCAGATCGTAGCCCCACATGCGGAACCGCTCGGAATAGTGCGAGCGCACGCCGGTGGCGGTAAAATGGCCGATGATCTTGTTTTCGGGCGTCAGGCCGACGCGCTGGAAGCGGAAGATTTCCTGCATGGAGATCACATCACCTTCCATGCCGGTGATTTCCGTGATGGAGGTCATCCGGCGCGAGCCGTCTTGCAGACGTGAGGCCTGCACGATCAGGTTCACAGCCGAAGAGATCTGGCTGCGCACAGCTTTCAGCGGCATTTCGATACCCGCCATGGCGATCATGTTTTCCAGACGGCTGACACCATCGCGCGCCGAGTTGGCGTGGATCGTGGTCATGGATCCGTCGTGGCCCGTGTTCATGGCCTGGAGCATGTCGATCACTTCCTCGCCCCGCGTCTCACCCACGATGATGCGGTCGGGACGCATACGAAGCGCGTTTTTCAGACAGTCGCGCTGCGAGACAGCCCCTTTACCTTCGACGTTGGCGGGGCGGCTTTCCATCCGGCCCACATGGGTCTGTTGCAGTTGAAGTTCGGCCGTATCCTCGATCGTGAGGATGCGTTCGGCATCGTCGATAAAGGACGACAGCGCGTTGAGCGTGGTTGTTTTACCCGAACCCGTACCGCCCGAGACGATGACGTTCAGGCGGGTGGCGACTGCGGCCTGAAGATAGGCGGCCATTTCTTCGGTAAACGCGCCGAAAGTGACCAGATCGTCAATCGCCAGCTTTTCCTTCTTGAACTTACGAATGGAGACGAGCGATCCGTCCACCGCAATCGGCGGCACCATCGCGTTGAAACGCGAACCATCGGCCAAACGGGCGTCCACATAAGGGTTGGACTCGTCGACACGACGACCCACGGCGGAGACGATCTTGTCGATGATGCGCAGCAGATGCTTTTCGTCTTTGAAGGTCACATCCGTGAGCTGCAACTTACCGTCGCGTTCCACGAAAATCTGTTGCGGGCCGTTCACGAGAATATCGTTCACGGTGTCGTCTTTCAAAAGCGGCTCAAACGGGCCAAGGCCCACCACTTCGTCATAAAGATCCTGGCTGAGAAGCTGGCGTTCTTCGCGGTTCAGCACGATGCCCTGTTCAGACAGAACTTCGGTCATGATCGCGCCGATTTCGTTGCGCAGATCGGCTTCGGACGCATTCTCGAGCGCCGACAGGTTCAAACTATCAAGCAGCTCTTTGTGGAGCGCGAGCTTGATCTCGGCCAGCTTTTCCTTGCGCTTGCGTTCCTTTTCACCCAGCCCGTCATCGGTTTTGACAGGCGCCGCCTTGCGCAATGTCTTGGGTGCTGGCGCTGCTTTGGGCGTTGGGACAGCTTTCAGTTCCGGCTTGGCGCCGCCAGCTGAGGGCTTTTTGTAACGTGAAAACATCAAATACGTTCCTTAAAATGCCTTAGGCGGCGGCTTCTGCCGCAACATTGAGCTCGTGGATCGAAGCGGCCAGTTTGGCCAGTTCTTTGCGCAGCGGGTTCTTGGCTGCGGTTTCGGACAGCGGAACACCGTGATCGGAGCCTTGGGTGACCTGCTTGCCACCATCGGGCAGCAGCACTTCGATGGCCACATTCAGGCTTTCGGCCAGACGTTTGACGCGGGATCGGCCGCTTAGATCGGTGATCTTGGGCGCGCGGTTCATCACGAAACGCAGCTTTTCAAAGGGCAGGTCTTCGGCTTTGAGCGCCTTGACCATCCGCAGCGCGTTTTGGGCGCAGCGCATGTCCAGCTCCAGCGGGCTGAAATAAATGTGGGCATGCTGCAGCGCCACTTCGGTCCAACTGACCAAGGTCGACGGCATATCGATGACGACATAGTCGAAATTCGTCTGCGCCACGGTAATCAGGCGTTCGACATCTTCGGGACCGATCAGGTCGAGCGGCAGCATATCCTGCGGCGCGGTCAGAACGTGCAGCTTTTCGTTATAGGTCAGCAGCGCGTTCATGAAGCTTTCGCTGTCCATGGATTCAGTGTCCGAGATCAGCTCATAGATCGCCTCGCGGCGGGGCAGATCAAGGAAGGTCGATGCGGTGCCGAACTGCAGATCCAGATCAAGCAGGCAGACGCGGATCGGTTTTTCCGATGGCGTGTTGGCCAGTTCCCACGCCAGATTGACAGCCATGGTTGTGGCGCCCGTGCCGCCCGCAAGCCCGTGGACCGGAAGGACAACGCCGTCCTTGTCGCCGGTCGCTTTGAGTTTGGTCTGCATTTCGGCGGGGATCGGCTCTTCCTCGGGTGTTTGAAGACGCTCGATCGCTTCGTTCAGTTCGTTTTCGGGAAGCGGGTAGGGGACGAATTCGTCAGCGCCCTGCCGTAACAATTGGTGCAGCGCGATTGAGCTGACGTCTTCGGCGATTAGGATCACTTTGATGTTGCGCGCTTTTGCAGCGCTCAGCACTTCCGAGATCAACGGCAGATCCGCTTCATCCTCGGCGTCGATGGCGACGGCGACAAACTCCAAAGCTTCAGAATCAGGCTGGTTGAAGAATGCCATTGCGTCGGCGAACCCAAGGTCGCCCCAGCTTTCGCCCATGGCGGTTTCCATATCCTCGATCAGAAGATCAAAGTTCTGCACATCCCGTGAGATGGTGCAGGCCAGGATAGGTGCCGCTTCCGGTTGTAAAAGTGCGCTACTCATTGCCTCTCGTCCTTTTGTCATGCCGACATGGACGGAGCTTGTTTATGCCGCGCGACTGCTCGTTATATGCGCGTGACATCTGCCCCGTTCGGTCGACCCCGCATCAACAATCGACGCGGAAAACTCCCATTGGAGCTTTTTTGACGGGGAAAGAGGGCGAGATTGCGGCCAAAAAACAATCAAACTGGGGTATTTACCCCATATTGGTTAATTGCCTGTGGCCACTTCGGCACCTGTGATGCCTTCCAGTTCGCTGCGAATAAACGGCCCGTTGGTGGCATAGTCGCGGAAGATGACTTCGGCGTACTTGCCGTTCAGCACAGAGGGGTGGCTTTCAACAAAACCCGAAACCTCGGTCACGGTGCGGCGATTTTGGCGCTCGCGCCCTTCGGAGACGACCAAAGGTTGCGTTTCGCCAAAGGAAACGAGCGCTTCAAGCCGGGATCGATCGATGCCCTGACTTGCAAGGAAATGCACAACTGCATTGGCGCGTGCGCGGCCAAGACGTTTGTTATACGCGTTCGAGCCTACAGCATCGGTGTGGCCAAAGACCCGGAAGCGAACTTCGGGGAATTGACGGATCCAATTTGCCTGCTCCCGCAATGTTGCCTGAGCGGACGCATCCAACTGCGCGGAATTAAACGCGAAATTCACTGTTGAAGGTGTTTCCGCGGCAAAGCGGCGGGACAGATCAACAACGTAGGATTTTTGGCCTGAATGTATCAGGACATTGTTCATTGTGGGGTTGCCGAACCCTCCCTCATCCAGGAGGGACCCTGCTTCTCGCCCGAAGGTCGAGAAACTTGCGTCGCTGCTGGCGCAGGCGGTCAAAGCCAGAAGGCTTGCTGCGGAAAGAAGAGTTTTCATGTGCCCCGACATCATATCAATCCAATACGTAGCCATATGATCCGCTAAAGTCCTGGTTGGCAACTTCTCCGGCCGCGCCACGCTTGGGCGTCGAGGCGGTTTTGCCAAAAAGGAACAATTCGCGTTCTGTTGGGATCGCAACCCGATCGGTTGGAAGCGCAAGCGCTTCGCCGCGGGTCGGCGTCACGAGATGTGGTGTCACGATGATGACCAGCTCGGACTGCGCGCGCTCAAATTCTGCGCTGCGGAACAATGCGCCCAGGATCGGAACGTCGCCCAACCACGGCACCTGACCATTCAGATCGCGGAAGTCATCCTGCAAAAGGCCCGCAATCGCAAAGCTTTCGCCATCGCGCATTTCAACTGTGGTTTTTGCTTCGCGGCGACGGAAGGCGTCAATTGACAGGCCGCCTGCGGTTACACTGTTGCTGGGGTCAATCGAGGATACTGCCGCTTCAAGTGTGAGGTTTATAAGATCGCCATCCACGACGCGCGGGATGAAGTTGAGTTCTACACCGAAAGGTTTGAACTCGACCGTGACCACGCCTTCTTCTTGCGAAACAGGGATTGGATATTCACCGCCAGCGAGGAATTTGGCTTCCTGACCGGACAAGGCTGTCAGGTTTGGTTCAGCCAGCGTTCTTACAACGCCCTTACTTTCGAGAGCCTGCAGCACATACTGAAAACGCGCATCACCAACCCCAAAACCAAGGTTTATGAAGCCTTCAGTGCCATCATTGATGATAACCTGGTTTTGGCCGTCTTCGCCGGTGCCGAGGCCCCGGATAAAGGCCCGCCCTGCAGATTGTGCGAAGTCACCATCATTATCGACGTTAAACGAAAGAGAAGATTCAAGCGCTTTTGAAACACTTCTGTTCATCTCAGCAAAGCGCACTTTCAGCATCACTTGCTGTACGCCGCCCACGGTCATCAGGTTCGAGACGCGATCAGGTGCATAGCGGTTGGCAAGATCAAGCGCGCGATCAAGGCGCGCGATGCTGGAGACTGTGCCCGACAGTACGATGCCGTCATTGGCTGTACGCACTTCGATGTTCTCACCCGGCAGGATCTGTCCCAGACGCTCTTTGAACTCCGAGATATCCGGTGCGACGCGAACCTCTACATTGGTGATGAGCCGTCCATCTGCTCCCAACAGGGTCAGCGATGTGCGGCCGGGTGCTTTGCCCAACACGTAGATTGTGCGATCCGACAAGGTCGAGATGTCAGCGATGCCTGGGTTTGCGATGCTCAGTTCCGCGAAAGGAACGTCACTTTCAACAACAACGGCACGGTTCATCGGCACGCTGAGTTCGGTTGACGGCGCACCGCGCAGGACGCGCAGCGTTTCAGCCGCGGCTCCGGTCGGGATGCCTGTCGTTGTCAGGGCGAAGCCGATAACGGCTGCCTTCATAAATGTATTCAATGTCATTGTGACCTGCCTCTCCGATCACGCCCGATTTACGGATCTTTTGTCCGCATTTGACAGAACACTGCCGCAGTTTTTATTTTTTTGCAAGAATCAATGGTTTGGGGCGCGAAGTTTATGTGGATAACTCGCAACAGATACGATTTCTGGTATGAAAAAGAGACGGGCGACACCTGATCTAGGGGGCGCCCGTCGGTCTTCACTGTCGTTTAGTTGGTGCAGGGGATCGGGATTTCGACCACTTCTGCACCGCGCCGGGTTCTGATCGTGCAGCTTTCTTCAACCTCTGCTTCGATCACCGCTTCCCGTTCAATACCAAGAAGGACGC
This sequence comes from uncultured Paracoccaceae bacterium, assembly GCA_937883775.1. Classification (GTDB taxonomy): domain Bacteria; phylum Pseudomonadota; class Alphaproteobacteria; order Rhodobacterales; family Rhodobacteraceae; genus JAHTBL01. Next base: position 29,141 of record CAKZXZ010000145.1, read on the forward strand.
GTTGGTCAATTTCGACCTGTTGCGTGACGGTATCGTCTGATGCACCCACAAGGGCGAGTGTCAATGAGCCTGTCGCCTGGGCCTGCGCAAGCGCCGCCACTTGGGTTGGCGTGACCTCGACGGTGACCGTGCGCGCGATGGTTGCGCGGTTCAAGTTGCTGTCAGAGGTTTGGTCAACCGCGATCAGATGGACGCGCGACTGGATCAGCTTGGTGATGTCGCCTTCGGATTCGTCACCGTCCAGCGTGCGGCCCGACCAGTACACATCGACATAGTCCCCCGGTCGCAGGAAGCCCGACACACCGCTGGTCACGTCAACGCGGATCGCGAAAGCGCGCATGCCTTTTTTGAGGCGTGAGGTGATCCCGGCATCTTCGCCAGGTTCGGTCACTTTTGCGGCCAGCAACGGTTCAAACTTTTGAATGGGGCGCAAAGCCGTGCGTTGATTTTCCGGTCCTTTCGAGAACCAGTCCTCTTCGCCTAGAAACGCACCTTCCGGGATGAACTTTTCGGGCCAACGTGCGAAGATTATGTCATCATCCCCGATTTTGTCACCGTATTTTAGATCGCGGTTTGCGATAAAGATCGGCTTCATCGGGACGTTTTCGGCGCGCGCGGCTTCTTCAGCGAGACGGTACGCCGACACATAACTCTGGGCCATGTAGACAGCAAAGCCTGCGAGCCCCACACCAACGATCAGCACCAGTCCAAAAACCAGTCGCATCTTATTTCCTTTCATCGCTCGAACGCTTGCGCGTCTCAATTCATTTGGGACCACGGCTATCGGTGAATTGCGGCAAATCCGTGATTAAAGCGTGTTGTCGACAAGGAATTTGCACGATTGCGCAACACTGCCTTTGCTGAGACGAGGATTGGCCGGAGTGGGGGGCTTGCGAAGAGGCGGATGGTCAACCGGTCAGTGACGCAGGGCGATCTTTGCGGAACGCTTGTGTTGTGCGGCGACTGGGTTTTTGCAGGATGCAGGGATCCCATAGAAAAAGCCGCCCATCAAGGATGGACGGCTTTTTCTGTGTCTTTGCCAAACGTCGATTAGTTGACGACGTACTTGGAAACTGTTGCGGACTGCAGTTCCTGGCTGATTTTCTTGGTCAGTGTCATGGACGACTTACCAACAGCGTTCAGCACGGCAATACCCAGACCAACAACAGCGGCGGTCAGCACGACCCAGTCCACAGTCACAGCACCGTCTTCGTCTTGCTCAAAACGCTTCCAAAGTTTAAACATTTCCATTTTCAAGTCCCTCCAAAGGATGTTCGCATTCATGTTAACCGCCTCGGATCTTGTCGGACCGGCCTCTTGTTTGGCCCGATCCCCGACTTGGTATGCCGCTATATAGACGTCTGATTGGGGCAAGACTTGGGCACCATTCGTTCCATTTCTGGCCTGCCTTAAAAAAAGGGTAATAATTCTTTAAGGCTTTGAAAATATTGAAAATAAAAATGAGTATTTCTTATATCTGTGGCGTTTCCTGTTTCCGACTTCGCGCCATTCAAAGGGCCATGGAAGTGATTGTTTCAAAATTCTGGTCTTGTGGCTCAATATTTGCGAGACTTGTCTTAACAAAAAGATAAAGAGGCAGGCATCCGCATGAAGCGGCTGGCAGGTATTTTAAGTATATTGGCTCTATTCTCTGCGCAGGGTGCTGTTGCGGATGAACCTGCGCCGTTTCCAGACTTTACGTTCAAGAAGGTCACGCCGCCCAAAGCGGGCAGCGGCAAGCGGATTCGCGTGCAGATCGACACAGCGACGGGCGCAATCAAAGTACCGCCTGCCACGACAGACACGGCCCGCCCTGCGGCCAAGCCTGTTTACGAATGGTATTGGGCCAAGGTCTCTCCCAAGTTGGAAGACAAGAGTGTCGGACGTCTGGAGGCGGCGGTTAACCATTTGTCACAGGCGCCAGGGGGGCAAGGCGTCTCTGCGCCCCGGATGCAGGCGATGCAAAACATCGCGCAGACCTATGGCACGGAAATCCTGAAGGCGACGATCGGAACGAATGTTTCTCCGGCCTTGGTTCTGGCTGTGATCGCGGTTGAATCAGCCGGAAAGAAAGACGCGGTCAGCTCTGCAGGCGCTGTCGGGCTGATGCAGTTGATGCCCGTCACTGCGGAACGCTTCGGCGTGACGGACCGCAACAACCCGGCTTCGAACATTCAAGGCGGCGTGGCGTATCTGGATCAGCTGATGAAAGACTTCGACAACGATGCGATCTTTGTTTTGGCGGGGTATAACGCGGGGGAAAACGCTGTGCGCAAGCATGGTGGTGTGCCCCCCTTTAATGAGACGCGGGCCTATGTGCCCAAGGTTTTGGCAGCCTGGACGGTTGCGCGCGGGCTGTGCCTGACGCCGCCGGAACTGGTGAGCGATGGCTGCGTATTTGCGATCCAAGGAGCGGGATAGAATGGCGGAAACAAAGCCGCTGGTGCTGGATGTCGACGGGACATTCCTGCGTACCGATATGTTGTTTGAGTGCTTTTGGGCAGGTCTGGGGCGCGATCCGCTACGCGTGTTGCGCATCGCAGCCACGCAGTTCCGCAACCCTGCACGGTTGAAGCGAGAGCTGGCTGAGGTCGCTGAAATCCGCACGGATTTGTTGCCCGTTCAGCCTGATATGAAGACGTTGGTAGACGAATCCATCGCGGCGGGCCGCGAGGTCGTGCTTGCCTCGGCCTCGGACGAAAGCCAGGTGCGTCGTCTGGCGGCAGATCACGGGATGTCAGACCGGATCTTTGCCTCGGATGGTGGCGTTAACCTTAAAGCGGACACGAAAGCCGCAGCTTTGGTCAAGACCTATGGGGAGAAGGGCTTTGATTACGCAGGCAACGAGGCTGCTGATCTCGCGGTCTGGACACATGCCGAGAACGCGCTGATCGTCGGGCAGGACGCGTCATTGGCGCGCAAGCTGACGGCCGAGGGCCATAGCGTCACTGAATATCGTGACGGATGGACTATGCGGGACCTGATCCGCGCGCTCAGACCGCACCAATGGGTCAAAAACGTCTTGCTGTTGTTGCCCATGCTGGCTGCACACACCTTCGAGATTGCGCCGCTGCTGCTGGTACTACTTGGCATGGCATCCTTTTCGGCCGCGGCGTCGACTATATATATAGTGAACGATTTACTTGATCTTGAAGCTGATCGTTTGCACCCCAAAAAGAAGAACCGCCCCTTTGCCAGCGGCGCTGTCCCGATCCGGGTCGGCATGGTGGCTACGGCCATACTGGGCGTTGTTGCACTAGGCATTGGCGCATTGCTGGGGCCCGCATTTCTGGGCGTCGTGGTGCTTTATATGATTTTGTCGCTGGCCTATTCGCTGAAACTCAAGCGGATGCGTTGGGTGGATATCGCGACGCTGGCGGGGCTTTATACTTTGCGCGTTGTCGCGGGGGCTGCGGCCAGCCAGGTGGTGGCGTCAGGCTTTATGCTTGTCTTTATCTTTCCAATTTTCATCACTTTGGGCTGTGTGAAGCGTATGACCGAGCTGACCCTGGCCACGTCGGATGAACGCCTGCCCGGGCGCGGTTATGCCCGCACCGATCGCGGCGATCTGCTGAATGTCAGCGGATTGGGCATGGTTGGCGCGTTGCTGATCTTCTTTCTGTATTCGATGAGTGCTCAGGCACAGACGCTTTATCCCGACCGCTGGCTGCTTTGGGTCGCGCTGATCCCGATTGCGTGGTGGATGTTCCGCATGATCCGGCTGGGGTATTTCGGCAAGCAGGACTACGACCCGATTGTCTTTGCATTGCGTGACAAGCGGGGGCTTGGGATTTTGATGATTACGCTGAGCCTGATGTTCTATGCGGCGGGGCTGTTGCCGCAGTGGTTTGGGTTCTAGATCGACAGCTTCTTGAAAATGGGTTCCGGCACGGAGCGGATAATCAGCATGATGTAGCGCCAGAAGAACGGCGTGTAGATCACGTTTTTCTTCTTGCGGACCGCTTTCAGCAAGTCGCCCGCCACTTGATCTGGAGAGGCGACCAGGAACATGCCTTCGATCCCCCAAGTCATCGCGGTGTCCACGAAGCCGGGTTTGACCGTGACCACATGCCCGCCCGAGCGGGTCAGGCGGTTGCGTAGGCCGGAGAGGTAGGTGTGAAAGCCTGCCTTGGCCGCGCCGTAGACATAGTTACCCACGCGTCCGCGATCTCCGGCGACGGAGCCGACGCCGACGACAGTGCCGCCTCCGCGTTCCTCCATCATGGGGGCCAGCAGTTGCAGGAACCGTGCGGGGCCGGTGAAGCTATCGGTGACGGTGCCGTCGATGAGGGACGGATCGGCGTCGATATCGGCTTGATCCGGCATGGAGCCGACGAAGACTGCGGCGTTCAGCATGCCTTCCTCTGCGCCCATCTGTTCAAGGATTGGGGTGAAGGTTTCAGGCTTGCGGGCGTCGAACGGCACCGCGTGGGCGTTGGCCGCGCCGCGCGCTTTGCAATCGCCAGCGCTGGCTTCCAGATCGGCCATATCGCGGCCCGCCAGATAAAGCGTTGCGCCCTCTTCGGCCAGTTTGCGCGCGAAGGCCCGCGCCATGGAGGACGTGGCCCCGAGGATGATCCATGTGTCGGTCATGTCAGGCGCTCCTCAGCTCTAGGCGGCGGGTCATATCGGTTTCCAAAGCGCCCTCGGGGTCGGCCTTTTTGACGACTTTCAGCCAGTCTTTCCATTCGGGATACATGGCTTTCATGCGGTTCGGGCGGGCCAGCGCGTCTTTGGCGAGATAGAGGCGACCGCCAGCTTCTTCGGTCATCTCCTCCAGCTTTGAGATCAGAAGCTGCGCGGCGCTGCGATTGGGGAAATCGACGGCGAGCGTATAGCCCTCCATCGGGAAGGAGAGGTATCCGGCGCGGCCGGGCCCCATGCGTTTGAGCACGGCCAGCGGCGAGGCGAGGCCGGATTTCGCGATCATTTCCAACATCTCGCGCAGGGCGGGGGCCTTGGCGATGGGGACCACGCATTGGAATTGGTGAAACCCGCGTTTGCCGTAGAGCTTGTTCCAGTCGTGGATGCGATCCAGCGGGAAGAAGAAGTCGTTGATCGGCTTTACGCTGGTGCGTCCGCTGTCGGGGACGCGGCGGTAATAGGCGTTGTTGAAGGCTTTGACGATGGGCTTGGATAGCGCGAAATGCGGCGCGTTGAACGGCACTTTTTTCGAGGCTTTCTGCTTGGGCAGCAGACCTGCGCCGGTCTCGCCTTCCTCAAGAATGCCACGGCCCAGCGCGTCGCCTTTGGCGGTCGCGTCGATCCAGCCAACGGTGTAGGTCGCTTGGCTGTCGTCCAGCACGCTTAGAAATTCATCCCATCCATCGACGCGGCGCTCAGTCACCAGCATGACATCGCCTTTGCAGGCAATCATTTGTAGCGTGGCGCGTGCGATAATCCCGGTCTGGCCAAGTCCGCCTATGGTGGCCTTCCAGAGGCCTGCATTTTTGGGCGTGATCGTCACCTCTTTGCCGTTCTGGTTCAGAACGATTTGCGTCACATGCTGGCCGAAACTGCCCAGCCCGTGGTGGTTCTTGCCGTGCACGTCATTGGCAATGCAGCCGCCGACGGTGGCAAAGCCGGTGCCGGGCATGACGGCGGGCAACCAGCCTTGGGGTGCGTATAGCCGCGAGATTTCGCTGACTTGCAGGCCTGCTTCCACCTCGATCAGGCCGGTTTTTTCGTCGAACGACAGTACGCGGTCCATGCGGGTCATGTCGACCACGCGGCCATCATCGTTCAGGCAGGCATCCCCGTAAGAGCGGCAATTGCCGATGGCGGGGGCTGGGCTGTCTTTCATCAACGCAGCTAGGGCAGAGGCGCGTTCGGGGCGGGCGATGTCACCCGTGGCGGTCAGGGCGCGGCCCCAGCCGGTGTAGCTTTCAGTTTTCCAACGCATGTCGGGTCCTCAGGGAATGGCGTTCGGCAATCGGGAAAATGGCAAGGCCAATTCCGATGGCGAACCACAGGGTTGTCAGACGGATCACGGCGGTCGCGGGGATTGAGACCTCAAGCGGAACGCCTTCGAGGGTCAGCAGAGCGACCATCGCGGCCTCGGCCCCGCCGACACCGCCGGGGGCGCCGGTCAGACCGCCTGCAAGGGTAGAGAAAACGAAGATCGCGACGGCTTTCCAAAAGCCAATATCGACGCCCATCCACATCAAGAGCAGATGAAAGGCGTAGCCTTCGGCGAGCCAGCCGATGATGCCAAGCCCGGCGGCCAACGCCAAAATGGTGGGGTTGGTGAACTTGGACAGGCTGCGGGCGGCGACGCGGAGGCGGCCCATCAGGCGAGGAAAGAGGCCGGTGGCCTTGTAGCTATAGGTCACGACGGCTTTGAACAGGGTGGGGCGCGTGACGACGATGGCGGCCACGAAGGCCAGCACGGTGACGGGCACGGCAAAGGCGATGCCGCCTGTTGAGAGCGCCAAGGCGACGCCAAGGATTACCGCCATCGCGGCAAGGTCCGATGCGCGGTCGACCAGAACAAGCGGAGCCGTGCGCTCAAACGCCCAGCCGGTTTCGCGTTTCAGCCAACGCATGCGGATCAACTCACCAACGCGGCCGGGTGTCACGCTCATCGCGAAGCCGCCGAGGAAATGGCGGATGTCTTGCCAAAGCCCAGTGGGCAGCCCAAGGCGGCGGGCGAAGATGTGCCAGCGCAGGCCGCGAAAGAGATAATTGACGAGGGACAGGGCGAGCAAAACGCCAACCTCCCAGGTGGTTAGCTTCATTAGCTGGGTCTTGGTCTCTTCCCAACCGGTTGCAGCGGCCAGCCCGATCAGGCCGAAGAGCATCAGTGCGAAAAGCCCGCCCAGCAACGCAACATCGCGCCAACGCCGCGCGTGAGGCGCGGTGGCGGAAAGGTCTTGGGATGGGTTTGTACTGCTCATTATCATTGCCCTGCCGTCTAGAGACAGAATAGGGCAATATTATGATGCTGTTTCGATTTTCTGAACAATTGAATTGGGAAATCTTATCACCAGACAGCGGACGGCCTTTGCACAGCTGATATGTCAAATGTCACCCTTCATAAGAGGGACGATACGTGCTCTTGTTTTGCTACGCGGCGAAAGCTGGCATGTTGTGGCGATGAAAATACGCAAGGCGAAGAAATCTGACTCGTCCAGCTTGGCGGCGCTTTCGATTGAGGTGTGGGTCGGGACATACCTCAAACGTGGGGTAAACGCCGTGTTTGCGGAGTTTGCCTTGACAGAGTTCACACCAGAAAAAATGGCAGCACGGATCGCAGATGCAGCGCGATTTGTCCTTGTCTCTGAAAATGACGAGGGTGTCGACGGCTTTATCGAAGTGTCTAGGCGCCGTCAGGCACCTGTCAGCGGCGGACCTAAGACAGAGCTATCAACATTCTATGTTCAACCCCGGCATCATGGGAAAGGCATTGGGACAGGCTTGCTGAACGCAGCTTTCCAGCACTGTCGAGAAGATGGCATCCATGCCATATGGCTTGCCACTAATGCCGGGAACGATCCTGCGATCGCGTTCTACTTGGGGCATGGATTTGAGAAGATTGGCGAAACCCAATTCATGATTGGACAAGACGGTTATCTGAACAATGTCTATGCAAAGGATCTTTCGTAGATACGCTGTGCTGGGTGGAGCCAGTGTTTGAGCGCGCGCATGATGCAAGGCCCCGGATCAGGTCCGGGGCGGGGTTATGCGGTCAACGGGCGGGGTTTATGTGTTAAACACGTCCGCCCATTCGGGGTGCCTACGGCGCTGGGCGTTCACGAATGGGCACAGGGGCACGATCTTGACGCCCTCGGCGCGTGCATCCGCGACCAGACGTTCGACAAGCTGCAATCCGACGCCTTGGCCTTTCCATTCCTCCGGCACGCCGGTGTGATCGGCAATAATCATGCTCGGGGAGGAGATGGAGTATGTCAGTTCCGCCTCCAACCCGTCTTTTGCCAAGACGTAGCGGCCTTTGGAGCCGCTAATCTCGCGCGCGATCTCAGACAATGGTGGCCTCGGTCGCGGCGCGCAACTCGTCTTCAGACACACCATCGGCGGTCTCGACGATCTTCAGGCCACCCTCGACCACGTCCAAAACGCCTAGGTTGGTGATGATCCGGTCCACGACGCCCTTGCCTGTCAATGGAAGGGTGCATTCCTTTAGCAGCTTGCTGTCGCCGTGCTTGTTGGTGTGATCCATGACGACAATCACGCGGCCGACGCCAGCGACCAGATCCATCGCGCCGCCCATGCCTTTGACCAGCTTGCCGGGGATCATCCAGTTGGCGAGATCGCCTTTTTCGTCGACCTCCATCGCGCCAAGGATTGCGGCTGCAATTTTACCACCGCGGATCATGCCGAAGCTTTGCGCGCTGTCGAAATAGGCGGTGCGGGGCAGTTCGGTGATGGTCTGCTTGCCAGCGTTAATCAGGTCAGGATCCTCGTCGCCTTCCAGCGGAAATGGGCCCATGCCGAGCATGCCGTTTTCCGATTGCAAAGTGATGTCCTTGTCGCCCACGTAGTTCGCGACCAGCGTCGGAATGCCGATGCCGAGGTTCACATACCAGCCATCTTCTAGCTCCTGCGCGGCACGTTCGGCCATTTGATTGCGGTCCCAAGCCATTATGCTGTCCTCACGGTGCGTTGCTCGATGCGTTTTTCGTGCGCGCCTTGGATGATGCGGTGCACGTAGATGCCGGGCAGGTGGATCGTGTCGGGATCAAGCGCGCCGGTTGGCACGATTTCTTCGACCTCCGCAACGCAAACTTTGCCGCACATGGCAGCGGGCGGGTTGAAGTTGCGTGCGGTTTTGCGGAAGACCAGATTGCCCGTCTCGTCGGCTTTCCACGCTTTCACGATCGATAAATCGGCAAAGATGCCTTCTTCGAGGATGTAGGTTTCCCCGTTGAAATCTTTATGCTCTTTGCCTTCGGCAATCACGGTCCCGACGCCGGTTTTGGTATAGAAACCGGGGATGCCGCAGCCCGCCGCGCGCATGCGTTCGGCCAGGGTGCCTTGTGGATTGAATTCAAGCTCCAGCTCACCGGACAGATATTGGCGCATGAACTCGGCGTTTTCGCCGACATAAGAAGAGATCATCTTTTTGATCTGCTTGGTGTCGAGCAGCTTGCCCAGGCCAAACCCGTCGACGCCGCAGTTGTTCGAGGCGATGGTGATGTCCTTGACGCCATCCTCGACCATCGCATCGATCAGCAATTCGGGGATGCCGCAGAGGCCAAACCCACCGGCGGCGATCAGCATGCCGTCTTGTAGAAGACCATCCAGCGCATCGCTGGCGGAATTGTATACTTTCTTCATAAAATGCCCCTTGCGTCAGTCGCCACTGTTGTGGCGTTGCCCTTAGGGAGAGTCAACGAATATGCTGCAGCGCGGCAGGCCAGAGATGCGGGCTTTTCAAGCCTTTTTCTTGGCCGGTGCTTTCTTTTTCGTCGTTTTCTTGGCGGCTGGCTTCTTGCGGCGCGTCCCTTTTTTGGCAGCCTTTTCATTTATCAAATCGACCGCCATTTCCATGGTGACGGCGTCAGGCTCTGTGCCTTTGGGGATGGTCGCATTAACCTTTTCCCACTTCACATAAGGTCCGTATTTGCCTTCCATGATCGCGATAGGTCCACCGTCCTCTGGATGCTCACCCAACTCCCGCAGGGTCTTGGCCGCTGCGCCACGTCCGCCACGGCTGGCCACCTTTTCGGCAAGCAACTGCACGGCGCGGTTCATGCCGACGGTCCAGACCTCTTCGATGCCTTCGAGGTTTGCGTTGGTGCCACCGCGTTCCGATGTGCTGGCCGCGTGTTTCAGATATGGCCCGTAGCGCCCGATATTGGCCCAGACCATCACGCCGTCTTCCGGGTGCGGCCCGATTTCGCGGGGCAGTGACAACAGGCGGAGCGCTTGTTCCAGATCGACTTCCGCGGGGGGCCAATCCTTGGGGATCGATTGGCGCGGGGGCTTCTTGTTGTCATCGGTGACTTCGCCGCGCTGCACGTACGGGCCAAAGCGCCCCTTGAACGCATAAATCTTGTCGCCTGCATCCTCGCCCAGCACTTTGCCTTCGGGCGGAATACCGGTGTCTTCTTCCTGACCGGGGGGACCGAACGCGCGGGTGTAGCGGCATTCTGGGTAATTCGAACAGCCGATAAAGGCGCCGCCTGAACGGGCGGTGCGCATGCTGAGCCGACCGCTGCCGCAATTGGGGCACAGGCGTGGATCGCCGCCCTCTTCGGTTGGCGGGAAAAGATGCGGTTCCAGCACCTCGTTGATTTTCTCAAGCACTTCGGTGATGCGCAAATCTGCAGTTTCAGCAATGGCAGCGGAAAAATCACGCCAGAACTTCGCGAGCACGTCTTTGTAATCAGCGTCTCCAGCGGACACATGATCCAGCTGCGCTTCAAGATCGGCGGTGAAATCATAGCCGACATATTTGCGGAAATAATTGGTCAGGAACACTGTGACCAACCGCCCTTTATCCTCTGGAATAAGACGGTTTTTGTCTTTGCGGACATATTCGCGGTCCTGAATTGTCGTAACGATCGAAGCATAGGTCGAGGGGCGCCCGATGCCCAGCTCTTCCATCTTCTTGACCAACGTCGCTTCGGTGTAGCGGGGTGGAGGCTGGGTGAAGTGCTGCTCTGGGGTGACCGATTGCTTTTCTGCTGTCTCGCCTTCAGCCAGCTGCGGCAGACGCTTGTCATCATCATCCACGACATCATCGTCGCGGCCTTCTTCATAGACCTTCATGAAGCCATCAAACAGAACGACCTGACCGGTTGCACGCAAGCTGACCTGTTCATCCGCCGAGCCGATATCCACCGTTGTCCGCTCCATCCGGGCGGCTTCCATCTGGCTGGCCAAGGTGCGTTTCCAGATCAGGTCATAAAGCTTGCGCTGATCGGGTTCTGACACTTTCAGTTCGGCCGCAGACACGGTCATATCGGTGGGTCGCACACATTCGTGAGCCTCCTGCGCGTTCTTGGCTTTGTTCTTGTAAATCCGTGGCTTGGCGGGAACGTAGTCCTTGCCGTAGCGATCTGTGATGGCGTCGCGCGCGGCGGTCACGGCCTCGGGCGCCATGTCGATCCCGTCCGTCCGCATGTAGGTGATATAGCCGGCCTCATAAAGGCGCTGGGCCGTGCTCATCGTTTGGCGCGCCCCGAAACCGAATTTGCGAGAGGCTTCCTGTTGCAAAGTCGACGTCATAAACGGCGCAGACGGGTTGCGGTTGGCTGGCTTTGCTTCGACACGCGTGACAGACAGATCGCGGCTTTCGATGGCTTTGACGGCCAATTCGGCAGCGGTACTATTGGCGATGTCGTACTTGTCGAGCTTCTTGCCACCCAGCACCGTCAGGCGGGCATCAAACACCTGCCCGCGTGCCGATTTCAGCGCTGCTTTGACGGACCAGTATTCGCGGGCGTTGAACGCCTCGATCTCCATCTCGCGCTCAACGATGAGGCGCAGGCAGACCGACTGCACGCGGCCTGCGGATTTCGCACCGGGCAGTTTGCGCCACAGCACGGGCGACAGGTTGAACCCCACCAGATAATCCAGCGCGCGGCGGGCCAGATAAGCCTCGACCAGTTCCATATCGACCTGCCGGGGGTTTTGCATCGCCTCGGTCACGGCGGTCTTGGTGATCGCGTTGAATACGACCCTGCTGACCGGGGTGTCTTTCTTGATCGATTTGCGCTTCGTGAGCGCTTCTTGCAGGTGCCAGCTGATCGCCTCGCCTTCACGGTCGGGGTCGGTGGCGAGGATCAGTTCAGGGTCATCGGCCAGCGCATCGGCAATCGCTTTGACATGTTTTTTGCTGTCGCTCGCGATCTCCCATTTCATGTCGAATTCGTGGTCTGTATCGACCGATCCGTCTTTCGGAGGCAAGTCGCGGACGTGCCCATAAGACGCCAGTACGGTATAGTTGGAACCCAGATAAGTGTTAATTGTCTTGGCCTTAGCCGGGGACTCGACGACGACAACGGGCATGAATTTCCTCGCGACTCAACTTGGGGACACTGGTCGCGCAAGATGTGGGGTAGGATTGAAGCTTGTCAATCAGCCTTGGCACATACGTGAGAAATGAACCTATTTCTGGGTCAGAACCCGGGCCAACAAACCACCGGCCTGCCGTTCAATGAGGCCGTTCATTTCCAGATCGACCAGCACCGGGGCCACCGATTGTGCGGGCGCTGCAAGATCGCGGATCAATTGGTCCTCGGCAACCGGGGACGGACCGATGCGCGCCAGTATCTCTGAATGAAGGGTCGCGGTCTGTTGCAGGCTGCGGCGCGGCTGTGGCGACGGTTCGGGGGTCGGATCAAGCGGAAGTTCTGGCGCGGCCGGACGCTGCACAGCCTCGATCACGTCGGCGCTGCCGCGCACCAATGTCGCGCCGTCCCGGATCAACATATTACATCCCGAGGCGCGCGCATCGAACGGATGCCCAGGCACGGCCAAAACATCCCGCCCTTGGTCAAGGGCATTGCGCGCGGTTATCAAACTGCCTGATTTCGCAGCTGCTTCGACCACCACGACTGCTTGCGACAAGCCGGAAATGATCCGGTTGCGTTTCGGGAAATGTCGCGCGATGGGCTGCAGGCCCATGGGTTGTTCAGAGAGGCGCAGACCTGTTTTGCCGATCTGCTGGGCCAATTCCGCGTTCTCGGCCGGATATAGAACGTCAACGCCGCCGGCTTGCACAGCGATTGTGCCGGTCTCAAGGGCGGCATGGTGTGCGGCGGTGTCGACCCCGCGCGCCAACCCCGAGACAACCGTGAACCCGTCCTCGCCAAGGCCTTTGGCCAGTGATTTGGCCATCCGTGTGCCCAAGGACGACGCATTGCGCGCGCCAACCAGCGCGACCATGGGTTTGTGCAGCAAGCTGAGATCGCCGATGGCCCACAAAAGCGGTGGCGGATCGGGGATGTCGCACAAGGCGGGCGGATAGTCTGCCGTGCCAAACCGGATCAGACGCGCCCCGGCCTTTTGGCCCGCTTTCAGTTCGGCGTGAACAACGCCTTCGGGACACACGCAATACTTCTGCACACCGGCAGCACGGGCGACTTCCGGCAACGCTTCAAGTGCGGCCTCTGCGCTGCCATGTTCATTTAAAAGCCGGAAAAAAGTGGTCACGCCAACCCGACGTGAGCGCAAAAGACGGAGCCACGAAACCTGCATATCTTCCGTGGTGGGTGGGAGTGGGGGGTGAAAGGAAGAAAGGTGTTCTTCGGTCATCCGTTGCTCCGTCTCTTGCAGAATCAGGTATATCTGCAAGTCGGTTAACAAGGCGTAAACCGATGCCCGGTGCGATCCGGTCTTTCGCTTTTTTAAAATATCCCCGCCGGAGGCAGCGCGGGTTTGCAAAGCAAAACCGCGCGTGGCGACTGCGAAGCAGGCGCAAAACCGGCCTAACCTACCTAGGCGGCCGAGCCTCCAACCGTCAGCCCGCCGATCATCAGCGTCGGTTGGCCTACCCCTACCGGCACCCATTGGCCTGCCTTGCCGCAATTGCCGATACCCGGATCCAGCGCCATGTCATTGCCGATCGCGCGGATCTCGCGCAGGGCTGTGGCACCATCGCCGATCAAAGTGGCTCCTTTGACAGGCGCGCCCACTTTGCCGTTCTTGACGCGGTAGGCCTCGGTGCAGGAAAACACGAATTTGCCATTCGTAATATCGACCTGCCCCCCGCCAAAGCCCACCGCATAGATCCCATCTTTAAGATTGGCCAGAATATCCGCAGGGGCTGCGTCGCCGCCCAGCATGTAGGTGTTGGTCATTCGTGGCATCGGCGCATGCGCATAGCTTTGGCGCCGCCCGTTGCCGGTGGGCGCCACGCCCATCAACCGGGCGTTCTGGCGGTCCTGCATGTAGCCGACCAGCTTGCCATCTTCGATCAGAACATTCCTGGCAGAGGGCGTGCCTTCATCATCTACCGTGATCGAACCGCGGCGATCCGGGATCGTGCCGTCGTCCAAAACTGTGACGCCCTTGGCAGCAACCTGTTGCCCCATAAGCCCAGCAAAGGCCGAGGATCCTTTGCGGTTGAAATCACCTTCCAGCCCGTGCCCCACAGCCTCGTGGAGCAAGATGCCCGGCCATCCGGGGCCCAGGACCACATCCATGACACCGGCGGGTGCTGGTTCTGCTTCGAGGTTCACCAAAGCAATGCGCAGTGCTTCGCGGATCGCCGGTTGCCAATGATCGGGCGTCATCAAACGTGCCAGTCCGTCGCGGCCACCCGCGCCTGTCCCGCCGCTTTCGCGCCTGCCGTTATGCTCGACAATCACCGATACGTTGAGCCGCGACATCGGTCGTGCGTCCATGACACGAGCGCCATCGGGGCGCAGAATTTCGATTTCTTGCATCGACGCCCCAAGGGAGGCCGAGACCTGCACAACGCGCTTATCAAGGCCGCGTGCATAGGCGTCAATCTCGCGCAGCAGGTCGATTTTGACGGGGAACTCATATGCCTCCATCGGGTTGTCGTCGCCGTAGAGCTTTTGGTTCGTCGCCACAGGCCCCGCTGCCAGCGTGCCGCCGCCATCGCCAACCGCCAAACGTGCTGTGCCCACCGCACGCAGCAATGCGCTTTCGCTAATCTCGGAGGAATGGGCATAGCCCGCCACCTCGCCGCAGACGGCGCGCAATCCGAATCCCTCGGATGCATCGTAACTGGCGGTTTTCACGCGGCCATCATCATACGAAATTGTTTCCGACCGACGCCGTTCTAGAAAAAGTTCCCCATCATCTGCGCCTGCGGTCGCCTGGCGCAGCGCTGCCAAGGCCTGATCGGGGTCCAGATAGGTCTCAAACGGGCGAAATAAGTCGGTCTTCATAGGGTTTCCTTCGTTTCTGTGCGCCGTCTGAGCATTTGATCTAGATCAAAGAAAGCGTCCGTTTGCCGCAAGGGACAATCTTGTTCTGCACTCTAGAATATGGTTCACAGAGCGCTGAATACAACGGGATTCCGCCTCGCAGACGAGGCCTCCGTCACGATGGGTGATCTACACCCGCAACCGATGGGAAACATACATGCGATTGATGATGAAATGTGCCGGTCTGACCGGTTTTCTGACAGCCTTCGGCGCAGCGGGCGGCGCGGCTGCTCAAGATGCGTTGCAAGATCTCGAAGTGATCGGTCAGCCGATTGAGCGCGGCATCGGCTTTCAGCCTGCCGCGACCGAGCTTGCACGCGACCTGCAATGGCTCGACGGGATGCTTTTGGTGATTATCACGATCATCACCATCTTCGTCACAGCGCTGCTTGTTATCGTGATGGTGCGCTACAACCGCCGCACCAACCCGACACCAGCAACCTTCACACACCACTCTGCGATTGAGGTCACCTGGACCGTGGTGCCGATCATTATATTGATGTTCATCGGCGCGTTCTCGTTGCCGGTGTTGTTCAAACAGCAGGAAATCCCCGAGGCAGACATCACCATCAAGGTGACCGGATACCAGTGGTATTGGGGCTATGAATACGTCGATCACGAATTTGCATTCGACAGCTTCATGCTGGCCCGCGATGAACTGGCGGATTACGGCTATGAAGATCAGGCCTATCTGCTGGCGACAGACACCGCCGTTGTCGTACCCGTTGGCAAGACGGTCGTGATGCAGGTTACCGGCGGAGATGTGATCCATTCGTGGACGATCCCGGCCTTTGGCGTCAAGCAAGATGCGGTGCCCGGTCGCTTGGCCGAGCTGTGGTTCGCGGCCGAAAAGGAAGGCATCTATTTCGGCCAGTGCTCTGAGCTGTGCGGAAAGGACCATGCCTATATGCCGATCACCGTGAAAGTGGTCAGCGAAGAGGTCTATGCCGAGTGGTTGGACGGCGCGATTGAAGAATTCGCCGGCACCCCGCGCAGCATCGACATTGCCTCTGCCGAGTAAAATCAGCTGAAAAGCCAAACGGGGCGGCATCGTCCGCCCCATTCAGCCAAAAGCCAGGACGCAAAATGACCGATACCAGCATTAACAAGCCAGAGACCGGAGATGCGCAATTCAGCGATTTCTTCGCGCTGCTCAAGCCCCGCGTGATGTCCCTTGTGGTCTTCACGGCGCTGGTTGGCCTTTTGGTCGCCCCTGGGACAATCCACCCGTTCCTTGCGTTTTGCGGTATCTTGTTCGTGGCCATTGGGGCAGGGGCCTCGGGCGCGTTGAACATGTGGTGGGACGCCGATATCGACCGCATCATGCGCCGCACACAAAAGCGGCCCATTCCGGCGGGTAAGGTGACTTCGGGGGATGCACTTGCGATTGGCTTGGCGCTTTCGGGCTTTTCGGTAGTGCTGTTATGGCTTGCGACGAATGCGCTGGCGGCAGGTCTGCTGGCCTTCACTATCTTCTTTTACGCTGTCGTTTATTCGATGTGGCTGAAACGCTCGACCCCGCAGAACATCGTCATCGGCGGCGCGGCGGGTGCTTTCCCGCCTGTGATCGGCTGGGCCATCGTCACCGGGACCGTTTCGCTTGAAGCGGTGCTGATGTTTGCCATCATTTTCATGTGGACGCCGCCGCATTTCTGGGCGTTGGCGCTGTTCATGAAGTCTGACTATGACGATGCAGGTGTGCCGATGCTGACAGTGACCCACGGGCGCCGCACGACCCGGAACCACATCCTGATTTACACGCT
Source organism: uncultured Paracoccaceae bacterium (assembly GCA_937883775.1). Taxonomy (GTDB): domain Bacteria; phylum Pseudomonadota; class Alphaproteobacteria; order Rhodobacterales; family Rhodobacteraceae; genus JAHTBL01. The sequence continues at coordinate 45,771 of CAKZXZ010000145.1, forward strand.
TTTGTTGGCGCCTGTCGCTGTCGGTCTTGGTCTGACCGCGATTGCCGGACCGATCTATCTGGCGATTGCGATTGCCCTGAATGCGTGGTTCATCAAAGGCGCGATCGAGATTTGGCGCCGCGATGAAGCGCAAGCGGAATTCGATCACTACAAGACCGAGAAAGCGTTCTTTAAGTTTTCACTGCTCTACCTTTTCCTGCATTTTGGTGCGTTGTTGGTGACCCCGGCATTGGCACCCTTTGGCTTTGGAGGTTGGTGATGGCGTTCTCGAAAGATCACGAACTGCATGAACGCCGCTTTGGGCGTAATTTGTCCCTTGCGGTTGTTCTTATTGGGCTGGTTGGCATTGTATTTGGCCTGACGGTCGTAAAAGTGACCACAGGCCAGCCGCTTGAAGGCTTTGACCATGTCGCCCGGCCGCACATGATCCCTGAGGAGGGCAATTGATGCTGGGACTGGAAGGCAAGCAAAAGACACTCGCGCAGACCGTTGGCGTTGTGGTGCTGATGGGCGGCCTCGCTTGGGCATCCGTGCCGCTTTACGATTGGTTCTGCCGCGTCACCGGGTATGGCGGTGCGACGAACGTGGCCGAAAGCGGTAGCGAGACGATCCTCGATCAGACGATCAAAATCCGCTTTGATGCATCGCTTGAGCGCGACATGCCATGGGAATTCAAGCCCATGCAGCGCGAGATGGAGATTCGCATCGGCGAGACCGGTTTGGCCTTTTATGAGGCATACAATCCGACGGATCGGCCTGTCGCCGGGTCCGCAAGCTATAACGTGGCCCCCTATGCAGCGGGTGCATTTTTTAGCAAGATCCACTGCTTTTGCTTTGAAGAGCAACTGCTTGCTCCCGGAGAGCGCGTGACAATGCCGGTCACTTTCTTCGTGGATCCCGAAATCATCGACGACCGTGAGGCGAAGTTCGCCAAGCACATCACGCTGTCTTACACCTTCTACGAAATTGACCTCCCCGAGGACACAGCGCAGCTGGCGGTCCCTTCGGATGGGGCCGTGAACTAATCAAGGACCAGGGAACAGACCATGGCACATGCTAAGAACCACGATTACCACATCCTGAGCCCTTCGGCCTGGCCGCTCATCGCGTCTGTCGGGGCGTTTGTCATGCTTTTCGGTGCCGTCCTCTGGATGCACGGCTCTGGCCCCTGGATGTTCCTGATGGGCTTTGTCGCCGTGCTTTACGTGATGTTCGGCTGGTGGTCGGATGTTGTGACGGAAAGCCAGCAAGGCGATCACACGCCAGCGGTGCGCATTGGTCTGCGTTACGGGTTTATCCTGTTCGTGATGTCCGAAGTGATGTTCTTTGCTGCCTGGTTCTGGTCGTTCTTCAAGCACGCGCTTTACCCAATGGACGAATATATCGGCTCGACATACATCCCGCCCGAGTTCTATCAGGTCGATGCTTTCCACCTGCCGCTTATCAACACGCTGGTCCTGCTTTTGTCGGGCTGCGCGGTGACCTGGGCGCACCATGCGCTGGTGCACAACGAAAGCCGTAAGGACGTGGAAATGGGCCTGCTAGCTGCGGTCATTCTGGGCGTCTTCTTCACATTCCTGCAGGGCTATGAATACCGCTATCTGCTGGTCGAACAGGACTGGGTTTTTGGCGAAGATAAGTTCTTCTCGAACTTCTTCATGGCAACGGGCTTTCACGGTCTGCACGTCATCATCGGTACGATCTTTCTGTTTGTGTGCTACCTGCGGGTTCGTGCGGGTCATTTCACAGCGGAAAAACACGTCGGGTTCGAGGCCGCTGCCTGGTATTGGCACTTCGTTGACGTGGTGTGGTTGTTCCTGTTCGCGGCTGTCTATATCTGGGGCATATAAGCCTCTCACCGATGACATGATTTCAAAGGCGCGGAGGCTCAGCTTCCGCGCTTTTCACTTGGGGGTATCATGACGGCTCGCCTGATCTTTCCACTGCTGCTTGGCTTTATCGGTGCGGCTATTCTGATCGCACTGGGGGTCTGGCAGATGCAGCGGCTGGACTGGAAGCAAGGTATTCTGGCAGAGATCGACGCCCAGATCAGCGGCCCCGCAATTGCGCTCCCAGTTGATCCGGACCCAGAGGCGGATCGCTATGCGCCGGTTGAGTTGACCGGCACGATTGGACGTCCCGAAATCCCGGTTCTGGTGTCGGTCAAACGGGTGGGTCCCGGCTACCGTCTGATCGTCCCGTTTGAGACCGAAGGGCGCCGGATCCTGCTGGACCAAGGGTTCATTCCGCTTGAGGCCAAGGACGCCGCGCGCGCCACCGGAGAGGTGACGATCCGGGGCAATCTGCATTGGCCGGATGAAATCGACAGCTACACCCCCGAGAATGATCTGGACGCCAATATCTGGTTTTCCCGCGATGTGGAGACGCTGGCCGCTGCGCTGGGCACGGAACCTGTACTTGTCATCGCGGCGACGCAAACGGACCCGTCTGTGACGCCCCTGCCAGTAGACAGCAGCGCGATCCCGAACGATCACCTGAATTATGCCGTCACGTGGTTTTCGCTGGCGGCTGTCTGGTTGGGGATGACAGCGTTTCTTGTCTCGCGTATCAGGCGAACGACGATAAGAGGCTAAGACGACAATGCGCTATATTTCGACCCGCGGCACCGCGCCTGTTTTGAGTTTTGAAGAGGCGATGCTGACCGGTCTGGCCCGCGATGGGGGCCTGTATGTGCCCGAGGAAATCCCAAAGATCAGTGCCGCCGACATCGCGGCGCTGCGCGGGCTGTCTTACGAAGAGGTCGCCTACCGCATCATGCGGCCTTTCATCGGCGACACGTTCACCGATGCCGAGTTCACCGACATCATCGCGCGCGCCTATGCAGGCTTCGGTCACGATGCCCGCGCGCCTTTGGTGCAGATCGGGCAGAACCATTATCTGCTTGAGTTGTTCCACGGTCCGACTTTGGCGTTCAAAGACTTCGCTATGCAGCTGATCGGGCAATTGTTCGAGGCGGCTTTGACCCGCTCGGGTGAGCGCGTGACGATTGTGGGCGCGACATCGGGCGACACGGGGTCGGCCGCGATAGAGGCGTTCCGGGGGCTGGACGCGGTCGATGTGTTTATCCTGTTCCCGAATGGTCGGGTCTCTGAGGTGCAGCGCCGCCAGATGACGACGCCGTCGGAAGCCAACGTGCATGCGCTGGCGATTGAAGGGGATTTTGACACCTGTCAGGCCGCCGTGAAGGACATGTTCAACGATTTCGACTTTCGCGACGGCGTGCGTTTGGCGGGTGTGAACTCGATCAACTGGGCGCGGGTTCTGGCGCAGGTTGTTTATTATTTCACGTCGGCAGTTTCGCTGGGCGCGCCGGATCG